>DATJLQ010000056.1:0-16396 GCA_035509415.1 Alphaproteobacteria bacterium
GCGAGCGCCGAGGTACCAGTCGAGAATCTGCTCGCCGGTCCAGAACAGCACGCCCGGGTGCTTGCGGGCGTGCTCGTAGATCGCCTCGAAATATTTGATCCGGTGCGGCGCGCCGCTGATGTAGGGATGCACCGCGACCGCCATCACCTTGGCGCGCTCGGTGCCTTCGGCATAGAGCCGGTCGAATTGATCGATCGCGCGCTGGAGCAGCACGTCCGAGGTGTGGTGCTGCACCATCATCATCGGAATGTCGTTGAGCTCGACCGTGTAGGGCAGCGTCACCAGTGGTCCGGCGGCAGTGCCGATTGTCGTCGGCTCGTCGTCATAGACCCAATCACCGATATATTTGACGCCGGCTGAGGCCAGGATTTCTGGCGTCTCGAGGGTCTCGGTCAGCCCCGGCCCAAGCCAGCCGAGCGGCCGTTTGCCGCAGAAGCGTTCGATGACGTCGAGCGCGCGCGCGACCATCGCCGCCTGATCCGGCTCTGCATGGATGGGCCCTTGCTCGTAGGCATGGCCCATGAATTCCCAGCCGTCGGCGCGGGCTTGTTCGGCGACGCGCGGATAATCTTCGCAGACGCGGGCATTGAGCGCGAGCGTCGGCCGGATGCCCAAGCGCTTGAACAGATCGAAGAAGCGCCAAACGCCGACGCGCATGCCGTATTCGTGCCAGCTCCAGTTGGGGAAATCGGGAACCAGCGTCTGGCCCATGGGCGGGGCGAGCACGGTGCGCGCCATGGGGCGCGTGATGTCCCACACCTCGAGGTTCACGATCGGCCACACGACGACGCGGGCACCGCCCGGCAGCTTGATGGGCTCGCGGTCGACGATCGCGGAATAATCGATGCGCTCCTTGGGGAATTTCATGCGGTGGCTCCGGATTTGGATTGCGCGGCGTCGATCGCCTCGAGGAGGCTTTGCGGGCCGATGGGATGGTCGGTGAGCCTGAGGCCGAGCGGCTCGAGCGCGTTCTCGATCGCGGACACGATGCCGGCCGCGGCCGGAATGGTGCCGCCTTCGCCCGCCCCCTTGACGCCCAGGGGATTGAGCGGCGACGGCGTCTCGAGATGGGCGAGGGCGATACGCGGCACCTCGGTCGCGGTGGGGAGCAGATACTCGCCGTAATTGGTCGTGAGCGGCTGGCCGCCCTCGTCGTAGATCATGCGCTCGAAAAGCGCGTTGCCGATGCCGTGCACGATGCCGCCGATGACCTGCCCGTCGACCAGGCCCGGATTGATCACCACGCCGCAATCGTGCGCGACCGAATAGCGCAACAGCTTGACGCCGCCGGTCTCGATGTCGACCTCGACCTCGACCACCTGGCTCCCGGCGGCATAGGTGGGGCGCACCGCGTCGTAATAGGCGGTCGCCTCGAGGCCGGGCGTGAAGCCGCGCGGCACCGGCACCGCGAGCACGGAGATGAGCTTCGCCGCGAGCTCGGCGAGCGACAGTTTCATGTCCGGCACGCCGACCGGATGCACGATGCCGTTCTCGATCACGAGGTCCTGCTCGGCGACCTCGAGGGTCGCGGCCGCGAGCTTCAGGGCCTTGGCGCGCACCTCCATCGCGGCGAGATGGGTCGACGCGCTCGCGGTCACCGCGACGCGGCTGCCGACGGTCGCAACGCCCAAGGGAAAGTTCGCCGTGTCGGCGGAGCTCACCGTGACGTTCGCGAGCTCGACGCCGAGCGCCTCGGCCGCGACCTGCGCGAGGATGGTGTGCAATCCCTGGCCTTGCGCCGCGGCCCCGGTCTGCACCACGACCTTGCCCTCGCGGGTCACGCGCACCGTCGCGCCCTCGTAGGGGCCCATGCCGGTATCCTCGTTGCAGCTCGCGACGCCGATGCCGAGCCATCGCCCGGCGCGCCGCGCCTCGGCCTGGCGCGCGGGGAAGCTCGCGTAGTCGCCGAGGGCGAGCGCTTTGTCGAGCACGGCCACGTAGTCGCCGCTGTCGTAGCTGAGGGGCGAGCCGTCGCGCGCCTTCATGCCCGTGGCATAGGGGAATTGGTCGCGCTGGACGAGATTGCGCCGCCGCACCTCGGCGCGGTCGAGCTTCAGCTCGCGCGCGACGAGGTCCATGAGCCGCTCGAGCGTGTAGGCCGCGTTGGGCCGGCCGGCGCCGCGCACGGGCGAGGTCGCGACCGCGTTGGTGAAGACCGCTTCGGCCGTGACGTCGAGGGCCGGCAGCGCGTAGGGCCCGGGCAGCGGATTGAGCGACGACATGGCGAGCAGGATGCCGTAGGGCACGTAGGCGCCGTTGTCGACGACCACGTGCCCGCGCACGCCGAGCACCTTGCCGCGTGCGTCGGCCGCGACCTCCATGCGCCAGATCGAATCGCGCTGCTGGTTGGCGGTGAGGAAATGCTCGCGCCGGTCCTCGATCCACTTGACCGGCCGGCCGAGCTTCATGGCGGCGAGCGGCACCGCCACGTCCTCGGCATAGTAAGCGGCCTTGGGCCCGAAGCCGCCGCCCACGTCGGGGGCGATCACGCGCACGCTGTGCTCGTCGCGCCCGAGATGGGCCGCGAGGAAGCGACGCGCATTGTAAGGCGACTGGGTCGAGCTCCAGACGGTGAGAAGGTCGGCCGCGGCATCGTGGCTCGCGAGCACGCCGCGCGTCTCCATCGAGTGCGGCCCGCCACGATGCTGGCGGTTGGTCTCCTTGAAGACGTGGGGGGCCGTGGCGAACGCCTTCTCGACGTCGCCGAAATTGACGCGGAGGCGCCCCACGACGTTGTCCGGCGCTCCCTTGTGCGCGCGCGGTGCGTCGGCTTCGAGCGCCTTGAGGCAGTCGGCGATCGCGGGCAAGGGCTCGTAATCGACCTCGATCAGGCCGACCGCGTCCTCGGCGATGTAGCGGCTGTCCGCGAGCACGATCGCGATCGGCTCGCCCACGAAGCAGACCTCGTCGGGCGCGAGCGGGAATTGGGTGAAGGGCTGCTTCACGGCCGGATGGGGAATGGTGACCGCGAGCGGCTTCTTCAAATATTCCGCGCCGAAATCGCCCAAGCGCCAGACCGCATGCACGCCCGGAAGCTCGAGCGCCCGGCGCGCATCGATCCCCTTGACCAGCGCATGCGCGTGGCTCGAGCGCAGGAACGCCGCCTCGACCATGCCGGGGAGATGGATGTCGTCGACGTAGCGCCCGCGCCCGGTCAAAAGACGCGGGTCCTCGATGCGCTTCACGTCCATGCCGAACACGCGCCCCGCCATGGTCAGCTCCCCGAACGCGCGCCCGCGGCATCGAGCGCCGCGTCGACGATCTGCTGATAGCCGGTGCAGCGGCAGATGTTGCCCGAAATCGCCTCGCGCAATTGCGCCTCGGTCGGATGCGGGTTCTCCTTGAGATAGGCGTCGAGGGTCATGAGCATGCCGGGCGTGCAGAAGCCGCATTGGAGCCCGTGATGGGCGAGGAACGCCGCTTGGAGCGGGCTCAGCGTGCCGTCGGGCGCTTGGAGCCCCTCGACCGTGCGCACCGCGCGCCCGTTCGCCTGCACCGCGAGCATGAGGCAGGAGCGCACGCTCACGCCGTCGAGCTGCACCGTGCAGGCCCCGCACACGCCGTGCTCGCAGCCGAGATGGGTTCCGGTGAGGCCGAGCTGGTGGCGCAGGAAATCGGCCAACAGCATGCGCGGCTCGACCTCGCGCTCGTAACGCGTGCCGTTGACGGTGAGGGATATTTTGCGCGTCTCAGCCACGGGCACCTCCCGCGCGCTCGGCGGCGCGCGCGAGTGCGCGCGCGGTGAGCGTGCCCGCGAGGCGCTTCCGGTAATCGCCCGAGACCATCGCGTCCGAGAGTGCCTCGATCTTCAGCGCATGGTCGGCCGCCGCGCGCCACAACTCGGGCCCCGGAACCTGGCCCTTGAGAAGCGTCTCGACGGAGTCGAGCCGCATGGGCTTCACGTCGACCCCGACGAGGACGAGGGCCGCGCGCGCGATGGCACCCGCGCCGTCGAGCGCCAGCAAGCAGCCGACGCCGACGATCGCGAAATCGCCGTGCCGGCGCGCGAATTCGAGGAACGCGTGGCCGTGGCGCTCGCGCCAAAGCGGAAAGGCGATCCCGGTCAAGACCTCGTCGGGCTCGAGCGCCGTCGTCATGTAGCCGAGCGCCCAATCCTTCATCGCGATCTTGCGGCTTCCCTTGGGCCCGAGGACCGTGAGCTCGGCATCGTAAAGAGCCGCCATGCCCGGGAGCTCGGCCGCCGGGTCGAGATGGCACAGGCTGCCGCCGATCGTACCGCGATTGCGCGTCTGGTGATGGCCGACCTGCTCGAGCGCTTCCACCAGCACCGGCGCCTTGGCGCGCACGAGCTCGGAGCGCTCGATCGCGCGCTGGCGCGTCATGGCGCCGATCTCGAGCCGCCCGGAGGATTCGCGGATGTAGTCGAGGTCGGCTACGCCGTTGAGGTCGACCACATGGTCGGGCATGACGAAGCGCAGATTCATCATCGACATGAGCGACTGGCCGCCCGCGAGCAGCTTCGCCCCCTCGAGACGCGCGAGCAACGCCGTCACTTCGGAGAGCGTCTTCGGATCGTGATAGGCGAAGGGGGCGGGCTTCATCTTGGGTCCACCGAGCGCGTCAGGAGCGGCCGAGCCAACGCGCCAGCATGGCCTTGAGCGCCTTCCAGAGCAAGCCGAGGCCCGAGACCGGCACGACCGCGGGCGCCGGCGCCGCGGCCGCCGGGGGCGCCGCATTCGGCGCCGCATTCGGCGCGGCATTCGGGGCGACGCTCGCGGTAGCCGGTGCCGGCGCCGTCTCGGCCCCGATCTGGCGCGCGAGATTGGCCGCGAACTCCTTGGTGAGCTGGGCCGCGATCTCCTTGATGAGGCCCTGGGCGCGGCCATATTGGGCGACCGTACCGGTCAACTGGAACTCGGTCGCGACCTCGACCTTGGAGGCGTCGCCCTCGGGCACGAGGCGGAAGACGAGCTCGGCCTCGGCCCCGCCACGGCCCTTGGTGTCGCTGCCGCGCGCCTTGACGCGCGCGCGCCGCCCTGCCGCGTCCAACTCCTCGATGGACGCCTCGCCCTGGAACGCGAGCGCCACCGGCCCCACCCTCACTTGGGCGCGGCCCTTGAAATGACGCGCGTCGATCGTCTCGGTGATCTCGGCCCCCGGCATGCAGGGCGCGATGCGCGGCACGTCGATCAGGATCTCCCAGGCGCGCTCGAGCGGGGCCGCGACGGTGAAGCTGTTCTCGATGCGCACCCTCGACCTCCACTTATCTTATGTCACGATCCTGCGTCATGCCGGGCGCGGGATCAGGCCTTGGCACTCGGCCGCGCCGCGACGGCATCGTACCAGCGCTTGAGATGGGGCCGGTCCTCGGGCAGGGAAACCTTGAGCCAGCCGAGAAAGTCGACCGCGACCAGCATGGTGATGTCGGCGATCGAGAAACGCGGTCCGGCGATGTATTCGCTCGCCGCAAGCCGCGCGTCGAGCTCGGCAAGGAACTGGAGGGCGCGCGTCTTCCCGCGCTCGACGAGGGCGGGGATTTGCGCGTGCTCATGGGGCCCGGGAAGCGCGTGGTCCTTGAAGCCCTTCATCAGGTTGCGCGCCGCCTCGCCCACGGCGTAGAGGCCCTCATGCTCGGAGCGGTGCTCCCACATCGCGACCAGGGCCTTCTCCTTCGCGTCGGCGCCGAAGAGGGGCGGGGACGGATGGGTCTCCTCGATGTAGCGGCAGATCGCCTCGACCTCGCCGATGCCCGTGCCGTCGTCGAGCACGAGATAGGGCACCACGCATTGCGGATTGAGCGCCCGGTAGGCGGGCGAGAACTGCTCGCCGTTGCGCAGATCGACCTCGACGGTCTCGAGCGTCACCCCTTTCTCGGCGAGGAAGATACGCACCCGGCGGGGATTGGGCGCGGGCTTGCAATCGTAGAGCTTCATGGGCGGCGCTGGGCTCTGGCTGGCGACGGAGGGCGCACGATAAAGGATGCGCGTTGCCGTGAAAACCCGAAATCGGGCGCGTCGGACGGTCCGGAATCGAATGGCGGAACGGCCCGCCAGCGCGCTCGAGCCGCACAATCGATCGCGCGCGGCTCGGCGCTCGGGATCGCGATCTCATGGGAAAGATGCCCGGCCTTCGCGTGCCGCGCGGCCGAGATGCCCTTGGAGGCTAGACGGCGCCCCAACGCTGATGGGCCCAGCGCACCGGCAGCTTGTCGTGCTTCGGCGCGTGGTCGTCGGCGAAGAAATCCGCCGCGATCGACGGCACGCCCTCGAGATTGTAGATGCCGCCCTCGCTCGCCGTATAGGCGGGCTGGGACCAAATCGAATACATCGCCATGCCGATAAGCCAAGCGGCGGCGATGATCGCGGACGCGCGCAAATCCTGTTGCTTCATCTTCCTGTTCCCTAGTCCCCGGGGGAACCGGCTGCCTACCTCGGCGTCGAAGCGTCTTTTTATCGGCGTGGATGATATCATTTCGGCGCGCGGAACATAAGAGTCGAAATGACCTCGCCGCGCGTGCGATGCAGCAAATCCAAGCGATCGGGCGGCTCCGAGTCGTTCCCGAAACGGGCGTCCGATCATTGGCTTGGCGCTGAGGTAGGGCCGAGGCGCCGCGCGATCGAGATCGGTGCACGAAAGCATTCCGTAATCTTGACCGCGCGTCGCGCGGCGTGTTAGCCGGTCGCTCGGCGCGTCGATGGAAGCGAATGGGCGAGGGAACGAGACCGCGCGAGGACGCCGGTCGTTCCGCTCGCGGCGTGGGCCGGACCGGAAGAGTCGGGGGATGGATCATGGATGACGCGTCGCTCTGCCAAGGCCCCGACCCCAATCCGCGCGCGCCGCGCTTTCGCATGCCCAAGGGGGCTGTCGACTGCCACGCCCATGTGATCGCGGACCCGAGCGCGGGTCCGCCCTTCGTCGCGGGGCGCAGCTACACCCCGCCCGCGGCGTCGCTCGACTCCTACTTCGCGATGCACGACGCGCTCGGCATCGCGCGCGGCGTCCTGGTCCAGATCAGCGTTTACGGCACCGACAACCGCGTCATGGTCGAGGCGTTGAAGCGCGCGCCGAAGCGCCTACGCGGGATTGGCGTCGTCCCGCCCGACGTGAGCGAGCGCGAGCTCGAATCCCTCGACCGCGCCGGCGTGCGCGGCTTGCGGCTCAACATATTGTTCGGCGGCGGCGTCGGGCTCGACGCGATGGAGACCCTGGCCCAACGCATCAAGGGGCTCGGCTGGCACATCCAGCTCCTCCTCGACGCGACGAATTTGCACGAGCTCGCGCCGCGCCTCGAGAAATTGCCGGTGCCGTTCGCGATCGACCATTTCGGCAATTTCCCGACCCGGCTCGGCGTCGCCCATCGCGGCTTCCAGACCCTCGTCGGCCTCGCGCGCGGTGCCGATTGCTGGGTCAAGATCTCGGGCGCCAACCGCACCTCGCCCGGCCCCATTCCCTACCGCGATACGATCCCGTTCGCGCGCGCGTTGGTCGAGGCCGCACCCGGACGGCTCGTCTGGGGCACCGACTGGCCCCACGTCTCGGAGCAGAAGCCGATGCCGAACGACGGCGATCTCCTCGATCTCCTCGCCGAATGGGTGCCCGACGAGGCGACGCGCAACCGCATCCTGGTCGAGAATCCGATGCGGCTTTACGGCTTTCCGAGTCCGTGAGCCGCGAGCGAGGTTCCATGGCGCAAGCGCCGCCGAAAATCCTGGTTCTGGACGGCGACGGCATCGGCCCCGAGATCGTGGCCGCGACGATGACGGTGCTGGACGCGGTCCAGCGCCGTCTCGGCCTCGAGCTCGCCTTCGAGCACGCGGCGATCGGCCTCGCCTCCCTCGCGCGCGAAGGCACCACGTTCCCCGACAGCGTCTACGAGCGCGCGCGCGCCGCCGACGGCATCGTCATCGGCCCCGTCTCGCACCACGAATATCCGCCGCGCGAGAAGGGGGGGATCAATCCCTCGGGCGAGCTCAGGCGCCGGCTCGATCTCTACGCCAACATCCGCCCGGCGCGCTCGCGGCCCGGCTGCCCGCCGCGCTTCGGCAAGCCCATCGACCTCGTGATCTGCCGCGAGAACACCGAAGGCTTCTACGCCGACCGCTCGATGCATCTCGGACCCGGCGAGTTCATGCCGACGCCGGACTTGGCGCTTTCCGTGCGCAAGATCAGCCGCGCGGGCTCTATGCGCATCGCCGAGGCCGCGTTCCGCCTCGCTGCCGCGCGCCGCAAGAAGGTGACCGCGGTCCACAAGGCGAACGTGTTGCGCGTCTCGGAGGGATTGTTCCTCGATTGCGCCCGCGCGGTGGCCGCGCGCAACCCGGGCGTCGCCTACGAGGAGCGCCTGGTCGACGCGATGGCCGCACTCCTCGTGCGCGACGCGAGCGCCTTCGATGTCGTCCTCACCACCAACATGTTCGGCGACATCCTGTCGGACGAGGTGGCGGAGATCGTCGGCAGCCTCGGCCTCGCGGCGTCGCTCAATGCGGGATCGGACCACGCGTTCGCCCAAGCCCAGCACGGCTCGGCGCCCGACATCGCGGGCCAGGACCGGGCAAACCCCGCGTCCCTCATCGGCTCGGCCGCGATGCTGCTCGACTGGCTCGGGGCACGGCGCGGCGATCGGAAGCTCGCGCGCGCGGCGACCCTCATCGAGCGCGCCCTCGATCGCGTCCTCGGCACGCCGGAGGGCCGCACCGCCGATCTCGGCGGCCCGCTCGGGACGCGCGCCTTCGCCGCGCGGGTCGCGGCCGAGGTCGCGTCCCTCGCCGTGGATGCCGACTAGAGATACGAGCGTCGCGCATGGCAGCTCGGCAAAGGCACGAGCGCGGCTTGGGGGCCCTTGCCCGCGCTTCCGCCCCTCGATAGGGTAGCCGGCGCATGAATTGGGGATGCGCGGCCCGCGCGGGGTCGCGTCGAACGGTACGCTCAGAATCGCGCCAAGGGGCGCGTGCAGAAAAAACTTCCACGGGAGGGGACCAGATGACGGCATTCAAGAATCTTTTGGCGCGCGCCGGACGCGCGGGGCTCGCGGCAGCGGCACTCGCCGCAACGCTTGCGCTGGCGCCCGGGGCGACGACGCAAGCGCATGCGGCGGACAAGCTCTCGGTCAAGCTCGCGATCGGCGGCCCGGGCTGCCTTTGCTATCTCCCGACCGTGCTCGCGGCCCAGCTCGGCTATTACGCGAAGCACGGCGTCGACGTCGAGATGATCGACTTCAAGGGCGGCTCGGAGGCGCTCACGGCGGTGATCGGCGGCAGCGCCGACGTGGTCTCGGGCTATTACGACCACACGGTCGAGCTGGCGCCCAAGGGCAAGCTGCTCCAATCCTTCGTGGTCTACGACCGCTTCCCCGGGCTCGTGCTCGTGGTCTCGCCCAAATACACCGACAAGATCAAATCGGTGAAGGACCTGGTCGGCACCAGCGTCGGCGTGTCGGCGCCCGGCTCGTCGACCGACTTCTTCCTGAAATACGCCCTCAGCCAAAACGGCGAGGACCCGTCCAAGACCTCGGTGGTCGGGGTCGGATTGGGCGCCACCGCGATCGCGGCGATGGAGCAGGGCCAAATCCAGGCGGCCGTGATGCTCGATCCCGCGGTCACCACGATGAAGCGCAAATACAAGGACCTGCGTATCCTGGTCGACACGCGCACCGCGGCCGACACGGAGAAGGTGTTCGGCGGCGATTATCCGGGCGGTGCTCTCTACTCGCTCGCCGACTGGGTCAAGGACCATCCGAAGGAGGCGCAGGGGCTGACCGACGCGATCGTCGACACGCTCAAATGGATCCATGCCCACACGCCGGCCGAGATCATGGCCAAGATGCCGAAGGTCTATACCCAGTCCGAGGGCTACGTCGAGGCACTCGCGAACACGATCCCGATGTACTCGACCGACGGCAAGATGGACCCCAAGGGGGCCGAGGCGGTCTTGAAAGTATTCAGCCAGTCGGACGCCGAGGTCGCGAAGGCGCATATCGACCTCGCCAAGACCTATACCAACGTCTTCGCCGAGCGCGCCGACAAGACGCTCGGCGTGAAATAGCGGCGCGGGCCGGAACAGGTCGCCCGATACCGTGGCGTCATGGCCGGGCTCCCGGAGGCCGGCTCTCGGCCGGCCCGAGGATAAGCTTCGCGCCCCGGCCATCCACGCCTTTGTTCGAGACGTGGATACCCGGGACGCGGCCTTCGGCCGGCCCGGGCATGACGATTGAGGCGGCCGGCAAGCGTCGCAGACGCGCTTCCGGCGGCGTGCTTCCTCCGCCCGAGCGATTCAATGGGTCAGGATCCAGCCCGCGATCGCGTCCACCACCTTGGCCTCGATGCCGAGATAGCCGTGGGCGGCGAAGGGCTGGCACGGGTCCGAGCGCGGCCGGTCGCCGCCCTCGAAGATCATGAACTCGGTCTTGGGCGCGTTGGGGAACGCGGCCGCGAGCTTGGCCGCGTTCGACGGCGGCGTGACGAAGCATTTGTCGTCCTTGTGCGCGACGACCAGGACCGGGACGCGCACCGCGTCGCGCTCGGTCGTGAACACGGTCGCCCCCTCGCGCGGTGTCGCGATCGTGATCGACGAGGTGAGGACGATGCCGTCGGGCCGCTCGTCGGCGGGGGCTTGGGCCAGGCGCGCCGCCGCGTTCGCGGCCGAGACCGTGCCGCGGCTCGTGCCCACGAGCCAGACCGGGACGCCGATCTTCCGGTGGAGATACGCGATCAGCGCCGCGAGGTCGGTCGCGTGATCGGCGCTCGCGCGCCAATCGCCGAGATCGCGGTGGTCGGAGGGCGCGTCGACCAGCGCCACCTCGAGTCCGTGCGCGGCGAAATTCATGCGCGTGCGCGCGAGAAAATTGCCCGAGGGATTGTCGATCTTGGCCGGCGTCAAGCGCATGTTGCCGTCGCCGCCGACGAGGAGGATCACGCTCGCCTTGGGGTGTCCTTGCTCGGCCGGCGTCAAGCCCTGGGGCGGAATGAGGATGAAGCTCTCGGTGACGCCGGGGCGCGTCGGGATGGTCTCGAGCGACGCGGCGCGCGCTTGATCTAGGGAAAGCAGCAGCACCGCCGCCGTCAATCCGGCGACGATGACATGGCCTCGCGCGGCTATCGTCGCCTCGTTGCGCATCGGCCCGCCCCCCTCGGAGCCGCAGCTTGGAATGGAGCTCCGCGCTCCGCGCGCGGCCCAAACTGGTCACAGGCATCCTACGCCGGGTCGGCTTTATTGTCGCGTATCTGAGACGGGAAGCCGGATCGGGAACCGTGCCGCGCGGGGTGCGATGGCGCCCGAGGCCGGCATGAGGGAAGTTTCGATGGCGCTCGCGGCGTCACCGCTGGTTCAAGCCTTCATCGCCACGACCCGGTTCGGCCTCGGCCCGCGTCCGGGCGACCTCGCCTCCGTCGCAAGCGATCCGAGAGGATGGCTCGCGTCGCAACTCGAGCGGCCGGAAACGCCCTCGGCGATCGCCGCACTGCCCCCGCCCCAGGACCAAATACGCCGCTTCGTCGCCTTGCGGCGCGATCTGATCGAGGCGCGGAAGCGTCTCGGCCGTGCCGATGCCGCGGCTGCGGCGCAGCCCGCGCGCGCGCCGGCTTTGGCCTCGTCCGCAATGGAAGCGACGCCGATGCGCGAGGACATGTCCTCGGCCGCGCAAGCGATGCCGGCTATGGCCATGTCGCGCGACGCGGCCGGCGTCGACGCGGCGAAGACGATGGACGCTCAGCTCACCGCACCCTTGCGCGCGATCTACCTCGACGAGATGGAGGCGCGCGCCCGGGCCGCGATCGAGAGCCCGACCCCGCTTCAAGAGCGGCTGGTCGCGTTCTGGTCGAACCATTTCACCGTCTCGATCCAGCGCGGCGGGATCGCGGGCCTGTGCGGACCGTTCGAGCGCGCGGCGATCCGGCCCCACGTGTGCGGCCGTTTCGTCGAGATGCTGAATGCGGTCATGCACCATCCCGCCATGCTGATCTATCTCGACAACGCGCGCTCGATCGGTCCCGATTCGATCGCGGCGCGGCGCAATCCGGAAAAGCATTTCGGCATCAACGAGAATCTCGGGCGCGAGCTCCTGGAGCTGCACACGCTCGGCGTCGACAGCGGCTATACCCAGCGCGACGTGATCGAGATGGCGCGCATGCTGACCGGCTGGACCGTCGGCGGGCCCAAGCAGCCGGACGCGGGTGCGTTCCGCTTCGAGCCGCGGCTCCACGAGCCGGGCGACAAGCTCTTCCTCGGCGCGGTCTACCGCGAGGGCGGCATGGCCGAGGCCGAGATGGCGCTCGCGACCCTCGCGCGCCATCCCGCGACCGCGCATCATCTCGCGACCAAGATCGCGCGCCATTTCATCTCCGACCAGCCGCCCGAAGCGGCGGTCGCGCGCCTCGCCGCCGTCTATCGCGCGACCGACGGCGACCTCGCGGCGGTGACGCGCGCGGCGATCGCCGAGCCCGAGGCCTGGCAGAATCCCCTCGCCAAGGTGAAGTCGCCCCAGGAATTCATGATCGCGACCTTGCGCGCGACCGGCTTCGTGCCCGAGGACGCCCGCGTGCTGGTGAATTCGGCGCGCGTCATGGGCCAAGCGCCCTTCGCGGCCCCTTCGCCCGCGGGCTGGGGCGACAGCGCGGCCGCGTGGCTCGGGCCCGATTCGCTCATGCACCGGATCGAATGGAGCCAGGCGGTCGGCCGGCGCATCGGCCGCACGGTGCCCGCGCTCGAGCTCGCGCACGCGACGATCGGCCCGGTCGCGAAGAAGGAGACGATGGATGCGATCGCGCATGCGCGCGATCCCGCGGACCGGCTCACCATGCTGCTCGCGAGCCGCGAGTTTCAGCGGCGCTGACGGGGAACGGAGGCAGGCCATGTCGTCGCGGAGAGATTTCCTCGTGGGGGCGATCGCCGGCGCGGGCGTTGCCGCGATCGGATTGCCGCGCATCGCCTTCGCGCGCGTACCGACCGAGAAACGTCTCGTGTTCGTCGTGCTGCGGGGTGCCATGGACGGGCTGGCCGCCCTTCCGCCCTATGGCGACCCGCACTATCGCGAGGTACGCGGGTATCTGGCCCTTCCCGAGCCGGGCGAGGAGGGCGGGATGATCCCGCTCGACCGGCGCTTCGCGCTCAACGCGGCCCTCGCACCCATCGCGCCCTTGTTCAAGGACGGGGACGCGATCGCGTTCCACGCGGTCGCCACACCCTATCGCGACCGCTCTCACTTCGACGGCCAGGACGTGCTCGAGAACGGCACCGCCACGCCCTATGAGCGCCGCGACGGCTGGCTCAATCGGGCGTTGGAACTTTACGGCGCGGGAGCGCAGCACGCCGGGCTCGCGGTCGGGAACGGTGTCCCGCTCACGTTGCGCGGCCCGGTTCCGGTCGCGTCCTGGGCGCCGACGCGCCTTCCGGGTCTAGCACCCGATCTCCTCGCGGCGCTGCGCGCCTCCTATCGCGGCGACCCGCATTTCGAAATGGCGCTCGACGAGGGCGCGCAATCGGAAGCGCTCGCCGAAATCGCCTTGGGCGACGAGCGCGCGATGGCGCCTCCGGGACCCGGCGCCAACGCCTTTGCCGAGCTCGCGCCCGCCGCGGGCAAGCTTCTCGCCGCCGCCGACGGACCGCGCGTCGCGGTGATCGAGTGCCTCGGCTGGGATACCCACCAGGGCCAAGGCACGGTCAAGGGACGCATGGCGGACACGCTTTGGGCGTTGGCGCGGGGCATCGCCGGCATGAAACAGTCCCTCGGACCCGCCTGGCGCGAGACCGTGGTGATGGCGGCGACCGAATTCGGCCGCACCGCGCGTCCGAACGGCACCGACGGCACCGACCACGGCACCGCGACCGCGGCGTTCCTGTTCGGCGGTGCTCTTGCGGGCGGACGCGTGATCGCCGATTGGCCCGGCCTCGACCGGCTTTATCAGGATCGCGATTTGGCGCCGACGCGCGACGTGCGCGCCGCGACCAAGACCGTGCTGCGCGATCATTTCGAAATCCCGGAGCGGGATCTCGACCGCACCGTGTTCCCCGAAAGCGTCGGAACCAAGCCGGTCGACGGGCTGATGCGCCCCTAGCCGGCGTTGCCGCGCCCCCGGCCCCATGGACTCGATCCGCGATTCGGCTAAGCTCGAACCCAGCCCATCATGAGCGGGGAAAGCCATGGCGGCGAGCGACGAGCGGGCCCAGGCGCTGGCGGCGAACGAGGCGTTCTACCGCGCCTTCGCCGCGCGCGACCTCACGGCGATGGGGCGCATCTGGGCCCAGGAAGCCGATTCGATCTGCGTCCATCCGGGCTGGACGCCGCTATTCGGGCGCGACGCGGTGATGGAAAGCTGGGCCGGCATCCTGAGCAACCCGGCCGCGCCGCGGATTCGCTGCGTTCGCGCGCGCGCCACGGTCGAGGGCACGGTCGCGCGCGTCGTGTGCTACGAGGTGATCGAGCGCTCGATCCTGGTCGCGACCAACCTGTTCGCGCGCGAGCGCGGCGAATGGCGCCTATTCCATCATCAGGCGGGCCCGGCCGGGGACGATGCCTCGGTCTTGGGCAGCGCCGAATCCGAGGCGGGCCCGGGCTCGAAGCGCCTGCATTGAGGCGAAAATGCCGGACAAATGGGCGCGCGAAATTACCGCGCGCTGACGGCACGTGACTTAAGATAGTGCGAAAATGCCGTCCAAGCCCTTGGGGCGTCGCTTTTTTGTCACGCTAAGGGCCTCATTTTATCCACGAAAACGAGCGATGTTGAATAGAGCCGCCGCCGCGTTATCTTGATCTGGAGACACAAGGCGACGGACGCAGGGTCGTGGCCCGTTTCTTGCTTTTTTTCGGAAGCCGTGGGATTGCGGCCTCGCTCGCGTCACGCTAAATTGCCCAACCAAGCTCAGCCCACCGCTCGCGTTTCCGTTGTTGCTTCAAAGGGGTGAAAAAAGATGAGAGTCCTCAAAGCCCTAGGCATGGTCGCCGGCTTGTTTCTGCTCGGCGCGTGCACGACCCACTACATCGACGACCAGCTCGGCCCGATCGAGAACAGCCCAGGCCAGGGCTCGGCGTTCGCGCAGGATCTGCACAAGGATTACATCCAGCTCGCGCGCATCTTCCAGCATCATGGCTTCCTGAGCGAAGCGCTGTTCTGGGGCGACAAGTCCGCCAAGGCCGGAACCGGCGTCGAAGTGCCCTGGGAGAATGTCGACACCCAGGGCCTGCCGCCGACCGCCCTCGCCCAAGCGAAGACGGACGAGGCGAAGCTCAAGGCGGCGATCGCCGACGGTGCGAAGACCAGCGATCCGGCCGATCTCGCCATGGCGCAGGTCTCGTTCGACTGCATGATCCGCGACTGGTGCCCGCCCATCTACGGCGACATCCTCAAGGGCTGCCGCGAGCGCTTCGACGAAGCGATGGCGCGTCTGACCAAGCCGAAGATGGAGCCCCCGGCGGCGGATTACTGGATCTACTTCGACTTCAACAAGTACAACATCCGTGCCGATGCCGCGGCGATCCTCGACAAGGCGGTGACCGCGATCAAGGACATGGGCAGCAAGTCCGTGGTCCTGACCGGCCACACCGACACGGTCGGCACGATCCCGTACAACCTGGCGCTTTCGATCAAGCGCGCGAACTCGGCCAAGGCCTACCTGGTGCAGCATGGCGTCCCGGCGGGATCCATCATCACCATCGGCAAGGGCAAGACCGACCTGCGCGTGCCTACGCCTGACCAGGTGCGGGAGCAGGAGAACCGCAACGTCCATGTCGAGCTGAAATAGCGCGTCTCGGACGTTCTCGAGCCTCAAGGGCGGCGCCGACCTCGGTCGGCGCCGCTTTTCTTTTGGCCCCTGGGCCTCGGTCGGCCCGGGCCGGCGCACCTCCTTTCACCTGCGCGGCCGGCGCACCTGCCTTCAAGTGCGCGGCCGGCGCCGCTGGGCGCGATTGCGGCGGAATCGAGGCAGAAAAACATTGCGCCGGGCCGGAAAATCCGTACTCTCGGGAAAAATCGTCCATCGGCGCGGAAGGCGCGGGGAAGTCGGATGACGGGAGCGAAGGCGTCGAGGAGCGGGGCGTGGGCCGGGGGTTTGGCCCTCGCGGCCCTTGTCGCCGTTCCGCTCGCCGCAACGCCGAGCGCCGCCTGGGCCGGCAATTACGATTTCGGCTCGCTCGCCTCCGAATTCCTCCAAAGCAAGACCGAAATGACCATCCTGAGCCATGACGACCAGGCCGATCCCGCCTGCGCCAGCAAGCACGTCGTCAAGGCGACGCCCAATGGCGCGCCGAAGCTCCTCTACAACGGCGCGATCCCGGAGCGGAAATGGACCGAGCAGTGGACCCTCGACCGCTGCGGCACCGACGTGAATTACTGGGTGTTCTTCACCGAAGTGGGCCAAGGCGGGGCCTATTACGCGATCATCGATCCGCCGCCGCCGGCGCTGCCGACCGGCGACATCGAGAAGGCCGAGAACCAGAAATAAACGC
>DATJLQ010000057.1:0-5281 GCA_035509415.1 Alphaproteobacteria bacterium
CGTGCTGCTCGACGATCGCTGGCGCCGGCGTCCCGTGGGCGTGGTCCAGCCGGCCGCGGTCGAGCAGGCCGAGCCGCTTCTCGGCGGACATTATTATCTGGCGCGGGCCCTCCGGCCCTACAGCGAGGTGGTCGAGGCGCCTCTCGACCAGCTTTTGAAGCGCGCCCTTGCGGTCCTGGTGCTCACCGACGGCGATCCCTTGGCGCCGTCGGAGCGCGCCGCCCTCGAGCGATGGATTCGTGACGGCGGGACCTTGCTGCGCTTCGCCGGGCCGCGGCTTGCCGAGGGCGACGACGATCTCGTGCCGGTGCGCCTACGGCGCGGCGAGCGCGATCTCGGGGGTGCCATGTCGTGGGACAAGCCCGCGCACCTCGCACCCTTCGCCGCCTCGAGCCCGTTCGCGGGCCTCGCGATCCCGCCCGACGTCACGATCCGGCGCCAGGTGCTCGCCGAGCCCGCCCTCGATCTCGACCAGAAGACCTGGGCGCGGCTCGAGGACGGCACACCCTTGGTCACGGCCGAGCGGATGGGAGCCGGCTGGCTCGTGCTGGTGCATACGACCGCCAATCCCGATTGGTCCGATCTCCCCTTCTCGGGCCTGTTCGTCGAGATGCTCCAGCGCATCGTCGCCTTGAGCAACGGCGTCGCCGAGGGGGCGGCACCACGCGCGCTCCCGCCCTGGAAATCGCTCGACGCTTACGGAGCCCTCGGCGAGCCGCTCCCGGCCGCAACCGCGCTTCAGCCCACGGCAGCGCTCCCGAAGCTAGGTCCGCGCCATCCGCCCGGCTATTACGGCAATGAGGCGAGCCGGCGCGCGCTCAATCTCTCGAACGAGGTGATCGAGCTCGCCCCGCTTTCGGATTTGCCGCGCGGCATCGGGCGCGGCGTCTACGGTGCCGCGGCCGAGCGCGACCTCAAGCCCTGGCTCCTCGGTGCGGCGGTACTTCTGGCCCTTCTCGACCTGATCGCGAGCCTCGGGCTACGCGGCTTCCTCGGCGGCGGACTGGGCGGCGGATTGGGCGGCGGATTGGGCGGCGGGATCGTACGCGGCTTGGCGCGAAAGGGCGGCGCCGCGGCGCTTGTTCTCGCTTGCCTCATGGCGGCAACCGAGCCGGCCCACGCCCAATCCGCGCAAACTCAACCGGCCCAAGCGCCTCTGGTCCAAGCGCCACTGGCCCAAGCCCAATCCGCGCAAAATCAACCCGCGCAAGGGACGCCCGCCCCGTCTTCCTCCGACGACGCCTTCGCCATCGCCGCCACCAGCGTCACGCGCCTCGCTTACGTGATCACCGGCGACGCCTCGCTCGACAATTTGAGCCGAGAGGGGCTCGACGGTCTGACCGACGTGGTCAATGCGCGCACCGCGGTCGAGGCGGGCTCGCCCATGGGCGTCGATCTCGACCGCGACGAGCTCGCCTTCTTCCCGCTCCTCTACTGGCCGGTCTCGGAAGAAATGCAGCACCTCTCGCCCCACGCGGTCGAGAAAGTATCGGCCTATTTGCGGAACGGCGGCCAGATTCTGTTCGACACGCGCGAGCCCGAGCGCTCGGGCGCCAATTGGCTCATCCTGCGCGGCCTCCTCGACGCGCTCGACCTGCCCGCGCTCATCCAGGTGCCGGACAATCACGTCCTCACCCGCTCCTTCTATCTGATCCACGATTTCCCCGGGCGCTACGACGGCTCGACGGTCTGGGTCGAGCGCTCGGACGAGAGCGTCAATGACGGCGTCTCCTCGGTCATCGTCGGCGGCAACGACTGGGCGGGCGCCTGGGCGATCGACCGTAGCGGGCGCCCGATCATGCCGGTGATCCCGGGCGGCGAGCGCCAACGCGAGATGGCGATGCGCTTCGGCATCAACCTCGTGATGTATGCGCTCACCGGCAACTACAAGGGCGACCAGGTCCATCTGCCCGCGATCATGGAGCGCCTCGGCCTATGACCCTCGAGAATCTCGCCATCTCCTGGGCGCCGCTTCTGCCCTGGTTCGTGCTCGCGGGGTTGGCACTCTTCGGCGCGATCTTCCTCGGCTATGGCTGGTTGAAGCGGGCGCGCGGCATGGGCTGGCGCGCGGCGGCGCTGGCGTTCCTCCTTTTGGCGCTCGCGAATCCGTCCGCCGTCATCGAGGACCGCGCGCCCCTTGACGACATCGGCCTCGCGCTCGTCGACCAGTCGCCGAGCCAGAGCCTCGGCGACCGGCGCGCGCAAAGCGAGGCGGCGCTCGCCGCCCTCGAGCGCGAGGCCAAGGGGCTGAAGCATTTCGAGCTGCGCGTCGTGCGCACGACCGGCCAGGACCCCGCGGCGCGCGACAGCGGCACCGAGCTCTTCAAGGCGCTCGACCACGCGCTCGGCGAGATCCCGCGCCAGCGCTTCGCGGGCGCGGTCATGATCACCGACGGCCAGGTGCACGACGCGCCGCCGGCAACGCGCGCGGCGGGCGGCCAGGCGGCCGCGGGTCCGGACGCGGCGACGGTCGCGCGCCAGCTCGGCGCACCCCTGCACGTGCTCCTCACGGGCTCGCCCGACGAGGGCGACCGGCGCCTGACCGTGGTCGAGGCGCCGAGCTACGGGCTGGTCGGGAAGGACGTGACGATCGCGGTCCGGGTCGACGACCTCCCCGGGCCCGACCATGGCCAGGCCCAGCTCACGATCCGGCGCGACGGCGGTGCGGCCGAGGTCGAGCCGGTGGCACTCGGCACCGTGACGCGCATCCCGGTCACGATCGCGCACGAAGGCCAGACCGTGTTCGAGCTTTCGGTCGCACCCGGCCCGCGCGAGCTCACGCTTCTCAACAACCGCGCGGTCGTGACCGTCAACGGCGTGCGCGACCGGCTGCGCGTGCTGCTGGTCTCGGGCGAGCCGCATCCGGGCGAGCGCGCGATCCGCAATCTCCTCAAGTCGGACCCGTCGGTCGATTTGGTCCACTTCACCATCCTGCGCCCGCCCGAAAAGCTCGACGCGACGCCGGTGCGCGAGCTTTCGCTCATCACCTTCCCGGTGCACGAGCTGTTCGAGGTCAAGCTGCACGAGTTCGACCTCGTGATCTTCGACCGCTATCAGCGGCGCGGCGAGCTCGGCAACAACTACTTCCAGAACATCGTCGACTACGTGAAAGAGGGCGGCGCCTTGTTCGTGATCGCGGGCCCGAGCTTTCCGACCGTCACCAGCGTCTATCTCTCGCCGCTCGCGGAAGCGATCCCGGCCGAGCCCACGGGCCAGATTCTCGAGCGCGGCTTCCGGCCGGCGCTCACCGACATCGGCCGGCGCCATCCGGTGACCGCGGGGCTCCCGGGTGCCGACGATGCCGCCCATCCCTGGGGCCGCTGGTTCCGCGAGATCGCCGTGCGCGCCAAGGGGGGCGAGACGCTCATGACCGGCCTCGACGGCCTCCCGCTCCTGCAGCTCGCGCGCTACGGCAAGGGCCGGGCCGCGATCCTCGCGAGCGACGAGATGTGGCTCTGGGCGCGCGGCTACGAGGGCGGCGGCCCGGAGGCCGAGCTCGTGCGCCGCATCGCCCATTGGCTCATGAAGGAGCCCGACCTCGAGGAGGAGGATCTACGCGCCGAGACGAGCGGCAACCGCATCACGGTGATCCGGCACAGCCTCGATCCGAGGCCGGTCGCGGTCACGGTCACCGCACCCTCGGGCAAGGCCTCGACGCTCCAGCTGGTTCCCGGCGCCGACGGCGAGGCGCGCACCACGATCGCTGCCGACGAGCTCGGCCTCTATCGCGTCACGGACGGGACCCACACGGCGCTTGCCGCGGTCGGGCCGCTCAACCCGATCGAGTTCCGCGACGTGCGCGCGACCGCCGAGCGGCTCACGCCGGTCGCCCAAGCGAGCGGCGGATCGGTCCATTGGCTGGCGCAGGGCGGCGTGCCCGAGCTGCGCGAGATCGGCGCCGGGCGCGACTATGCGGGCTCGGGTGTGGCGGGGGCGTGGATCGGCTTCAAGCGCAACGGCGACTATCGCGTGGTGGGCGTGCGCGAGGCGCCCTTGCTGCCGGCGCTTCTCGTGCTCGCGGCCACCCTCCTCGTGCTAGCGCTCGCCTGGCGGCGCGAGGGGAAATAGACCGCGCGCGTCGCCGGCGGCGGACGTCGCATGGAATGAGACGTCGCAAAGGAAGAGCGCGTCACAAAGAAAACGGGGTGGCGCTTTTGGCGCCACCCCGAGATCGTCTCCAGTTCGATCCTTGCGGATCGGACTAGAACAGGTACTGCATGCCGAGCTCGACGCGCTCGTTGCTGCCGTAGCCCGTGTAGCCGTTGTAGCCGGCGCTGTACTGGCTGTAACCGGCGAGGCGATCCTGGCGGCTGACCTGGTCCCACGCGAATTCGAGACCGAAGTTGACCGTCTTGACCGGGCTCCAGATGATGTTGCCCCAAACGGTCTGCGTAAACTTCTCGGCCGCGCCCGCACCGGACGGGGTGGTGATCTGCGCACCCGCGTTGGTGTAGTACGCATCGTGCGACAGGTCGATCTTGTTCATGCCCCACATCAGGCTCGAACGGATCGTGTCGGTCCACCAGTGACGATAGTTCACCATGAAGCCGTGGAACGGCGTCGCGGTGATGTGCGAGGTGGTCGTGCCGAAGCCGGTGACGACGAACGATTCCGAGTCGTCGCCGCCGCTCAGCTCTTGGATGTCGCCGACACCCCAGACCATCGCGGCGCCCAGCGTGTCCTTGCCGAGGGCAGGGACGAACTGGCCAGCGTTGACGCTGCCGCCTGCGTAGCCGGCGTAGCCGGTCGCCGAGGCGGAGTAGCCGGTCGTGGCACCGTTGATGTTGCTGCCGCCGCCGTTGGTGAGCGAGAACTCGCGCACCTTGCCGCGCACCGCAACGTGGCCCCACGAGTCGGTATAGTCGGCACCCGCCGCGAACTGCGGCAGATACGTGACCTGGCTCGAGGCACCGATGGCGCCCGGAGCCGTGGTCGAGGTCGACCCGGTCAGGAACTCGCCACCTTCCGAGTTCGCCTGGTTCGAAGACGAACCGCCGGCGCTCGCGGGCGCGATTTCGGCCGCGAGGGTGAACTTGTTCACGACCTGCGTGTAACGCAGCAACGGAATGCGCGAGCCGTAGGACGGACCCTGCGGACCCCAGTAATCGACCGTCTCCGGGGCTGACGCGAAGTCGTTCTGGAACAGCTCGAAGTCCTTACCGGCTTCGACCGGGCCGAGGACGCCGTAGGCCAAGCGCAAGCGCGGCACGCCCTTGGTGGTCGGGTCGGAGTCGGCGCCCGAACCGCCGACGGCGGAACGGTAGTCGAACTCCATCACGGT
>DATJLQ010000058.1:0-24150 GCA_035509415.1 Alphaproteobacteria bacterium
ATGATCGACACGAACGACCCGCGCGCAACCTCAAGCTCGATCCCGCTCAAGACACGGTGCCGCCCCGCCCCAACCCCGTACTCCACCGCAACGTCCCGGAGCGCGATCAGCGTCTCCGCCGTCGCAGCAGATTGGGTGCGGTCCTGTTTCGTCTCGCTGAGCGCCATGGTCCTCATGCCGGTCGAGCGCTTCGCGCGGTCAGCCGGTCGCTTTCTGGAACGCGGGCCGCTTCGCAACTTCGCCGTGCCAGCGCCGGAGATTGGTCAAGGCCGGAAGCTCGACGCCGAAGCCGAAGCAGCGATGGAGTGCCGGGCCGAGGGCTATGTCGGCGATGGTGAGCTCGGCGCCCACGACCCATTTGGCGCCGTTCATGCCGCGCTCGAGGATCGACATCACCTGGCCGAGGGCCGCGACGTTGGCCGCGAATTGCGGGCTGCGCTTCTCGGGCTCGGTCTTCGCCTCGCGGAACACCGCGAGGTAGGGCTGATCGAGCACCGCGAGCTGCCAATCCATCCAGCGCTCGATGCGGCTCTTGGCCGCGATCTCGCTCGCATAGAGGCGCCCGCCGGCCTTCGACGCGAGGTAGCGCAGGATCGTGTTCGATTCCCAGATCGCGAAGTCGCCGTCGACGAGCGTCGGCACCTTGCCGTTGGGATTGAGCGTCAAATAGGCCTCGTCGGCCGTGTTGTTGAACTGGCGCCCGTAATCCTCGCGGCTGTAGGGAAGGCCGAGCTCCTCCAAGAGCCACACGACTTTCTGCACGTTGCCCGAGGTCTTGCGTCCGAGTAGCCTGATCACGGCATCTCTCCCGTTCGTCGTTATGGGCCCGCGCGTCAGCGCGCGAGCGGCTTGTAGGCGATCGCGTCCATCTCGATCTTGCAGTCGATCACGGCGCGCGCCTCGACGGTCGTGCGCGCGAGGCACGCGTCCGCGAAATACTCGCCGAATATCTTGTTGTAGCGGCCGAAGTTGCGCGCGTCGTCGAGGTAGGTGGTGACGCGCACCACGTCCGCGAGCGAGGCGCCCTCCTCGGCCAGGATCCGCTTGATGCATTCGATGGTCGAGCGGGTCTCCTCCTCGATGTTGCCGACGCACATGTTGCCCGCCGCGTCCTTCGCGACCTGGCCGGAGACGTAGATGTAGTCGCCCGCGCGTACCGCGGGATGGAACGGAAGGTTCGGGTTCTTCTTGCCGATCGGATAGACATCGGCGCGCCGGCTGGCGCCGTGGGAAGCTGCGTCCTTCTTGTCGCTCATCGCTCACCCTCCCTAGAGCACGCTGGTTTCGAGAATGTCGATGCCGCGTTGGCGGTCGATCAGGTAGACGAGGCCGCGCCCGTCGAGGGTCACGTCGTTGGACGACGCGCGCTCGCAGCCTTGGGGTGCGTCGGGCGCGTAATGGCCGACCTCGCGCGGCTGGAACGGATCCGCGATGTCGACCAGGCGCAGCCCTTGCGCGAACCAGGCGAACGGGATGACCGTGCCGCCCGCCAAACGCTCGGAGGGCTGGTGGCAGCCGGTCATGGGCGGCTGCGGCGAGCCGTCGCGGTCGAGATCGGGCACCTGGAACGTGCCGATGGGGGTCGGCAAGCGCTCCTCGGTGATGTCGTAAATCCAGGCGAAGGACGGGGCCGCGGGCCACAGCTTCGCCACGTCCTCGTCGGCGACCACGAGCACGCGCCTTCCCTTGAGCGGCTGCGGCATCGGCAGGCACGTATGGGTCGGATGGGGAAACGCGGCCTGGGTCGCGCGGTGGGCCACGAGCTTCGGCTGCGTCATGTCGGAAATGTCGAGGATGAAGACCCCGTGATGCCAATAGCTCACATAAAGCCGGTCGCCGAGGCGGAGCGGATGGTGGCAACGCGGCGCCGGCCAATCCTTCCAGGGATAATCCTCGCCCCCCGCCTGCCACTGGCCCGGGATCCACCAGCGCCCGACTTCTTGCGGATGGGCAGGGTCCGCGAGGTCGAGGATCATGACGATGTTGCCCACATAGCCCTCGACCGTGGGCGAGATGTAGGCGTAGCGTCCGTCGAAGGAGTAGCGGTGGACACCCTTCCCGGCCGTGCTCCATTTCGCGAGCTCTTTGGGCTGGGCCGGATTCGAGACGTCGTAGATGCCGAGCCCGCCCATGAAGCCCGCGGGCCCGCCTTGGCCGAAGCGCTCGTGGTTCACGATCATGACCCCGTTCGCGACGCGCACCTTGTGGGAATGCCAGCCCTCGGGCATGGGCACCGTCGCCAAGAGGCGCGGCGCTTTCGGGTCCGCCACGTCGTAGATCGAGGTGCCGTTCGGGTTGCGCATATGGCCGACGTAAAGCGTCGTGCCGTCGACCCAGACCTGGCCGCCGCCCGGGCAGTCGATATGGGAAACGAGTTTCGTGTTATGCGCGGTCGCCATGAACGCCCTATCTCTCGAGCCCGGGCGCCGCGTCAAACGAGGCGGATCGTCTCGCCCGACGGCGCACGGCCCCACTTCTTGTAGAAGTCGAACGCCTTGAGCGCGGGCTCGTCGCTCGCGACGAACAGGATCGCGGGCTCGGTCGCGGACTCGTTGACGTGCTCGAGCCACTCGCCGCCCGGGACCGCGAGCGTGTCGAACGGCTCCCAATCGAAGCGCTTGCCGCCGACGACGCTGTGGCCGCGTCCCTCGAAGGGCGCGACGAGGAGGCTCGCCGTCTGCTGCAGCGGCTCGGTGCGCTCGCCGGGGCGCAGCATCTGGGCGAAGAAGGTCATGGTCTTGAAGATCGGGCCGCCGGTCGTGGGATCGACGTACTCGATCATGATCGCCTCGCGCGGGTCGCCCGGATGGCCCTTATGGCGCTCGAGCATCGCGCGCATCTCGCTCCACGGATAGAAATACATGGGCGACGCCGCGCCCGTGCCGCGCTTGTGCGAGACGAAGCGCGGCAAGAGCCCGCCATGGCCGTAGATGCTCGCGGAATAATCGGGCGCAAAGCGCGCCGACTGGACCTTCTTCGCGACCGAATTGCCGTCCTCGATCTCCTTGTAGTCGTGCTCGAAATAGATCGCGTTGAGCGTCTCGACCAAGGGGAGATCGAGGACCGAGAGGTTGATCGCCGGGTCGTCGCCCGTGTTGCCGTGATTGTGCCAGGTGTCGTGGGGGGTGAGCACCATGTCGCCCGGACCGAAGGTCATGTCCTCGCCCTCGACGCCGGTGAAGTTGCGCGTCCCCGTGAGGCCGAAACGGATCGCGTTGGGCGAGTGCCGGTGGGGCGGCATCACCTCGTTCGGGTCGTTGAGGCGGTAGGCGGTGTAGAGCGTGCTGACGGTCGCGCGTTGGGGCGCGAGGCCCGGATTAACAAGGATTAATGAACGTCGCTCCGAGTCGCTCATGCGAACCAATTCGGCTGCGCGGTAAAGCAATGGTTCGATATCGGTCCGGAAGCTCCAGCGATGCGCCACGGCCTTGCGGCTCGCCATCAATTGGCGCACCTCGTCATGGGCGACATCCGTCGTGGTCGCCCAAAAGGGGAACATGCTTTTATTGGATACGTCGTCGTATAAGGCCTTGAGGGCGGCGTCGCGATTGTCTCCCCGGTCGAGCCTCGAATTCTGAGCCACCATCGACGTCCCTCCGCCTCAGCGCGCGTCCCAAAAACGCGTCGCCGACACTTAGCACAGGGCCTGAAACGCGGCAAAGGTTTTTGGCCCTTTTTCGAACCATTGCAGACAATGGTTCGAGGTGTTATAGGAGAAATGCGGCGCGCACGCGCAGCGCGCAAAAGGATTCGCGCGCAAAGCCTCTGAGGCAACGGAAGGGTCGAACGATGGCGGGCCAGAACGACGCGACGCTCGGACGCTTGACGGCGATGATCGGCGAGGCGAGCGCTGCCGACGGGCGGCTGCCGCCCGAGCGCGCGCTTGCCTCCCAACTCGGCGTGAGCCGGCGCGCGGTGCGCCGCGCGCTCGAGCGCCTCGCGGCCGACGGTCAGGTGGTGCGGCGCCAGGGTGCCGGCACTTTCATCACCGGCTTCGAAGCGCCCGCGGGCGATCCGTTCCGGCGCGCGATCGAGCTCACCAATCCGGTCGAGGTGCTCGAGGTGCGCTTGGCCCTCGAGCCCATGCTCACGCGCCTCGCCGCGTTGCGCGCGTCGCGTTGCGACATCGACAAGCTCAACGAGCTCGCCGAGGCGACGCGCACCGCGCCCACGCCCACCGCCTACGAGCAGGCGGACGCCGCGTTCCACCGGCGCGTCGCCCTCGCCGCGCGCAACGCGCTCTTCCTCGCGGTGTTCGACGCGGTGATCGCGGCGATCGAGGACGCGTCCTGGCACGGCGTGCGCGAAAACGCCCATTGCAGCAAGAACAAGGCCGCCTATTCGGCGTTCCATCGCGAGATCGCGGACGCCATCGCGCGCCGCGACTGCGACCGCGCCGAAGAGCGCATGTTCGCCCATCTCAATCGGGTGCAGGAGAATTTGCGCACGGCGATTCAGCCGCGCCTCGGCACTTTCATCGCCCCGCCCGCGGCCGAGAACGCGGCCTGACCTGGATTCTGGTCCGACCGCCTAGACCTCGGCAGGGGCCAAGGGTGCGCGGCCGCGGATCATGTCCGAGGCCTTTTCCGCGATCATGATGATGGGCGCGTTCACGTTGCCGCCCACGAGGTCGGGCATCACCGAGCCGTCGACCACGCGCAACCCGTCGACGCCGCGTAGCTTGAGCGTGGGATCGACCACGGCGTCCGCGTCCGATGCGCGGCCCATGCGGCAGGTGCCGATCGGGTGGTGCACGCTCACCGCCGTCTTGCGCATGAAAGCCTCGAGCGCCTTCTCGTCGGCCGCCGCCCCGGGGACGGCCTCGGCCGCGAGATAAGGCGCCAAGGGCGCCTGGGCGACCACCTCGCGCGCCTTGTCGATGCCCGTGCGCAGGAGTGCCAGGTCGCGCGGCGCCGAAAAGAAATTCTCGTAGATGCGCAAGCTGGCCGCGGGATCGGCCGAGGCGAGCTCGACCCGCCCGCGGCTTTCCGGCCGCAGCACGGCCACGCGGCAGCCGAACCCGTCCGGTCCGGGAGCGACGAACGGCCGCAAATAGGGATGGGTCGGGAACGGCGCCGCGAGGAACAGGAATTGGAGATCGGGCACCGTCACGCCAGGTGCGCTGCGCAGGAACGCGGTCGAGCCGACCGGCACGTCGCTCGCGGGCCCGCGCCCGAGGAAGCGCGCTTCCAGGATCGCGCGCAAAAGCCGGTCGTAGCGCATCGATTTCTGGAACGGGCTGGTCCCCTTGCGCCGGAAATTCAGCATCACCGAGATATGGTCCTGGAGGTTCCGGCCCACGCCCGGAAGATCGACCAGCGGCGCGATGCCAAGCGCCTTGAGCGAATCCGCAGCACCGATGCCCGAGAGCATCAGGAGCTGCGGGCTGTTGAACACGCCGCCCGCGAGGATCACCTCGCGCGTCGCGCGCGCGATCCATCGCTCGCCGCGTCGGCGATACTCGACGCCGATCGCGCGGCCATGCTCGATCGCGATGCGGGTCGCGAGCGAGTCGGTCTCGACCGAAAGATTGGCGCGGCCGAGGGCCGGCCGCAGATAGGCCACGGCAGCGCTGCAGCGCCGCCC
The DNA here is from genome assembly GCA_035509415.1 of Alphaproteobacteria bacterium. Taxonomy (GTDB): domain Bacteria; phylum Pseudomonadota; class Alphaproteobacteria; order JACZXZ01; family JACZXZ01; genus DATJLQ01. The sequence goes on from DATJLQ010000058.1 coordinate 5,587, forward strand.
GCCGCGGATCGTCTCCTGGACGCGCGAGAAGCCTTCCTGCGCGGCGCCGTTATAGTCGCCCGGCACGGGATGGCCGGCAGCCCGTCCCGCTTCGATGAAGGCCTCGATGACGGGATCTTGGTACTTGCTGCGTTGGACGCCGAGCGGGCCGCCCGCGCCGCGATAGGCGTCGGCCCCACCTTCCCAGCTCTCGGCGCGGCGGAAATAGGGCAGCACCTCGCGATAGGACCAGCCCGCGAGACCGGACGCGGCCCAGCGGTCGTAATCGGCCGGGTGGCCGCGTACATAGGCCATGACGTTGACCGAGGACGAGCCGCCGATCACCTTGCCGCGCGCGCATTCGATGCGGCGGCCGTCGGCGTGCGGCTCGGGCTCGGTGAAATACATCCAGTCGTGGAGACGCGCGGGGAAGATCTTGCCGATGCCGAGCGGGATGTGGATCCAGGGATCGCGGTCCCAGCCGCCCGCCTCGAGCACGAGCACGCGCGCGCTCGATACCTCGCTCAGCCGGTTCGCGAGCACGCAGCCGGCCGAGCCGGCGCCGACGATCACATAGTCGAATTCCGCCGTGCGCGTCTCGGGCATGATCGATCGAAGGGCTCGTGTCGTGTCGACTTGTCTTGTCTCTTGTGTCTCGTCTCGTCCCTGGACGCGCCCGGCGACGAGGCCGCGCGCGACCGGGGTGCCGGGGCTCAAACCGGCGAAGGCGATTATCCAGCGAGAATCAAAGCCTTAGCCGCCGTCACCCGGCGCGGTCCGCACCATCGCACGGGTGCCGCGACCGGTCAAGCGAACCACCGTTGCCGCGATTGGTTCGCGCGTACCGCGCGTCACTCGGCAGCGGGCTTCACGTCGGCGTCCAAATAGCCGTCGCGCGTCTGGGGCAGCTTCCAGCCGAGGAGCCGGCTTGCGATCTGCGTGCGCAGCACCTGCGCCGTGCCGCCGCCGATCGTGAACATGCGCGCGTCGCGCACCATGCGCTCGAGCGGAAGCTCGCGCGAATAGCCGCGCGCGCCGAACAGCTGCAGCGCGTCGTTGGTGACCTTGATCGCCATCTCGGCGGCGAGCACCTTCGCCTGCGCGGCCAGCAGCGGGTCGGGGAACGGATCGGCGCTCGCGGCCGCGCGATAGATCTGAAGCCGCGCCGCGTTGAGTGCGATGGACATGTCGGCGAGCATCCATTGCAATCCCTGGAACTCGGCGATCGGCCGGCCGAACTGCTTGCGCGACTTCGCGAAGGCGAGCGCCTCCTCGAACGCACCTTGCGCGATGCCGAGCGCCACCGTCGCGGCCCCCACGCGCTGGCTGTTGTAGGCGCTCATGAGCTCGGCGAAGCCGCGGCGCCATCCGCCGGGCGGCGCCAGCACCATCTCGCTCCGGACTTCGACATCCTCGAGGATCACTTCGGTCTCGGGAATGCCGCGCAGGCCCATCGCCGGCTCGCGCTTCCCGATCCTGAAGCCGCGCGGGCCAGCGGCGTCCGCGCCGTCGCGCACGATCATGAATCCGCCGATGCCCTGCTCGATCCCCGCCTCGTCGAACGCGCGCGCGAAGACGAGATGGAGCTTCGAGACGCCGCCCCCGGTGATCCAGTGCTTCTTGCCGTTGAGCCGGTAGACCTCGCCGCGTTTCCGTGCCGCGGTCGTCATCTCGGTCGCGGCCGAGCCGGCGTCGGGCTCGGTGATGCAGATCGAGGGCTTGTCGCCGGCGAGCACGAGTGCTGCCGCGAGCCGCTTCTGCGCCTCGCTGCCGTAGCGCATGATCGCGGAGATCGCCCCCATGTTGGTCTCGACCGCGATGCGCCCGGTGACGCCGCAAACGCGCGCCATTTCCTCGACGATCAGCACCGCATCGAGGAAGCTCCCGCCCGCGCCGCCATATTCCTTGGGGATCGTGTAGCCGACCAGGCCGGCTTCGACGAGCGCCCGGACATTGTCCCACGGGTAGGCCTCGCGGCGGTCGGTCTCCGCGGCACGTGCGCGGATGGAGCCCTCCGCGACCTCGCGCGCGCGACCCTGAAGCCGTTTTTGCTCTGGCGTGAGACTGAATTGCATGGGTCACCCTCACCGGTCTCGAGGCCGCGCGACGGTCCCCAGCCATCGTCGGACAGGTGGGCATCGGACGCGCGGGCGTCGGACGCGGTGTCGGCCGCGCGCGTGGCTGGGGCGCCAGGATTCTCGGCCCACGAAGGAGATATCCCCTTGAAACTCAACGACGAATGAGCAACGACGTCGCAAGGAAGCCATCGTCGTACGAAATCCGCGGCTCGGTCAATGGCGTTCGACGCGTTCCGGCCGCGGGCAATCGGAACACTCCATTGCACGAGCTCGCATCTGTCCCGAGCCGAACCGCGTGGCCCTCGTGCCAACGTGCCGGCGCGCTAACGTGCCGGCGTGCTATCGTGCCGGCGTGCTAACGTGCCGGCAAAATCCGACAACGAGGGAGCGAAAATCAAGTTCAGGCCGATGGGCGATGGTGGGCTAAGCGTCCGCGCCAGCAACGATGGGGTCTGCTCACCGTTGCTGGCGCGGATTCAATGGCATATCAGCAAGGCGGCGGGGGCGGTGCGACCAGCTTCGGATTGATCGCCTTCAATCCATCGGTCCAGATCAGCTTGGAAATGTCGAGCGGGCCGGGCGTGAGCTTGGCTCCCTGGGCCCATTTGCTCAAGCTGCAGAAGTCCGAATAGTAGACCTTGTCGAGCGCGAGGGGGCGCTTGTTGGTTTCCCACTGATCCCGCGTCGCGCTCTCGCTGAGGCTGTAGGTCGCCTTGGCATAGGCGTAGACGGCGGCGAAGTCCTTTTCCGCCTTGTTGCGCCCCTTGATCGTTGCGCGCAGGAATCGGGTCGCAATATCCTTTCCTTCCGGCGTATTGAGCCAAGCCGGCCGTGCTCCGGCGACGAGATAGCCCTGGATGTAGCCGGTGGCGTCCGTCAGGTAATGAACCTTGTCGTGGCAGATTTCGAGCGTGCGGGAGCCAACCGGCTGCCAGATGAAGAAGGCGGCGATCTCGCCCTGGCAGACGGCGGTCGGGAGAAGTTGCGTATCCAGGTTCTTGACCGTCACCTTGCTCGGATCGACGCCGTTTTTCATCAGATACTCCGAAATGAACCACGACCCGGTCGACCCGACCCGCGTCGCGATCGTCTTGCCGATCAAATCCTGCGGCTTTTTGATGCTGTTCTGCGCGACCGCGACGTAGCCCTTGCTGTCGCGTTCGATGACCGCAATGGTCTTGTATTGGCCCGGATTATTGAAGAAGTACTGGACGCTCGGCAGATCGCCGGTCATCACGATGTCGCCCTGGCCGGTCTTGAAGGTTTGGAACGCGGTCGTGCCGGAGGGAAAGACCCGGTATTCGACGTCGAGCCCTTCGGCCTTGTAATAGCCGTTGGCGATCGCCATCCAGACGGAATCGTTGTTGACCGAGGGTTGCCCGAAGAGCACGAGCTTTTTCAACGCATCCGCAGCCCGGGCGTGGCTCGACGCGAGCGATACGCACACGATCGGCAGCAAAGCCAAAGCGAGAACGGTCGCGAGTCGTTTCAGTCGTTCGCTCATTTCATTCTCCCATCGAAAGCTTGCGATTTCCGCTTGTTGATTTGGTAGGCAGCCTGGAATCCTCATTCACGTGAGCGCGATGTATGACATGTAGCGCGACAGCATCCGGTCCACGATGATGCGGAAGACGCGGTCGAACGCGAATCCAAGGAGGCAGATGGTCAGGAGCGCGACGAAGATCCGGTTGGTCTGGAGCAGCATCGACGAATTCTGCAGCAGGTAGCCGATGCCCGAATCGGCCGCCAGCATCTCGGCCGGAATGATGCTCATGAACGACGACGCCATCGCGATGCGCATGCCGGTCACGATGTAGGGCGCCGACGACGGAATCACGACCAGAAGGAAGATCTGCAGCCGGCTCGCGCCCAGGCACTCGGCGGCGCGCTGCCGGATCAGGGGGGCGCGCATGACGCCGGCGATCGTGTTGATCAGGACGATGAAGAACGTGCCCCAGAAGATGAGGAAATACTTCGACATCTCGCCGATGCCGAACCAGATCACGGCGATCGGGATCATGGCCGTCGGCGACAGGTAACGCAGCAGCTCGATGTTCGGATCGAGCAGCTCGTTGAGCAGCTGAACGCGCCCGAGCAGCACGCCGAGGGCGATCGCGGCGATCGAGCCGCTGACGAACCCGACGAGCACGCGCGACATGCTGATCGACACGTCGCGCATGATCTCCCCGCTCTCGATCATCGGCACCGCGGTGCGGAACACCTCGAGCGGCGGCGGGATGAGAAACGGGTTGAAGACGTAGGTGGACAGGATCTGCCAGCTCCCGAAAGCGATCAGGATCGAGCCCAGGAACATCAGTCTCGACCGGTACCGGGCCGGCAGGCGACGGAACGCGGCCGCCGTGGCCGCGAGGAATTCGCGCGATACGGCACGGGCACCGTCGGTGGAGCCGAGCTCGACATTGGGATTAGACATGGCGATCTTGCAATTCGTATTGCTCCGCGCGCGAAAGATCCGGGGAAAGCAGGTCCTCGATGGTCTTGAACATGTGCGCCGCGCTCGGATCCGTGAGGTCGCGCGGCCGCGGCAGGTCGACGTCGATCGCCCGGGTAATGACCGATCCCGGGCCGACCGACATCACGCAGATACGGTCCGCGAGCGTGATCGCCTCGGCAATGTCGTGGGTCACGAACACCACGGTCTTGCCGGTGCGCCGCCAAATGTCCGTCAGGACGGCGTGCATGCGCCGCCGCGTCATGGCATCGAGGGCGGCGAAGGGCTCGTCCATCAGGAGAACCTTCGGCTCGATCGCGAGCGCGCGCGCGATCTGGAGGCGCTGGCGCATGCCGCCCGAAAGTTGCGCAGGGAATTTGCGCCGATGGCCGTCGAGATCGACCATGGCAAGGTACTTATCGATGATCGCCGCCCATTGGTCCTTCGGGATCTTCCGCACGCGCAACGCAAATCGGACGTTCTCCTCGACGTTCAGCCAGGGGAGAAGTGCGGCACCCGCGTCCTGAAAGAACATAACGCGGTCGCGGCCCGCGCGGCGAACGGGCGTGCCGTCGAAGGTCACCGTCCCCGAGCTCACGGCCTCGAAGCCGCCGAGGATATTGAGGAGGGTCGTTTTGCCACAGCCGGAAGGCCCAAGAAGGCAGAGGAACTCCCCGCTCCGGATATGCAGATCGATGCCGTCAAGCGCGAGATAGCCGCGCCCGTCGAGGCCGAATACCTTCCGCACGCCGCTGACCTGCAACATGCCGGCTCCTGTCCGTTGCCCCAATAACCTGCGCGGGCAACGCGCTTCGCCCGATCACTGCCGAGACTCGGATGTGCCCGATCCCGACTAGTCGCGCCGACCCATGGCGTCGCGGACGATGACAAGAAGCTTATACGGTCGAGAACGACTAGGCTAGGTGCGCGGCACTTCACGAATCGAACTTCCGCTCATCCCCGAACGGCACCCTTCGGTCGCAGCTCGATCAGCTCGGGGCAGCAATTGTCAGGTGTCTCGGCGGCAAAAAGAATTGCCGCCGCCACTTCGGCGGGAGTAAGCGGCGTGAACGCTCTCGCCTTTGCCGCGGCAAGGACCGCCGGATGGGTGCTGCTGTCGCGGATTCCCGTCTCGACCGTGCCCGGTGCGACCTCCGTGACCCTGATTCCATGGGCCTGGACCTCGAGCCGAAGGCCGCGGGCGATCGCCGACAGCGCGTGCTTGGTCGCCGCGTACACGACGCCCAGCCGGTACACCTCCCGGGCCGCGAGGGACGTCACGAAAATGATGTGTCCGGAGCCGCGCGCGACCATCGCGCGGGCCACGTGCTGGGTCATCCGCAAGGCCGCCAGGACATTGGTCCGAAACATGTTTTCGGAATCGGCGTCCGCCAAATCCAGGATCGGCGCGTATGTCAGCACGCCCGCATTGTTGACAAAGATATCCGCCGCCTTCGCGCGCTCGGCGAGAACGCGTGCGAATGCGGGATCGTTCAGATCCCCTGCGATGGTTTCAATCGGCTCGCCGATACCGCGGCATTCCCGCGCGAGAGCGTCGAGTTCACCCTGGCGCCGCCCGGTCGCGATCACGCGCGCACCTCTTCGGGCGAATTCAGCCGCGGTCGCGCGACCGATTCCGGCGCTCGCGCCCGTCACCAATACGACCCGCCCACTCATGGTTCCGCTCACCCGCGCCCCCTGCTCGTTATCGGCAACCCTGATGCACGACGCCGCGTCGCTTGGCAATGCGTCGAACCATAGCAAGGCAAAGCTTCCTCCTCAAACCTCTCGCAATCGGCCGCGTCGACGAGTCACCCGCCCCGTCGCGGCGCTCCCGCGCGGCCGCGACCGTCCCGCGCGGCGTGCTTCGATGACGTCATTCTCTACCGAGAAATGAATTTGGTACGACACCGGTAACCGGCTTGCAAAATTAAAAGCGCTCGGCTTATCATAATCACGCGATTATTTATTTTGCATCAATTTATTCGTCAGATGCCTTTATTATTGCGCGTTTTACGCGAGGTCCGAATATCGGGTTCATTAAAAGTTTGATCGATTGATCAATTAGTTGACGGCCCATTGGACGCCCGGCCGGTGCCGGGCTCCGGGCGCCCGAAGGACGCGAACGACCGCTCGGAACTTGCGGACTCGATCGAGCAACTGGTGCGAACGTGGAAGAGCTCAGTGCCTAAGAACAACAAAGGAGTTGGGGAAATGAAATTGCTCTCAGCTATGTGTGTGGTGCTTGGCTCCTTGGCCATGACCATGTCGGGTGCTCACGCGCAGGCGACCGTGAAAATCGGCCTCGCCGTGCCGAACAATACCTACTACGCGGCCATATTCGCCGCGCGCGATCTTGGCTACCTGAAGGCGGCGGGCATCAACGCCGACATCGTCGAGTATAGCGGCGGCGCGGCAAACCAGGAGGCCCTGGCCGCCGGTGCCGCCGACATCATCACGGCGTTTCCGCCCGGCGTGGCGCTCGTGACCAGCAAGGGCACCAAGGAGAAGATGATCGCGACCATCGCGGCGCCCGCCTACGGATGGTACATGCTGGTGAATTCCGACTCGCCCTATAAGACGATGAAGGACCTGGCCGGAAAGAAGGTCGGTATCACGACCAAGGCGTCGACGTCGGACATGTTCGCGCTTTGGGCGGCGGACCATGCCGGCATCACGGTGCAGGAAATCCCGGTTGGCGGCGGCGCCCTGATCAACGCCTTGAAATCGCATCAGGTGGACGCGATCTCGATCTTCGCCTCGTTGAGCTTCAAGGCGCTGGCGATGAACACGCGCCCGGTGGTCGATTTCGCCAAGGAAATGCCGCCGACGATCACCGACGCCTGGGTCGCCTCGCAGGACATGATCGACAAGCATCCCGACCGGGTGAAGGCCGTCCTGGTCGCCTACTACAAGGCGGTCGACTACATGCGGAAGCACAAGGCGTGGACGCTCGGCTTTCTCAAGCAGCACATGAAGGAGAACGACGAAAAGGTCGTCGAGCAGGCCTTCGACGTCGAGACCATGCAGCAATCCTCCGATGGCGTGATCGACGAGAAGTGGATACACGACTCTCTCGCCATCGCCTCGAAGGGCTGGAACATGCCCGACCTGGCCAAAGTGAACCCGAAGGACCTCTATACAAACGAATTCCTGCCGGTAAAGTTCCAATAACCGGCTCAGGAAGCGGCCTTTCGTAGGAGGCTGACGGGTCATGAAGCCTGCTCGCAGGGAAGACTGGCTGGTCCTCGCCGGCAGGTTCGGAATCGTGATCGTATTCGCCTTGGCGTGGGAAGTCCTGGGCCGGATGGGAAAATCCGACCCGGAACTTCTCCCGCCGCTTTCCAAGGTTCTCGCAACGCTCTGGCAGCTGCTGCACGACCCCGACTTCATGGTCGACCTCCGGGTCACATTGGTCGAGATCGCCGCCGCCTTCGCCATCGTGGCGCCGCTCGGACTCTTGATCGGGTTCGTCGTCGGCGAGAACCAACGCCTCTACGACGTCGTCAACCCCACCATCCAGCTGATGATGGCGACGCCGAAGGCGATATTCCTCCCGATCTTTATCATCGCGTTCGGGATCGGGTTTACCGAGAAGGTCGTCTTTTCCACCATGATCGGGCTGTTCGCGGTCATCCTGGCGGGGATCGCGGCGGTCCACTCGGTGCCGCAGGGATTGGTGACCGCGGCGCGCTCGTTCGGCGTCAACAGGCGCCAGCTATATCTCCAGATCTATCTTCCCGCCATGACGCCACTCATCATCGGCGGCCTTCGGCTCGGGTTGGTGTTCACCATCTTCGGCGTGCTCCTGAGTGAAATGTACGCCGCGTCGAACGGCGTCGGTCATGCCTTCGTCGCGTGGGGGGAAAGCTATCGCATGCCCGAGCTCATGGCGGGCGTTCTCCTCATCGTGGTGATCACCGTGGCGCTCGACGAGATGATGCGCCTCGCGGAGGAGCATTACGGCAAGTGGAGGAAGTCGGCGCGATGACCGCACTCGCAGTCGCAGAGACCAAACCCGGGCGTACCGTCATCGAAGCGATCGGCGTCTCGAAGCTTTTCGGGTCGAGCTCGGGCCCGGTTCAGGCGCTCGCCGATATTAGCTTTTCGGTCGGCAGCGGCGAATTCGTCACCGTCGTCGGGCCGAGCGGTTGCGGCAAGTCGACACTTCTCCAGATTCTGGCGGGCCTGGTGCCGGCGAGCTCGGGCACGATCGTGCTCGATGGGCAGACGATCGACGGGCCGCGGCCGGACAAGGTCGGTGTCGTGTTCCAGGACGCGTGGCTCTTGCCGTGGAAGACCGCGATCGAGAACATCGAATTTCCACTGGCGTTGCGCGGCGTGCCCACGGCCGAGCGCCGCGCGCGGTCGCAAGCGCTGCTCGATCTCGTCGGCCTCGGGGATTCCGCGCGGCGCTATCCGCACGAGCTCTCCGGCGGGATGAAGCAGCGCGTCGCCATCGCGCGTGGCCTGGTGCAGGAGCCGTCGGTGCTCCTGATGGACGAGCCTTTCGCAGCCCTCGACGAGCAGACCCGGACGCGCATGGGCGCGGAATTGCTTCAGATCTGGGAGCGCAGCGGGCGCACCATCCTGTTCATCACCCACGGACTTGCGGAGGCGATCTATCTCGCGGACGTCGTGCTGGTGATGGCGGCCAACCCCGGCCGCATCGTCGAGCGTATACCGGTGACCCTGCCGCGCCCGCGCACGATCGACATGATCGGCAGCGAGGCCTTCGGGCGCCTGCGGAACCACATTTGGCACCTCATTTCCGATCGCGGTCCGCTATGACGCTTGCGCGGAAAATCGCATGGCGACTCTTGGTGACGGCCCTTTGCCTCGGCGCGTGGGAAGGTGCTTATCGCCTTCACATGCTCAGCCCGATCATCTTCGGCTCGCCATCGCTGATCCTCAAGGCCGCAGCGACCGACGGCGTCACGTTCCTCGACGCGCTGCGGGTGACCCTATACGAGATCCTGGTCGCGATCTCGATCGCTTGGGTCGGCGGCACGGCCCTTGGCGTCGTTGCCGGGATGCTTCGTCCCCTGGACCGCATCGCGTCGCCGTTCTTCGGCGCGATGATCGCGATTCCCTTCGTCATCCTTTACCCGATCCTGATCGCATGGCTCGGAATCGGCCCGGAGTCCAAGATCGTATTCGGCGTCCTGCTGGGCATGTTCCCGATCGCCCTCAATACGATGATCGGCGTCCAGTCGATCGAGCGCGGTTACGCGTCCATGGCCATGGCGATGGGCGCAAGCCGGCTTCAGACCGTCACCTGGGTCATGGTACCGCTGGCCCTGCCCGCGGTAATCAGCGGTCTGCGCCTCGGAACGTCGCTTCTCATCGCCGGCGTGATCCTGACCGAGATGCTGGCGGCGACCGACGGGCTCGGATTCTGGATCAGCTACAATCGCTCGTTGTTCAACACCGGCCAGGTTTACCTCGGGATCCTGCTCGCGCTTGCGGTCGCCACATTGGCAAATCTGGCCCTCGGTCGACTCGAGCGTCGTTACGGCTCCTGGCGCGCGCGCCAGCAGGCGGCGTCGTGAGGCCAGCGGAATGAAGTCGCGAGTCCGAGTCCAGAGTACTGCCAGAAACGGGGAGGTCGTTGAATGTCTTCGAGAAAAATCCTGAAGCCCGCCAGCGTCGCAACGCCCAACGATGCCTATTCGCCCGGCGTTCGTTACAAGAATTGGGTCTTCGTTTCCGGCGTCATGGCCACGGACTATAAGACCGGCCTTTATCCGGGCATCCAGGAGAACCCGGCCATTCCCCTCGCCGGCGAGGATGTCGGCATCCGCGAGACCGTCCACATCTTCAAGACCATCGAAGCCGTCCTCGCCGCCGGCGGAACCAGCCTGCCGAACGGCGTCCGCATAGACCAGTTCCCGGCCACGCGCGAGATCGTGGATCCCTATCACGTCGCGCGGCGGGAAATCATCAAGCCGCCGCGACCGGCCAGCACCTCGGTCCATATCGACGCGCTGCCGATCCCCGACGTTCACACGCAAGTCGAGCTGATCGCGATCGTGCCCGAGCCGGGCTTCGAGAAGGTCGGGATCAATACCGACAAGCTGCCTCAACCGCTCGGCGGCTATGCCCCCGCCGTGCGCGCGGGCGATTTCCTGTTTCTCGCGGGTCAGGTGCCGACCGACTGGAAGTCGGGCGTAGCCCCCGAGGCGCGCGTCGATCCCAATTTCTGGGAGGGCAGCCGGATCGACCGCGAAACGCGCCTCACGCTCAAGAACATGCAAATTCTGCTCGAGGAAGCGGGCTCCTCGATGGCAAATGTGGTGAAGGCGCAGGTCTACCTCACCGATATCAACGATCTTCCGCGCATGGAGCGCGTCTGGCGCGAGTTCTTCCCCAAGGATCCGCCGGTGCGCACGACGTATCCGATCCGCACGTTGGGTGTGACCGAAAGCCGGATCGAGATCAACTTCGTGGCCTTGCTGGACAAGGGCAAGACGAAGAAGGAAACGATCGCGACAAAAAGCGCGCGCGCGCCCCTCTTCCACGAGGCGCAGGCGATCCGCGCGGGCGATCTTTTGTTCCTCTCCGGCCTCATGGCGGCGGACCGGAACGGCTTGGTGGCGGCGGCGAGAAAGAACCCGCACGTCCCCTATGGATGCGATACGGCCGCGGCCCAGATGGCCGACATCATGGAGCAGGCCCAGTCGATCTGCCGCGCGGCCGGCACCGATCTGAAAAACGCCGTGCGCATGCTCACGGTCCATACCGATCTCGGCGAAAGCTACGCCGCAGCCCAGGCCGCGGCGAAATGGTTCCCGGCCGGCGCACCGGCGACGACGACCTTCAAAGTTCACGCGCCGCTTCAGGTGCCGGGATGCACGATGATGGTCGACCTCTGGGTCGGCATGACGGAGTGACGAACATGGAGCGGCCGCAAGCGGCGGAGATCCGGGGCCTGGTCGAGCCGAACCGCGTTCATGCGCGGGTCTACGCCGACCCCACCATCTTCGAGCTCGAGATGGAGCGTCTGTTCGAGCGCAATTGGTTGTACGCGGCCCACGAGAGCGAGTTGCGCGAGCCCGGCGACTACATCCGGACCCAGATCGGGCGACGCGACATCATCGTCGCGCGCTCGGAGGACGGCGGCCTTGCGGCGTTCCACAATCGCTGCGCTCATCGCGGCGCCATGGTCACCGCGGCCGCCTGCGGCCACGTGAAGAATTTCGTGTGCCCCTATCACGGTTGGAGCTACGACAGCGCCGGGAAGTTGACGGGCGTCCCGCTGCGCAAGAGCTATCCGCACGGCTTCGTCGAGGAGCCCGGCCGCGACCTCGAGCCGGTCGCCCGCATCGCGAGCTATCGGGGCTTCGTCTTCGTGAGCCTGTCGCCCATTGCGATCGAGCTCGAGGAGTACTTGGCGCCGGTCAAGGATACGCTCGACAATCTAATCGAGCGCGCGCCCGCCGCCGAGCTGGTCAAGGACGGTGTCGAGATGCGCCAGGTCTATCGCGGCAACTGGAAGCTCCACATCGAGAATACCTTCGATAACATCCATACCTATTTCGTGCATGAATCGTCGTGGGACACGCTGCGCGGCTGGGAGGACGACACCAAGATCCGGAACAAGCCGGATCAGCTGGTGCAGATGATCAAGGCGAACGGTTGGCCTCTGCGCGATTGGGAGAAGAGCCAAATCCGCGCGTTCGACCATGGCCATGCCATCAACGGCGCCTATTTCACCGGCACCAAGATCGCGATCGACCGTCCCGAGCCCTGGTTTGCCGCCTACCGGCAGGCGCTCCAGCGGCGCAACGGCGCCGAGCGCGCGGAAGGCATCCTCTCCCTCGATCGCTTCAATACGCTGATCTATCCCAATCTCGTGGTCAACGTCCGCTACCAATATATCCGGGTCTTCCAGCCGATCGCCGTCGACAGCACGCTGGTGCGCGCCTTCTGCTTTCGGCTCAAAGGCGCGCCCGACGAGATGTACCACGTCGCGGTACGTTTTCTTACGGCGCTCAGCTCGCCGGCATCGATGGTTTCTCAGGACGACCACGAAATATTCAATCGAATCCAGCGCGCGCTCTCGGGCGACGGGCATGGCGGCCATCGTGACAGCTGGATCGACCTGTCGCGCGGCTACGGCATGGAGCATCGGCTCAATGACGGGAGCGTCGACGGCATGTCGGGCGTGAGCGAGCTCGCGTTGCGCAACCAGTTTGCCGCCTGGCTCGAACACATGACCGCCGAGTGAAGCGAGGCGTACGATGTACGGACACGATCATGCCTGAGAGCAACGTCAAAAGCGCCGACGCGACCGCCATACCGGCGGCGTTGGTGCGCGAAATCGAGGACTTCGTCGCGGACGAGGCGCATCTCCTCGACCAGGGTCGGTTCGAGCCGTGGCTCGCGCTGTTCGCCGAGGATGGCATGTATTGGATGCCATCGCGCCCCGGACAGACCGATCCCCTCGGCGTTCCCTCGATCTTCTACGAGGACAAGGAGGTGCTCGCGATCCGCCTCCGTCGGGTTGCCCACCCCGCCAACCTGGCCCAGGCGCCGCTCGGGCGAACCAGCCATCTGCTCGGCCGCATCCGGATCGAAAACGCCGAGAACGGCCTTCTTTGCGCCCACGCGCCGATGCATGTCGTCGAATACCGCGACGGCGACGGCCAACGCGTTTTCGGCGGGACTTGCACCTACCATTTGCGTCGCGAGAATGGGCAACTCAAGATCGTGTTGAAGCGCGTCGATATCGTCAACTGCGACGCTCCCCATTCGTTCATCACGATCCCCTTCTGAGATCGAAGGGTCCGTGCATTCGCCGTCGAGGGACCGTTCAACCGTGGAGCGAACCATGCAAGGCAAACTGAGACACATCGCCCTTTCCGTTCCCGACATCGAGGTCGCCGCGCAGTTCTACGAGAAGACGTTCGGCTTCAAGCGCATGAAGAAGGTGAAGACCGAGAAATACGGTCACGCCATCGGACTGAGCGACGGCGTCGTCAATCTCACGCTGCTGTACTTTCCGACCGACGAATCGGCCGGAGACGAGCGCGGCAAGGATTATATCGGCATCCATCACATCGGCTTCATCGTCGACGACATCGAAGCCGCGAGCAAGGAAGTGCTCAAGAACGGCGGCCGCCTCCAGAACGCGAAGGATGCGAACGACAAGGACAAGCATCGTCAAGAGGGGTTCGAACTCAAATGCCGCGATCCGAACGGCGTCGTTTTCGACGTTTCCCATAACTGGATCGGTACCAAGCACGACTAAGGCGTCGCACCGCGATGCGCATCGTCGACATTCGCCAGCGCACGTTGCCTTTGGCCTCGGCGCTGAGCAACTCCGCAATCTCGTTCCGCGCGATGACGGCGAGCGCCGTGGCCGTCGTGACCGACCGCGTCGTCGGCGGGAAACCGGTCGTGGGCTTCGCCTTCGATTCGCCGGGGCGCTACGGCCATGGCGCCCTCGCGCTCGAGCGCTTCGCGCCGCGGCTGCTCGAAGCCGAGCCGGATGCGATCCTCGATGAGAGCGGGGACAATTTCGATCCCGTCAAGGTCTGGGCTGCGCTTATGTCCGACGAGAAGCCGGGCGGCCATGGCGAGCGCGCCGGTGCGGTGGGCCTCATCGACTCGGCGATTTGGGACATCGTCGCAAAGCTCGAGGAAAAGCCGCTCTGGCGCCTGCTTGCCGAGCGCTTCGGCCGGGGTGCCGATCGAACGCCGCGCCGCGTCCCGAGCTACGCGACCGGCGGCTATTATCGCGACGGCGACGACGTGCCGGCCCTGCAATCCGAGCTCCGCGCGGGACTGGCGCATGGCTATACGCACTTCAAGATCAAGGCGGGCAGTGCCCCCCTCGAGCGCGACCGGCGCCGGATCGAGGCCGCCTTGTCGATCGTCGGCGGCGGCGGTCGGCTCGCGGTCGATCTCAACGGCACCTTCGATCGCGGGCGCGCCACGGCCTTCCTCGACATGGTCGAACCCTACGGGCTGCGCTGGGTCGAGGAAGTGGGCGATCCGCTCGATTTCGAGCTGCAGGCCGAGCTTTGCCGGCGTTACGCGCGCCCGTTCGCGCTCGGTGAGAACATCTTCTCCCGCGCCGATGCCGCCAATCTCGTTCGTTACGGCGGCTTGCGGCCGACTCGAGACATTTTGCAATTCGACGTCGCCCTTTCCTACGGCTTGGTCGAATATCTTCGGATCCTCGCACTGCTCGACGAAAGCGGCTGGCCGCGCGAAAACATCTTTCCCCATGCCGGGCATCTGCTCGCGCTTCACGTGGTGGGCGGGCTCGGGCTCGGCGGCCACGAGGCCGCGATCGACGCGATGAGCTTCTTCGGCGGCTATCCAAGCGGCAGCGCGCTCGAGCAAGGGACGGTCGATCTTCCCGAGCATCCCGGCGTTGGCTTCGAAGCCCATCCCAAGCTTTACGGGGCGTTGAGGCCGCTCGTATGAGTCCGCCGCTGGATCGAGGTTGAATCATGACAACGGGGTACTTTCGTCATGTCGTTCGATAACCTGCCCGACCTCGGCCCGGCCTTCACGCCCGCGGGCGAAGCCTATTCGCTTTGGGCAATCGAGGAATCGAAGAAGGCCGCCGCGCGGGTCCGGGTCGAATTCGACATTCCCTTCGGCGGCGACGAGTTCCAGAAGCTCGATCTCTGGCTGCCGCGCGAGCGGAGCGCGAAACCGCTGCCGGTCCTGATCTACGTTCATGGCGGCGGCTGGACACGCGGCTACAAGGAGTGGAACGGCTTCATGATGGAGCGGCTCGCCCGGATTCCTGCGATCCTGGTATCTCCCAATCATCGCCTGGCGCCCCGCGTCCGCTATCCGGGACCGCTCGACGACGTGATCGCGGCCGTCGCTTGGGTGCGCCGCCATATCGGCGCATATGGCGGCGACGTCGGACGGATTTCGCTCGGCGGCCATTCCTCGGGCGGACACCTCGCCGCGCTTGCGGCCCTGCGCTCAGACCGGCTCGAGGCCGCCGGCGTACCGGCCGACTTCATCAAGGCGTGCTTTCCCCTGAGCGCACCCCTCGACCTGCGGCTCGACCGTTGCGCGCCCGGCAGCATGCGGGAGAAGCTCATCAAGGCGTTCCTCGAGCGCGACGACCAAGACCGCGAGGCGAGCGCGCAGGAACATTGCATGCGCGCCACGACGCCCATGCTGCTCGCCTGGGGCTCGGAGGATCTGCCCGAAGTTCAGGCGCACGGCCGATCGATGGTGGCGGCGATGGAGGGGAACCGAAACGCCGTCTTCGAGCATCGCATCCTCGCGGGCGGCACGCACACGGGAACGCATAAGCGGTTTCTGGAACCGAATGACCCCTATGTCGAGACGCTGTGCGCGTGGCTGGCGGCGCCGCCGCGGACGGCAATGTCATGACCGGCGTGGCGCCGACACGGCGGTCGCCTAGTCGGTCGACATGCCGGTCGCGCGACCGGGCATCCCTGCGGCGCGCGATCCTTCGGGCTTTGCTTTCGGCCGAGGTCGGTGTCTTGGATTGCGTCTCGAACGGTCGCGGCGAATTTTCGAGACTGACGGTCGTGCAATGAAAAAGAGCGGACGCATGAAATCCCCCAAGAGGCCGATTGCGACGAGACCCGAGCCGTTCGTCGTCGATACTCTCCGGAATGCCCGTCGGCAGATCGGGCGCAAGCGTTTGACACCGGACGAGCGCGAGCGTCGCATCGCTCAGGAGGCGGTACGATTCTTCGCCGAACGCGGGTTCGAAGGTCAGACGCGCGAGCTCGCAAAGCGCATCGGCATCACCCAACCCCTGCTATACCGCTACTTTCCGAGCAAGGAGGCGCTGATCGAGCGCGTCTACCAAGAGGTCTTCGTCGGCCGCTGGAATCCCCATTGGGAGGAATGGCTGGACGACCGTTCACGGCCGTTGGAGGAACGCTTGGTGCGCTTCTATCAAGATTATGCGCGGACGATTCTGGGCTACGAATGGGTGCGTCTCTTCATGTTTTCCGGGCTGCGCGGGCTCGACATCAATTCGCGCTATGTCAGGCTTCTGCGCGACCGGGTCTTCTCCCGCGTGATCGCGGAAATCAGATTCTCTTATGGCCGCCCGCCGCTCGTCGAGGTGCCGATGACCGAGGCCGAAATGGAGACCGTTTGGGGATTGCATGCCGCGATCTTTTATCTCGGCGTGCGCCGTTGGATCTACGGTTTGCCGATCCCCGCCGACCTCAATCGCACGATCGCCGAGAAGGTGGCGGTTCTGCTCGAGGGGGCGCTTGCGGTTTTTCCCGCTGCCCGCAAGACCGGGGCGACGCTGCCGCGTCGCAAGCATGCGCGCGCGTGATGTCCGCACCCATGACCGACACGAAGCCAGGCAAGTCCGAAGGCTCGACGGCGCCATATGTCGCTCGCCCCCAACCTCGGCGGGCGATCGTCGTCGGCGGCTCGCTGTGCGGGCTGTTTGCGGCGACCTTGCTGCACGGGGCCGGCTGGCGGGTCGACATCTACGAACGCTCGAGCGACGACCTTTCGGGCCGGGGCGCGGGCATCGTCACCCATCCGGAGCTGTTCGAGGTACTCAGACGCGCGGGCGTCCGAATAGGCGCCGAGATCGGCGTCGAGGTCCGCTCGCGGGTCACGTTCGCCCGCAACGGAGACCCGATCGGCGAATGGCCGCTGCGGCAGATTCTGACCGCCTGGGGTCGCCTATGGCGCCATCTGCGCGCGGTCTTCCCACCGGCGCATTATCACTCGGGCGCGACGCTGACCGGGATAGAGCAGGACGAGCGCGGCGTGAGCGCTCACTTCGCCGACGGCACTGTCGAGGATGGCGATCTCCTCGTCGGCGCCGACGGAATTCGCTCTACGGTTCGGCGGATTTTTCTGCCTGAGGTCGGCCCCACATATGCCGGCTATGTCGCCTGGCGCGGCCTGGTCGAGGAGATGGCGCTTGTCGAGGGCGTGCGCCGCGCGCTGTTCGAGCATCTCGCGTTCTGCCTGCCGCCGCGTGAGCAGATTCTCGGCTATCCCGTTGCGGGCGCCGACGATGAAGTGAAACCCGGCCGACGCCGGTACAATTTCGTCTGGTATCGCCCGGCCGACGAAGTCCTGGATCTTCCCGGACTTCTGACCGACAGTTCGGGGCGGCTCCATCGCGATGGCATCCCGCCGAACATGGTGAGCCGGCATTTGCTCGATGCGCTGCGGGCGGATGCCGCGCGGCTGCTTGCACCACAATTCGAGGAAGTCGTGCGACTCACGGCGCAACCGTTCATCCAACCGATTTACGACCTCGAATCGCCGCGCATGTCGTTCGGCCGCGTCATTCTCCTGGGCGATGCGGCCTTCGTCGCACGACCCCATTGCGGAGTCGGCGTCACCAAGGCGGCGGGCGACGCGTTGTGCCTCGCGGACACGCTGCGCGACGGAACGCGGCCCATAGCGGCGGCCCTCGCGCAGGTCGAAACCGTGCGCTCGGCCTTCGGCCGGTCAATGGTTGCCCATGCGCGCCGTCTCGGTGCGTACATGCAAGCGCAGATCAAAGCCCCGGAAGACCGGATCATGGCCGAGCGCTATCGCTCGCCCGAGGCGGTTATGCGCGAGACGGCGATTCCTCTCCCGGAGATGGAACAGCGCATCCGCGCCCTGCTCGAGCCGTGAAAGCGCGCGGCGGTCAATTGGATTATCGCTTTGTAATCAATGCGTTACGGATCGAATCGGATCGGAGCGAGCCGTGACGCGGCCGACGGATCGGCTCAATCGAGCCAGAGTCGCGCCGGCAGTCCGGCAATCCAAATAAGTCTCCAAGAGCGCGAGCGCCACGACGATCCAAGCGCGAGCGCCGCTCTCTCGAGCCTCGAGACCGGTCACAATTTCGCTCTCGACCGTCATCCCCTCGATTGCAAGCGTTCCTGCTCGATCATCTTCCGTAAGATGCGCTTATATCGGACCGGGCCGACGTCGACCGGCAGAATGACCGGAATTAAGGGAATTCGCGCGGAGTCGAGCACGCGTTGCTGCGCCTCGATCATCGGTGCGTCCTGTTCCAGAAAGGCGTAACGGCGCATCTTCGCGATGTGCTCTTGGATTTGGGTA
>DATJLQ010000059.1:0-25751 GCA_035509415.1 Alphaproteobacteria bacterium
GATCCCGCTCATCCCTTCGACGTCCGCGTCAGGCCCGAGGGCGGACCGTCGATCGCGGTCCAGCCGCCATCCACCATCAGCGCGCTGCCGGTGACGTAGCTCGCGGCGTCCGACGCAAGGAAGGCGACCGCCGTCGCGACCTCGCTCGGCTCGCTCCAGCGATCGAACACCGTATGAGCGGCGAGCTTCGCGAAGATCTCGGGGCGCGCCTTCAAGGGCGCGACCAACGCGGTGTCGACGATGCTCGGGACCACCGCGTTGACGCGTACGCCGTGCGGCCCGAGCTCGGAGGCGAGCCCGCGCACGAGCTGCACGATCCCCGCCTTGGTCGCAGCATAAATCGCGAGCCCCGGCTCGAGCGTCATCGCGCGCATCGACGAGGTGGCGATCAGGCTCCCCTTCCCTTGCGCGCGCATGACGCGGCCGACGGCGCGCAAGAACAGAAACACGCCGCGCAGATTGAGATCGGCGATGCGATCGTATTCGTCGTCGGTGTAGTCGAGGAACGGCTTCCGGATGTGGATCGCGGGCGTGGTGACGGCGATGTCGATCCTTGGCGCGAATCTCGACGCCGCCTCGACCAGCGCCTCGACGTCCTCGGCGACCGCGGCATCCGCGACATAAGCGGCCGCTTTGACCCGCGTGCCGATCTCGGATGCGGTACGCTCGACGCCCGCGCGATCCTTGTCGGCACACAGCACGTCGGCACCGAGTGCCGCGAGCGCCTCGGCCGAGGCCTTGCCGATGCCGGACGCGGCGCCGAGCACGAGCGCGGTCCTGCCGCTGAGATCGAACGCCGCGCGATAGCGTTCAAGTCGCGCCGCGATGCCGGCATCGGTCACCATCTGCAGCACTCCCGCCTGTCTTCGTTTCCGCGCACGCCATCATGTTTGCACATCGGATCGCTTCCGTCGAAGGCCGCGCCGCGTCCGGACGGAGAACTCGGCGCAATCCCTAGCACTCGGCGCGACGCCAAATAGGTCAGGAACATTGCCCCGTCCGGCGCAAGTGCCGCAAGGAAAAGGGCGCGAGGCGCATGGTTCGCGCGCTCGTTCTGCCGCAGTTGCGAAGAGTAGAGAAACCGAGAAGCTAGCTCCGTCCGCCGATTGCACGCTATAGTAACAGGCCAAAAATAATAACCGGTGTGCGAGGCGTAGCCTCTCATCTGGCACCGCCTCGTCCAACGGAAACAGTGGAGGAGGAGCCCAAAATGACCATTACCAGACGTTCGCGTGTCACGAGGCGTCGGTTCCTGAGGAACACGGGCCTCACCATCGCCGCCGCCGGCGCGACACCGCTGCTTTCCGCGCCGTTCGTCTCCAAGGCGCTCGCCGACAACACCGCACTGTCGATCGTGCAGTGGAGCCACTTCGTCCCCGCCTACGACACCTGGTTCGACAAGTTCGCCAAGGATTGGGGTGCTCAGCACAAGATCGCGGTCACGGTCGACCATATTCCGGTGCAGGACATTCCCGCGCGCGCGGCCGCCGAGGCGTCGGCGCAATCGGGCCACGACCTGTTCGGCTTCAACGGCTCGGGCGGCGCCCATCTCTACCGCAAGTTCTTCGTCAACGTCGCCGACCTGGTGAACGAGACCCAGAAGAAATACGGCCCGGTCACCACCATCGGCAAGCAGCTCGGCTACAACGCGGACGACGGCAGCTGGTCCGCCTTCCCCGATTTCTACATCAACTTCCCGGGCATGTATCAAAAGAGCATGTGGGACGAAATCGGGTTGAAGCCGGACACCTGGGACAATGTGCGCGTCGGCGGCGCCAAGCTCAAGGCCAAGGGCCATCCGGTCGGCATCTCGCTCGGCCACAGCAACGATCCGAGCACGAGCTGGCGCGGGCTCTTGTGGAGCTACGGCGCGTCGGTTCAGGACGAAGCCGGCAAGCGGATCGTCCTCGACAGCAAGGAGACGATCGAGGCGACCAAGTATGTCGCGGCCCTCTACAAGGAGGCCATGACGGCGGACGTGCTGTCCTGGAACGACGCCAGCAACAACCAGTACATCGATTCCGGCGTCGGCTGCTACATCCTCAACCCGATCTCCGCTTACCGCACCGCCCAGACGCTCAACAAGAAGCTCGCCGACGACATCTTCGTCATCGAGCCGCCCAAGGGTCCGGTGCGCACGATCATGGGTGCGGCGTCCGAGTTCTACGGCATCTGGAAGTTCGCCAAGAACAAGGAAGCGGCGATCGAGTTCCTGCGCCACTACTCGGCCAATTGGCCGGAGGCCTTCAAGGCGAGCCTGGGCTACAACAACCCGTGCTTCGCGGGTCTCGTGCCCAGGCCGATGCCCATCCTGTCCGACGACCCGACCTCGACGCCGCACGACAAGCTGGCGATCCTGCAGGATTCGGACAAGTGGTCCGCCATTCCGGGCTATCCCGGGCCGGCGACGCCTGCGATGGACGAGATCTACTACGCCTTCATCATCAACGACATGATGGCCAAGGCCGCGACGGGCGCCATGGGCGCCGAGGAAGCGGTGAAGTGGGCCACGCAGCGGTGCGAGACCATCATGAAGAAGTGGGTCCGCAAGACCTGACGGCATCGGCCCGGACCGCGCGTTCGCGTGCGGTCCGGGTCTTCCCGCGCCATGGAACGCCGGCATCGAGAAAAACACGAGCAATGCGCCGCCGAGGAATCGACGAAGCGCGCGCCGTACGCTGAATGGGGGGAGGACCAATGTCTGCGGTAGAGACCAGGGACATCGTCAAGAAATTCGGCGACGTCCCCGCCGTGAACGGCATCAGCCTCACGGTGCCGGACGGCGAGTTCATGGTGCTGCTGGGCCCGTCAGGGTGCGGCAAAACGACGTTCCTGCGCATCATCTGCGGGCTCGAGCGGCAGACCAGCGGCGATCTCCTGATCGGCAACGATCTCGTGAACGACATTCCGCCGCGCGCCCGCGGCGTCGCGATGATGTTCCAGAGCTACGGCCTCTATCCCCATTTCACCGTGCGCCACAACATCGCCTTTCCGCTGAAGACGCAGGGCGTTCAGCGCGCCGAGATCAAGCAGAAGGTCGAGTGGGCCTCGCAGATGCTCGGCATCAACCATCTCCTCGACCGGCGGCCGCGTCAGCTCTCCGGCGGCGAGCGTCAGCGCGTGGCGCTGGCGCGCGCCTTGGTACGCGAGCCGACCGCACTCCTGCTCGACGAGCCGCTCTCCAACCTCGACGCCAAGTTGCGCGCCTCGGCGCGGCAGGAGATCAAGCAGTTCCAGAACCGGGTCGGCGTCACCACCATCTACGTGACCCACGACCAGGTCGAGGCGATGGGCATGGGCGACCGCATCGCCGTGATCGACCACGGCATCGTGCGCCAGGTGGGAACGCCGTCGCAGATCTACGACGATCCCGCCGACCGCTTCGTCGCCACCTTCGTGGGCTCGCCGCCGATGAACATCCTCGCGCGCGACGACGGCTTTCTCGGCTTCCGTCCGGAGAACTTCCTGCCCAAGGACATGATGGAGGACGGCGGCTTCACGGAATTCAACTTCCGCGTCGACCGCTCCGAGTATCTGGGCTCCGAGCGCATCGTCTACGGCGTGGTCGCGGGGTTCAATCCGAACCAGGGGGTCACCGCCAAATTGCCGCCGGCCCACGTCGCCGAGGAAAGCGTGCGCGCCGGCGAATGGCACCCCTTCGCCGTGCGCAACAGCGCGCTCTACCAATTCGACAATGACGGCAAGCGCGTCGCGCGCCAATAGGACGGACACGAGCCATGGTCGCCATCACCGCATCGACCCCCGCCAAACCGGCCGCGCGCTTCCGCTTCTTGCTGGACCGGCGAGACGTGCTCGGCTCGATCCTGGTGGCGCCGGCGATCCTCTACGTGCTGCTGCTGGTGGGATTGCCGTTCCTGATGGCGCTGTATTACTCGGTCAGCGCCTATACGATCTACAATCCGTCCTGGAGCTTCGTCGGCCTCGAGAATTTCGCCGATATCGTCGAGGACCCGGTCTTTCTCCAGACGTTGACCAACACCTTCATCTTCACGTTCGGCTCGCAGGCCCTCGGCCTCGTGCTCGGCAAGTTCGGCGCGCTGGTGCTGCTGCGGCCGTTCCCCGGGCGCAAGATCGTGCGCGCGATCATCATCCTGCCCTGGGTGGTGCCGATCGCGCTCGCCACCGTCGCGTGGGAGTGGATGTTCGATTCGCTCTACAGCGTCATCAACTGGACGCTGATCGCGCTCGGCATCGTCACGCGCTCGCAGGCGCCGAACTGGCTCGGCGACCCAGGCTTGGCGATGCTGTCGGTGATCGTGGTCAATGCCTGGCGTTTCTTCCCGTTCGCGGTCGTCATTTTCCTCGCCGGCATCACCGCGATCCCGCAGGACGTCCTCGACGCCGCGACCGTCGACGGCGCCGGCTTCTGGCGCCGCAACTACCAGATCATCCTTCCGATGATCCTGCCCATCGTGGCCATCGGCCTCGTGTTCGGCATCGTGTTCACCTTCACGGACCTCTCGATCGTCTTTCTCTTGACCATGGGCGGTCCCGTGGGTGCCACGTCGGTCCTGGGCTTCGCGGGCTTCCAGACCGGCATCGTCTCGGGCGACGTGTCGCATGGCGCCGCGATCTCGCTGTTCATGCTGCCGGTGCTGCTGGTCGTGGTTGCCGCGATGTTGCGCTTCATCCGGCGGCGGGAGATCTAGGCATGGCGCGCGTCACCGCCGTCAAAGCCGCGCAAGAGACCGCGTTCTACGGCGCGGTCGCGTTCTTCTTCATCCTGTCCGCGTTTCCGTTCTATTGGATGCTGATCACGGCGTTCAAGTCGAACAGCGACCTCTACAGCGTCAGCCACATTCCGTTCTGGTTCAACGACCCGCCCACGCTCGAGCATTTCCGCTATCTGTTCGAGAAGACGCTGTTCGCGACCTGGCTCCTGAACTCGCTCATCATCGGCGTCTGCGTCACCGCCATCACGCTCGTCACGGCACTGCCCGCCGCCTACAGCCTCGCGCGCCTGACGGGCAAGAACGGCGAGGCGCTCGGCATCGGCATCTTCCTCACCTACCTGGTGCCGCCCACCCTTCTGTTCCTGCCGCTCTCGCGGGTCGTCTCCGACCTCGGCCTGCAGAATTCGATGTGGGCGCTGGTGGTGGTCTATCCGACCTTCACGATTCCGTTCTGCACCTGGCTCTTGATGGGCTTCTTCAAGGCATTGCCGCCGGAGATCGAGGAAGCGGCGATCGTCGACGGCTGCAGCCTGTTCGGCGCCTTCATCCGGATGGCGATCCCGCTTTCGCTACCGGGCATCCTCACGGTGGTGATCTTCACCTTCACGCTGACGCTGCAGGATTTCGTCTATGCGCTGACCTTCATCTCCTCCTCGGCGCAGAAGCCGATCACGCTCGGCGTGGCGACCGACCTCATCCGCGGCGACATCTTCTATTGGGGCGAGATCATGGCCGGTGCGCTCATGGCCAGCATCCCGGTGGCGATCGCCTATAACCTGTTCCTGGACCGCTTCATTTCCGGCATCACCGGCGGCGCCGTCAAATAGGCGCACGCTCGATCGGGCGCGGCTGCGGCACCCCTCCCCGATCACGACATATCCATCTCAGCGTCCGGGAAATCCGCGTCGAGCCAATGCAGCATCAAGACCAGGCAGCGCTTCCCCGGGCCGAGGCGCGGCCGCCCATGGGCGAGCGCACGGCCGAGGAACAACACGCCGTCGCCGATGCCCTGATAGTAACGCGCCGGTTCGGCGCCCGCTTCGAGCTCGACCTCCAAGGGCCAGGGGCTGCGCCCGTCGGACGGTGTCGGCAGGAAATCCAGCAGGACCGACACGGTATATTGGCATTGCGGCCGGTCGCGATGGGAATCGAGCACGGCGCCCGGCTCGTAGACCGTCGCGTAGCTATAGCTCTCGCGCAGCTTGTGCCCGATGAGCGCCTCGATGGACGGCGTGAGCCGGTGCAGCAGCGCGCGGCCGAGCGGATCGTTGTTGATCGAGAAACGGTCGTTCTCGGTCGAGCGGCCGATCAGCAAGCCGTGCTCTTGGAGGCGCCACCAATAGGCGGCGGCACGCTCGGCCTCGTCGCGCGACAGCAACGCGGGTAGCGGCACGGGCAAGCCCTGCTCGAAGAGCGCTTTGCATTCGGGCGCGATTGCGGGCGCCGGGCCCGTGGCGAGCGCGTCGAAATCGGCGAACAGGCGGCGCCACAGTCGTGCTCCCGCCTCGGCGGGCGGAAGCCAGGGACGCGGCGCCCGGTCGGTACGCTCGATCTCCGGCGCGCCGTCTTCGGCGAGTCCGACGCTTTCGCCCGCCGACAGCAACAGACCGGCGCGCCAAAGATGAAGAAGATGCGCCGGCTGGGCGCCTTCGGGCGTGCCGCGCTCGACGATGCGCAGCACCGTGTCGATGAGCGAGGCGGTGTCGCGGTCGAGCCTCAGGGGCAGCCAGCTCCGTTGCGGCGCAAGGGCGCGCACCTGGAGCGTCACCGCGCCGTCCGGCGGCGTGTCGAGCCGCATCGCCGCAAGCGGATTGAGGCGCATGCTCTGGGCGGCGTTGGCGATGGCGGCGGGTACCAGCATGGCGCTCCTGAACTGGCCGGGGCGAAAAATCCGGCCCGGCGCGCCATGATAGCGCAAATTGACGATGATCAATATCGCCCGCTGGACGCCTCAGGGCACCAGGACCGCGGCTCCTTCGAGCCGTCCTTCGCGAAGCCGCGCGAGCGCTTCGTTCGCCTGGGCGAGCGGGAACGACGTCGTCACCGTGAGCACCGGAATCTCGCCCGCGACCGCCATGAATTCCTCGCCGTCGCGCCGCGTGAGGTTGGCGACCGAGCGCACCACCCGCTCCTGCCACAGGATCGCGTAGGGGAAGCTCGGGATGTCGCTCATGTGAATGCCGGCGCACACGACGACGCCACCCTTCGCGGTCGCGCGTAGCGCCGCCGGGACGAGCGCACCCACCGGCGCGAAGATGAGCGCCGCGTCGAGCGGCTCGGGCGGCGTCTCGTCCGAGCCGCCCGCCCATTCCGCGCCGAGGGTACGCGCGAAGCCCTGGCCCGCCGCGTCGCCGGGCCTGGTGAAGGCGAACACGCGCTGGCCGCGATGGCGCGCGACCTGGACCGCGATATGGGCCGCGGCGCCGAAGCCGTAAAGGCCGAGACGCCGCCCCTCGCCCGCGAGCCGCAACGCGCGATAGCCGATGAGCCCCGCGCACAGCAGCGGTGCCGCCTCGACGTCGGCGAAGCGCTCGGGAATCCGGAAGCAATAGCGCGCGTCGGCGAGCGTGTAGTCGCCGTAGCCGCCGTCGATCTGGTAGCCGGTGAAGCGCGCGCGATCGCACAGATTCTCGCGCCCGCTCCGGCAATAATCGCATGTGCCGCAGGTCCAGCCGAGCCAGGGCACGCCGACCCGGTCGCCGACCGCGAGATCCTCGACCTCGCGTCCCACTGCGACCACGCGGCCGACGATCTCGTGGCCCGGCACGAGCGGAAGCTTGGGAGCCGCGAGCTCGCCGTCGAGGATGTGGAGATCGGTGCGGCACACGCCGCAGGCCGCGACCTCGATCGACACCTCGCGCGGTCCCGGCTCGCGCAGCGGAAGCCGGTCGCGGAGCGCGAGCGCCGTGCAGGCGGCATCGAGGACCATGGCGCGCATGCGGCTCTCCCTCAGTCGAGCGACTTCCTGAAGCGCAGGATGCTGATCCCGAGCAGCCCGCAGCCCAAGAGCGCCATGCCCAGCATGTCGGGCCACAGGGCGTCGAGCCCGACGCCCTTGAGGAAGGTCGCGCGGATCACCACGAGATAATAGCGCAAGGGATCGAGATAGGTGATCCATTGCAACGCCGTCGGCATGCTCGAAATCGGGAACGCGAAGCCCGAGAGGATGAACATCGGGTTGAGCACGAAAAAATTCGACGCAAACGCCTGCTGCTCGGTCCTGCACAAGGTCGAGATCAGGAGGCCGAGGCCCAAGGTGCTCAAGAGGAACAGCGACGTCCCGAGCAGCAGGATCAAGGGATCGCCCACGAACGGGACCCGGAACCAAAGCGTTCCGAACACCGCGACCAGCGCCACCTCGGCGAGGCCGATGAGGAAGAAAGGCACCGTCTTCCCCAGGATGAACTCGGCCGGCCTGATGGGCGAGACCATGATCTGCTCGAGGGTGCCGACCTCGCGCTCGCGCACGATGGCGCTCGCGGTCAGGCTCACGATGGTGACGAGCGTGAGCGTCCCCACTACGCCGGGGACGAAGAACCAGCGCCCGTTGAGGTCCGGATTGTACCAGGGCCGCTCCTCGATCGTGACCTGGACCGGACGCGGGTTCGGCCCCGCGAGCCCGCGGTTCGCGAGGTCGGCCGCGTAGTCCGCCGAGAATTGCCCGACGATCTCGTTGAGGTAGCCGAGCGAGATGAGCGCCGTGTTGGAATTGGTGCCGTCGACGATCGCCTGCACTGGTGCGCCCTGGCCGCTGCGCAACAGCTCGGCGAAGCCCGGATGGATCACGAGCGCGAGCGACGCGTCGCCGCGGTCGACCGCGCGCTCGACCTCGGCGTCCGTGGTCGCGTCCTCGACGATGCGGAAGCGGTCGCTGAAGGCGAAGCGCGAGACGAGGTCGCGGCTCGCCTCGGTCCGGTCGCGGTCGAGCACCACGGTCGAGACGTGATAGACCTCGAAGGTCGCGGCGTAGCCGAACACGAGCATCTGGATCAGGGGCGGCACGATGAGGCGGAAGCGCTGCCACTTGTCGCGCTTGAGCTCGAGGAACTCCTTCACCAGGATCGGGCGGATGCGCTCGAACATCGCCTACTCCAGCCGCTTCTTGAAGGCGCGCCCGGCGAGGAACGCGACGATCGCCGCATAAAGCGCCATCGCGAGCATCGGCGTCGCGAGATCGGCCACGCTCGAGCCCTTGAGGAACACGGCTTTGAGGATCGTGACGTAGTATCGCCCGAACACGAGATAGGTGATCACGCGCACCCAATGGGGCATCTGGTCGATCGGGAAGGTGAAGCCCGAGAGCAACGCCGTGGGCAGCATCGTGACCACGAGTCCGATCTGCGCCGCTCCCACCTGGCTCTTGATCGCGGTCGAGATCAGGTAGCCGATGCCGAGAACCACGACCAGAAAGAGCGACGTGGTGACGAACAGCGTCAAGAGCGTGCCGCGGAACGGCACGTGGAACCAGAACACCGCGAAGGCGAGGCAGAAGGCGGCGTCGAGCAAGCCGATCGCGAAATAGGGCAAAAGCTTTCCGAGCATCATCTCGCGCGGGCTCACGGGAGTCGAGATCAAGAGCTCCATCGTGCCGCGCTCCCATTCGCGCGCGACCGTGAGCGAGGTGAGCTGGGCGCCGACCAGCGCCATGATGAGGGCGACGGCACCTGGGATGATGAAATCGCGGCTCTCCAGATCTTCGTTGAACAGGACCCGCGACTGGACCGCGACCGGCTCGATGATCTGGAACGGCCGGCCGCCCACCCCCGCGGCCTGAATCTCAAGATCGCTCGAATAGGCGCCCACTACGGCCTGGGCATAGCCGATCGCGACGTTGGCCGTGTTGGTGTCGGTGCCGTCGACCAACGCCTGGACGGCGCTCGTGCCCGTGTCGGCGAGGCGCTCGCTGAAATCGGGCGGAATCACGATCGCGAGGCGGCATTCGCCGCGGTCGATCGCGCGCCCGACCGCGCCATAATCGCCGACGGCGGCCACCAGCTGGAAATAGTCCGACGCCTCGAAGCGCTGCAGGAGATCGCGGCTCGACGGGCTGTTTTCGCGGTCGTAGATGCAGAGCGGCACGTGCTTGATGTCGAGGCTCACGCCGTAGCCGAGCAGAAGCATCTGCATGAACGGCATGAGGAGTGCGATCGCGAGGCTGCGCGGGTCGCGCCAGATCTGCAGCATCTCCTTGACCGCGATGGCGCTGAGGCGGCGTAATCTCATGACCCGCCTCCCGCCGGCGCCGCGTCCGCCGCCGGGCGCCGCTCCGCCCCGACTAATTGGACGAACACGTCCTCGATGGTGGGCTCGATGGGCTCGATCTCGACCGGGGCTATGCCGCGCGCCGCGAGGAATGCGGGGAGCGAAGCGCGCGCCGCTTCCTCGCTCTCGACCAGCGCGTGGATCGAGTTCCCGAACAGGACCGCGTCGCGCACGCCCGGGGCGTCGCGGAGTGCGGCGATGACACCGCCGATCCCCTCGCCCTCGAGCGCGACCAGAGCGCCGCCGAGCTCGCGCCGCTTGAACGCGGTTGGGCTCGCCATCTCGATGAGCCGCCCGCGGTCGATGAGCGCCACGCGGTTGCAGTATTCCGCCTCGTCCATGTAATGGGTCGAAACCAGGACCGCGACCCCGTCGGCCGCGAGCGCGTGGATCAGGTCCCAGAAGCGCCGGCGCGATTCCGGATCGACGCCCGAGGTCGGCTCGTCGAGAAACAGGATCGGCGGCCGGTGCAGGATCGCGCAGCCGAGCGCGAGGCGCTGCTTCCAGCCGCCCGCGAGCGTCGAGACCAACGCGTCCTCGCGCCCGACGAGCCCCGCCATCTCGATCGCGAAATCCATGCGCGCCACGAGCTCGGCACGCGCAACGCGATAGATGCCGCCGAAGAAGCGCAGATTCTCGGCCACCGTGAGGTCGCCATAGAGCGAGAATTTCTGCGACATGTAGCCGATGCGCTCGCGCACGCGCTCGGGCTCGCGCGCGACGTCGTAGCCCGCGACCCGCGCGCGCCCGGCACTCGGCTTGAGAAGCCCCGCGAGCATGCGGATGGTGGTCGATTTCCCGGCGCCGTTCGGCCCGAGGAAGCCGACGATCTCGCCGCGCGCGATCGCGAAGCTCACCCCGTCGACCGCGGTGAAGGCGCCGAAGCGCTTGACTAGGCCCTCGGCCAGGATGGGGGCTGCTGCGTCATCGCTCACGATGGCACCTCCTCGTCCTTGAGGAGGGAGACGAACAAATCCTCGATGGTCGGGGTCACGCGCGCGATCGAGGCGAGCGCCAGGCCCTTGTCGCGGACCAGGCGCTCGAGCTCGGGTAGGCGCCGCGCGCCATCGTCGACCGCGACATGGACGCCGTCGCCGACGAGCAGCACGCTGCGGACGCCGTCCGCGCCCCTAAGCGCGTCGCGCAACGCGCGCGCGTCGCTCGAGACGAGCCGGAGGATCGCACCCGGCATGCGCTCCTTGAGGCGCCTCGGCGTGTCGCAATAGGCGAGCCGGCCGCGATGGAGCAATGCCAGGCGCGTGCAACGCTCGGCCTCGTCGAGATAGGCGGTCGAGATCAGGATCGTGACCCCCTCCGCGCGCAGCCCGTAGAGGATGCTCCAGAACTCGCGCCGCGAGATGGGATCGACACCGGTGGTCGGCTCGTCGAGCAGCAGAACCTTTGGCGTGTGCACGAGCGCGCAGATGAGGCCGAGCTTCTGCTTCATCCCGCCCGAGAGCTGGCCCGCGAGGCGGCGGCGGAACTCGGTCATGTTGGAGGCGGCGAGCAGCGGCGCCGTGCGCGCCTCGCGCAGCTTCCGAGGGATTTCGAACACGTCGGCGTAGAAGCGGATGTTCTCGTCGACCGTCAAGTCCTCGTAAAGGCCGAAGCGCTGGGGCATGTAGCTCAGATGGCGCTTCGCGCGCTCGGGCTCCTTGACCACGTCGACGCCGTCGATCTCGATGCGGCCGCTGTCCGGCTGCATGACGCCCGCGAGCATGCGCATGACCGTGGTCTTGCCGGCACCGTCCGGCCCCACCAGGCCGAATATCTCGCCGCGCGCGATCGAGAACGCGACCCGGTCGACCGCTTGGGTCCCGGGAAAGCCCTTCGCGAGGTCCGCGACCTCGATCTCGGCGCCCACTTGCGCGACGCCCACTTGCGCGACGCCCGCCTGCGCGGCGCCCGCCTCGCTCATGGCTTGGGGAGTGCGATCGACGCGTCCGCCGGCATGCCCGGAACAAGCTCGTGGGTCGGATTGTCGAGGTCGATCTTGATGCGGTAGACGAGCGTCACGCGCTCGGCGTGGGTCTCGACGCTCTTGGGCGTGAACTCGGCGCTCGAGGAGATGAACGAGACGCGCCCGTGATAGAGCTTCCCGGGATAAGTGTCGGTCGTGACCGTCGCCGCGGCGCCGAGACGCACGCGGCCGAGATCGCCCTCGTTGACGTAGGCGCGCAGCCAGACATGGTCGAGGTCGGCGAGGGTCGCGACCGGCGTCCCGGGCTGGACGATCTCGCCGAGCTCGGCCTGGCGCACCAGGATCACGCCGTCGAAGGGTGCCTTGAGCACCGTGTAGCCGAGCACGATCTTGGCGAGGTCGAGCGATTGCCCGGCACTTTGGATGTTGGCGCGCGCGAGGTCGACGTTGCGGGCCGCGGCCAGCGCCAGCGCCTGGTCGCGGTCGAGCGCCGCCGCCGAAACCTTGAGCGCGGTCGCCGCCTGGTCGCGCGTCTGGGTCGGGGCGAAACCCTGGCGCCAGAGCGTCTGGTAGCGCTTGTCGTCGAGGCGCTTCAGCTCGAGATCGGCCTGGTCGCTCACCACGGTTTTCTGCGCCGCCGCGAGATTCTGCTCGGCCGCACCGAACTGGCGCTCCTGCACCGCGAGCGCCGCCTCCGCTATGGCGACCTGCTGGCGATAGTCGGAATCGTCGGCGCGCGCGACGAGCGTTCCGGCCTTGACCCATTGGCCCTCGTCGAAGGGGAGCTCGGTAATGCGCGACTGGATCGACTTGAAGCCGAGCACGCTCTCGTGCGCCTCGATATTGCCCGAGACCAGGATCGCGCTCCGCGTTGGCGTCGCGCCGAGGAAGGCTTCGACGCGCGCGCGCATCGCGGGCGAGGCCGCGAGATAGGCGCCGCCGGCGAGAATCAGGAGTGCGATCAGGATTAGCGCGACGGTTCTGCGGGACATGACGACGGGACCAAATTCAACCTCGGCCGAGGGCGCGCGGCGCGGCGCGAGTCTAGCGCCAAGAGTATCGGCGCGCAGCCCGCCTCAACTCATTGATCTGCCTCAACTCCCGCCCGCACCCGGCGCGCAATGAACCGCGACCCAGACGGTCGCGACCTCGGCTGCGGTCCAGTCGACCCGGTGGCGCCTATGGGCGGGGATGTGGACCCAGTCGCCGGGTCCGAGCCTAAGCAATTCGGCCTCGCCCTCGAAGCGCAGGCCCGCCTCGCCCGCGAGCAGGATCACCCATTCGTCGCGCGGCGCGTCGTACCAGAAGTCGGCGGCGCTCGCTTGGCCGGTCGAGACGATGCGCTCGATCGAGTGCGCTCGGATTACTCAGGTGCCGGCGCCAGCAGCGCATGTCGAGAGAACGACATGCGGTTCCAAACAGAGCAGCGACAAGATAAGGACCAGTGCATTGCCCACGAGGTATCGGTTAAACGGCGCGCGATCCTCTTTCCAATGGTGCCACTGTGCGATTGTCTTGAGCCCAATATAAGCGCCTATCGCTTCCCAGGCCCCTACGGCCATGAGGACGGGGAACGTCGCGAGCTCGATCGTACCGAGAATGCTCACACTTATCGCGCGGCGCGAAAGAAGATCCCTCGCGAACTGCGAGCGCCAGCCCGAGGTGAGGTGCGTCTCAAGCCAATGCAGGCCAAACACCCACACACGCATCGCCACCGTAAGTCCGCCAACCTTTAGCCAGAAGACACATGGGTCAGCGATGTGCCACTGAAGAATGAGTTTATCCATCTTGACCTCCCTCGCTTTCATTGCGGACACGATGGCTAATTTACGTAGTAATCGTAAACGAGCATATACAGTTCCTGGAGCTTCCTAGTGCGCACCTGTACTACTTCGTTCCCGGCGCTTGCAGCTCGGGCGGGAGATTGTCCTCTTCGTGGAACGCGGTCGGCGGCGGCAAGGTGCCGGGCTTGATCGCTTCGGCGGAGCCGGGTGCCGGCTTGGCCCACACCTCCGGCAGATAGGTCACGATGCGCGGATGGCTCCAGACGAGGGCCAGCATCACGATCTGGATCGCGATGAAGGGAAGCACGCCGCGGTAAATCTCGACCGTCTTGACCTCGCGCGGGGCGACGCCGCGCAGGAAGAACAACGCGAAGCCGAAGGGTGGGAGCAGGAACGCGGTCTGGAGATCGATCGCGGTCAGGATCGAGAGCCAGATCGGGTCGGCGCCAAGACGCAAGAGCGGCGGCATCGCGATCGGGATCACCAGGAAGATGATCTCGAGCGCGTCGAGGAAGAAGCCGAGGCCGAAGCACACCGCCATCACCGCCGCCGCCGCCCCCGAGATGCCGCCCGGCACCTGCGAGAGGAGATGCTCGACGAACAGGTCGCCCGAGAAGCCGCGAAAGATGAGCGAGAAGGTCGAGGCTCCCATGAGCAGCATGAACACCATCGCCGTGAGCCGCATCACGAGATGCAGCGTCTCGGTGAGCCGTTTCCGGTCGAGCTCGCCGCGCGCCCAGGCGTAGAGCGTCGTCACCAGCGCTGCCGTCGCCGCCGCCTCGACCGTGTAGGCGAGGCCGGTCACGATGAGCGCCAGCATGAGCCCCAAGAGGCCCAAGGGCGCGACGATGGTCACGATGAGGCGCCCGAAAGAGAGACGCTTCCGTTGCTCCTCCGGCACCGGCGGGCACGAGGCGGGCCGGAACGCGGCGTTGAACAGAACGTAGGCGAGATAGAAGCACAGCAGCACGCCCACCGGCACCATGGCACCCAGGAACACGTCCTGGATCGTCATCGCCTGGGCGACCGCCTTGCCACGCGCGATCTGCGCCTCGAGATAGGCGCCCTGCATGAAGTCGCCGAGCAGGATCAGCACGATGGACGGCGGCAGGATGGTTCCGAGCGTGCCCGCGCTGCACACGATGCCGCAGGCGAGGCTGCGGTCGTAGCCGGCCTTGAGCATGGTCGGCATGGCGAGAAGCCCGATCGTGAGCACGGTCGCGCCGACCGCACCCGTGGTGGGGGCGATGAGCACGCTGATGAGCACGGTCGCGACGCCGAGCCCGCCCGCGCGCTTCCCGAATATGGCGCCGAGCCCGTTCAGGAGATCGGCGGCGAGCGTGGTCTGCTGCAAAATCACGCCCAAATAGATGAAGAGCGGAATCGCCTGCAGGAGATCGTTCTCCATCAGGCCCGAGATCCTGAGCGGCAGCGCCGACAGGAGATGCAGGTCGAACACGCCGAGAGCACCGCCCAGGAACGCGAACGCGGTCCCGGTGCCGAGCAGCGTGAAGGCGACCGGGAAGCCGAACATGAGCAGCGCGAACACCGTGCCGAACATCGCGAAGCCGAGGATTTCGGGCGGGATCGCGAAACTCATGCGTGTCCGGGATGGCCGCGGGACGCGCCCGGCCGCTCATGGCCCAGGAGGGTCGCGAGGTCGCGCAGGATGTTCGCGAGGCATTGCGCCGCAAGCAGGACCGCGAACACGAGAAGCTGGGAGCGCAGGATGAAATAGCCGGGCGTGTAGGTCTCGGCGAAGGCCTCGAGCTCGAGCACCGAATGCACGACGATCGGAATCGAATCGCGCGTGACGATGAAGAGCCAGGGCAGGATCAGGAACAGCGTGCCGCACAGATCGACGAGCGCGCGTTGGCGCTCGCTCATGCGGTGATAGAAGATGTCGACGCGCACATGGGCGTTCCAACGCAGGGCGTAGGACGCGCCGATCATGAACACGGCGGCGTGGATGGTTTGGCCGAAATCGTTGACCTCGCGATGCCCGTAATGGACGAACTCGCGCATCGGGATTTGGAGGAACAGGGTCGCGACGATGCCGAGGATGAGCCACGAGCCGGCGCGACCAATCCGGTCGACCGCGGCGTCGATCCCATCGACCGCGCGGAACAGTACGCTCCCCTTCCCCTGCGCCACCCGACAGGCCCTCCCCGGCCCGGCCCGGCTTTGCGCCGGCGTTGACTTATGTCGGGAAGATTGCGCCAAGAGGATTGGGGGCGCAATGGCCGCTGCGGCCGTTGGGCCTGCCAAATCGCATGTCGATCCGCTTACGGCGCGGAACCGGTTCTCGGGGATCACCCGGCCTCCTAGGATTGTTCACCGTGCGATTCCGGCACGCGCAGGCCGGGCCTTTCCATTGGCGCCTGGCGCCCGGATCGTGCGGGGTCCTAGTAGTAAAAGGATGAAGGTCGCCCACAGTTCACTGGAACGTAATCAATGGACCGCGTGAGGCATTGCGCGTCTAAATTGGTGAACGGTTACAACGTATTACTACGTTTGATATCTTCCTGCACACAACATAAAATTTGCCGTAGATGCAAGGTGGTTTATCGCCCATCATTCGGCAGCCGCTCGGCCGAACTAGTCAATTCGGGAGAACATTATGTCGAGCTACCCCCTTTATTCGATCGATATTCAGCACGAAGGTTTAAACAAGTATCGGCACATCTCGGGACGAGAGCGTGGCGTTGTCGAGCAAAAAGCGCGCGCGCAGCTTGCGGCGTGGGAAGAGCAATGGGAAACCAAGCAGGCGGCAGCGAGACGGCAGGCTGATCGCAACCAGCGAATGATCCTCAAGGAAGATAAAAAACAAAACGCAATCAAACGGACCGATGAAGCAGCTCAATCGTTGCAGGCAATGACCAGCATTTTGACTTCCTTTCTAGACGCAGATCTCTTTGTTGACTGGGAAAAATTAAAGGATCGCTCGCCGTTTCAAGAGTCTCGCCCTAAGCCGCCAAAGGCGCTCCCGATTCCGCCGATACCTTCGGAGCCAGACGTCAAATTTCCGCCCTTAAAGAACATTCTCGATCATCTGCTCCCGTTTCTTTGGAAACGAAAATTGAATGCCGCGACCGCGCGCAAAGAAGCGGCGGAGAAGGTTCATCAAGACAAACTGGCGGAATGGTCAGTACAGAAAGCGGGTATTGAGAAAGCCAACGAGAACGATCTCACGGCATACCAAGTGACGCTTTCTGAGTGGCAGAGCCGAAGGGACGACTACGTGCGCGATCAAAATGAACAACATAACGAGATGGATGCTCTTCGCACTTGCTATCACGAAAGGAATCCTGACGCTGTTCAGGAATATGCCGATATCGTGTTAGCTCAATCCGAATATCCTGACTTTTGCCCGAAGGAATGCGCAGTGTCGTATGTGCAGGATAGCGGCATTATGGTCGTCGACTATAAGCTGCCGACGCCTGATAGCTTGCCTACTCTTAAGCAGGTAAAGTACGTTGCCAGCAGAGATCAGTTCGAAGAAGTCCACATTAGACAGAGCGAAGCGAACGGCAATTACGATTTGGTAATCTACCAGATTTGTTTGCGAACAATCCACGAGCTCTTCAAGACTGACATTATTCACGCGCTGTCTGCAGTTGTATTCAACGGCTGGGTCACATACATCGATCCGTCAAATGGCAATAAAAATACTGCATGCATCATCACTGTCCAAGCAACGGCCGACGCCTTTAGTAACATCAACCTAAGCCAGGTTGAACCTCGGGCGTGTTTTCGATCACTCAAAGGTGTCGGCAGCTCCAAACTCTATGGCCTGGCTGCGGTTGCGCCATTGGTCACGGTCAATAGGGACGACCCCCGATTTGTTCCCAGTCTCGATGTGGAGGGGCGTCTGGAGGATGGAACGAACGTAGCGTCGATCGGCTGGGAGGAATTTGAGCACCTAATTAGGGAATTATTTGAGAAGGAATTCTCTAAGGACGGCGGTGAGGTGAAGGTTACGAGAGCGAGTCATGACGGTGGTGTAGATGCAATCGCGTTCGACCCCGATCCGATTCGCGGCGGCAAGATCGTGATTCAGGCGAAAAGATATACGAACACTGTTGATGTGGCAGCGGTACGTGATCTTTACGGGACAGTTATGAACGAGGGTGCAACTAAAGGGATACTCGTTACAACCGCTACATTCGGACCGGATGCGTATGCCTTTGCACAGGACAAGCCACTAACGCTCTTAGATGGGGGCAATTTACTGCATTTGCTCGAACAGCACGGGCACAAGGCGTATATAGACTTATCCGAAGCAAAGCGCCTCAATCCCCAACCACTAGCCCGGACTTTGCCGAAAGGCTGAATCTGAATCCGTCCGAGTGGACGAAAACTTCCCACCTAATTAGTGTTTGCGCTCGGCACCACGGTAGGTTGCCTGCTCGCGCCGGCGTTGACTTATGTCGGGAAGATTGCGCCAAGAGGATTGGGGGCGCAATGGCCGCTGCGGCCGTCGAGCCTGCCAAATCGCATGTCGATCCGCTTACGGCGCGCGGGCAATCCCCAAGCCTTGGCCGGGCCCGCGACAACCCCGTGACAATTTGCCGTCCGCTCTCGATCGCGGCTGCGCGCGCGCCGATATGCATAAGGCCGGGGCAAGGTCGCTCGTGTCGCAACGACGGAGAGACGGATGCCCGCAACCGAAACCCTGCCCCATTCCGATTTGCCGCCGGCCGAATCGCGCCCGGCCGATTCCTACGCTGCGGATTTGCAGCCCTCGACGAGCCGGCTCCATCCCAAAATCTATCTCGCGATCGTCGTGCTGTTCGCCTGGATGGTCGCGGTCATCACCGGCTTCATCGGCAATGGCTATACCGGCCTCGTGTTCACCGTGATTACGGGCCTCGCGCTCATGGCGACGCTCTTGCCCCTGGCGCTGTGGCGCCTCTGGCGCCACGATCACGCGGCCGAGGCCAGGACGGGCACGCTCCGCAACTGGCTCGCGGGCGATCTCGAGACCTGGCAGTCGCGCCTCTCGGGGAAAGAGTCCATGGTCGAGATTCTGACCGTGCCCGCGGCCGCGGCGCTCGGCATGACCGTGCTGATGATCGTCTACCACCTCGACAAGCTGGGCGCGATCTAAGGCGCCCACGCCACGCGGGGGCGAACGCGTCTCGACGCGCGCCGCCGCCCGCGTCCTTCCTTGCATCCCGCAAGCCTCGGGCCGGCAAGGGAAAAACGTTCGGCCACCATTGGTTAACGAATGCGTCACACGACTGTGCTAGGTGGAAGCCCCGATCCTGGAACCGTTGGGGACTCCCATGACACGCCGCTCGCTCCCGCTCTTCGCCGCAGCCGCGCTGCTGCTCGCCGCCGCGGCACCCGTTTTCGCCGCCGAGATGCCGCCCAAGGGCATGGTCGCGGCCGACAGGCTTCCGACCGCGACGCCGATCAAGCACGTCGTGATCATCTTCAACGAGAACGTCTCGTTCGACCATTATTTCGCGACCTACCCGGAAGCGACCAACCCGCCGGGCGAGCCCGCATTCCACGCGCTCGCCGGAACGCCCAAGGTCGACAACCTCGCGAACGCCAATCTCCTCACCGACAACCCGAACTTCACCAACAAGGCGAACGGCGCCGCCGCGGCCGAGCCGTTCCGCCTCGACCGCACCCAGGCCAACACGGCCGACCAGAACCACGCCTACACCGCCGAGCAGCAGGCCTATGACGGCGGCAAGATGGACCTGTTTCCGAAATTCACCGGCAAGGGCAGCGCCGGCGGCGCCGGCGCCTTCGGCACCAAGGGCCAGGTGATGGGTTATTTCGACGGCAACACGGTGATGGCGATGTGGCAATACGCCCAGCACTTCGCCATGAGCGACAATGCCTACACCGACACCTACGGCCCCTCGACCCCGGGTGCCCTCGAGGTGATTTCGGGCCAGACCGACGGCGTCAGGATCGTCGCGACCGCGAAGAAGCCCTCGACCGTCGCCGCGCCGAGCTTCTACATTCGAGACGGCCAAGGCGGGATCGCCATGATCAACGACGTCGATCCCGGCTACGATGTCTGCTCGAACCCGAAGGAGCAGGCGATGATGGAGGGCCGCAACATCGGCGATCTCCTCAACTTCCGGCATGTGAGCTGGGGCGGCTTCATGGGCGGCTTCGACCTCGCCCTCGCCGACGCCAACGGGACCACGGGCTGCAAGCGCAGCACCCAATCGGCGGTGGTGGGCCAGGCGGTGGTCGACTACATCCCGCACCACGACTGGTTCCAGTACTACAAGTCGACCGCGAACCCGAAGCACGAGCGCCCGAGCTCGATCGCCGCGATCGGCTACAGCGTCGAAGCGAACGGCAAGACGCGCGATCCCGCGAACCACGAATACGACCTCAAGGACTTCTACGCCGCGGTGAAGGCGGGCAATTTCCCGGCCGTCTCCTACATCAAGCTGCCCGCCTACCAGGACGGCCACGCCGGCTACTCCGATCCGCTCGACGAGCAGGACGGCACGGTGAGCCTGATCGACTTCCTCGAGCAGCAGCCCGACTGGAAGACGACCGCCGTCATCGTCACCTGGGACGATTCCGACGGCTGGTACGATCACGCCTTCGCGAAGGTGACCAATCCCTCCTTCGACAAGGACGCGGACCAGCTCGACGGGCCCGGGAAATGCGGCGCCGGAATGCCCATTCCCGGCATTCACGGGAAGCCGGTCGACGGCCGTTGCGGCCCCGGCACGCGCCTCCCCTTCATGGTGATCTCGCCCTGGGCCAAGGCCAACTATGTGAGCCACCGCCGCATCTCGCTCGCTTCGGTGGTACGCTTCATCGAGGACAATTGGCTGCGCGGCCATCGCCTCGGAGGGGGCTCGTTCGACGCCCACAGCGGCTCGATCTACGACATGTTCGACTTCCACAAGGGGCCGGTGAACGCGGTGCTCTATCTCGACCCGGCGACCGGTGCGCCGGTCGCGACGCCGCCCAAGCGCGCCGACTGACGGGATGATGGGCCGCGGCGCGCGTTGGCCGATCGCGGGCGCGGGGCTGCTTCTGGCCCTGGCCGGCATCAGCCTCGTCGCCGCGGCCCAAAGCCCGATCGGCCTTGGCGCCTGGCTCGACCATCCGCTCGCGAGCCTCGAGCTGGCCCAAGGCGAGAATCCCTATCCCGTCCGCCTGGTGCGCCCGAAATCGGGCCCGCTTTCGGCCATGGCGCAGCTCGGGCGCGATATTTTCTACGACGCGAGCCTGTCCGCCTCGGGGAAGCTCGCTTGCGCGAGCTGCCATAGTCCGAAGCATCATTACGGGCCGCCCAACGACTTGCCCGCGTTCCTGGGCGGGCCGGAATTGAAGAGCCAGGGCACGCGCGCGGTGCCGTCCCTCATGTATCTCGAGCGCGATCCCGCTTTCACCGTCGGCCCCGACGACGAGGAGAACGAGACCGCGACGCTCTCCACCATGATCGCCGCGAGCCAGGGTGCCGCGCGCACGCAAAAGACCGCGAAGGACACGGCCCAGACGGCGGTCAATCTCGTGCCCCAAGGCGGGCTGTTTTGGGATGGGCGCGTCGACACGTTGCAGGACCAGGCGATCTTTCCGCTCCTCAACCCGCTCGAGATGGATAACGGCTCGGCCGACCAGGTGGTGGCGAAGCTCGCGCGCGCCCCCTACGCGACGCTGTTCACCGAGCTGTTCGGGCCCACGATCTTCAAGGACAAGCGCCTCGCTTTGTCCGAGGCCCTGTTCGCGGTCGCGCGTTACGAGATCGAGGAGCCGAGCTTCCATCCCTATACGAGCAAATTCGACTATTGGCTCGAGGGCAAGGCCGCGTTCACGCCCGAGGAGCTGCGCGGCTACATCCTGTTCAACGATCCGGACAAGGCGAATTGCGGCGGCTGCCACGTCGACCAGCCGGGGAAGGACGGGCTGCCGCCCCTCTTCACCGACCATCAGTTCGAAGCGCTCGCCGTGCCGCGCAATGCCGACCTCGCGGTCGATCGCGACCCCGCTTATCACGATCTCGGGATTTGCGGGCCGCTCCGCGCGGACATGGCGAAGGAGACGCAATATTGCGCGCTCTTCACCACGCCCACCTTGCGCAACGTCGCGACGCGCCACGTGTTCTTCCATAACGGCGTCTATCACACGCTGCAGCAGGTGATGGACTTCTACGATTTCCGCGACACGCAGCCGGGGAAAATCTATCCGCGCGGGCCCGACGGCAAGATCGCGAAATACGACGACGTGCCGCGCCGATTCTGGGCCAACGTCGACGTGACCGACCCGCCCTTCGACAGGAAGCTCGGCGAGACGCCCGCCATGACGCCCGACGAGGAGCGCGACATCATCGCCTTCCTCGGTACCCTCACCGACGGCTACACGCCCGCGAAGTAAGGCGCCGGTTAGCCCGCGTCCGGCAAGTCCGCGCGCAACAAGTCCGCGCCCAACAAGAGCTTGCATCGGACGGGCGGCAAGGCGCTCGTGTGGCGAAGCCGAAATTCGCCGCATCCCGGGGCACGGCCACGAGCGAATTTCGGATTCCGCGCCACACTGGCAATTTATTGAATTTAGTGCGGTATTCGGATTTGAAGTTCCCAAGCGTGAATGCCATCGAAACGTTAGGAACTTCAAATCCACCGCACTAGGATGCGCCCGAAGCGTCCCTTCGCCCGAGACCCCGCGACCGTTCGGCCCCGCCATGTCCGCCTCATCGATCCCCCCGCCCGCGGCGCAAGGAAATGCGGCCCTCGCGGTCACCCTCGCGATCCAGTCCCTCGGCGCGGGGGCGCTTTTGACCGGGCCCGTGCTGGCGCCGCTCGCCGCACCCGACATCGGCGTCGAGGCCCATCTGATCGGCGTCTACGTCGCCGCCTCCTATCTCTGCGCCTCGGTCGCGAGCCTCATGAGCGGCGGAATCATGGGTCGCCTCGGCCCGCTACGCGCGAGCCAATTGGGCCTCGTGCTGTGCGCGCTCGGCCTCGCCCTCGGGACGCTCGACACGCCGGCGAGCGCGCTCGCCTCGGCGGCGCTGGTGGGCTTCGGCTACGGGCCGATCACGCCCTCCTCGTCCCAGATCCTGATCCGCACCACCGCACCCCAGCGGCTCAACCTGGTCTTCTCGTTGAAGCAGACCGGTGTGCCCATCGGCGGCGCGCTCGCGGGCGCGGTGCTGCCGAGCCTGGCCGAGGCGATCTCGTGGCACGGTGCGGCCCTCGCGACGGCCGCGGTGTGCCTCGTCGTCGCACTCGCCGCGGAGCCGCTGCGGAAGGCGCTCGATACCGGCCTCGAGCGCCAGCGGCTTTTCTCGTTCGCGCGCACCTTCGGCCCGCTCGCGGGCGTGATGCGCGCGCCCATGCTGCGCCTCCTCGCCTTCACCGCCTTTACCTATGCGGGCATGCAGATGGCGATGACGTCGTTCCTCGTGACTTATCTGAGCGACCGGCTCGGCATGTCGGTGCCGCTCGCGGGGGCGGTTCTCTCGGCCGCCCTCGTGGGCGGAATCGTGGGGCGCATCCTGTGGGGCTATCTCGCGGACGGGATCGTCGATCCCTTGCGGCTCCTGGGCGTGCTCGGCCTGATCATGTCGGCTTGCGCGGTGCTGGTGGGCCTGTTCACGCCCGCCTGGCCGCTCGCCGCGATCGTCGCGATCGTGGTCGCCTACGGCGCCACCGCGATCTCGTGGAACGGCGTCCAGCTCGCCCAGGTCGCGCGCTTTTCGCCCCCCGGCCGCGCGGGCGAAACCACCGGCGCCACCACCTTCGTCACGTTCCAGGGCGTGGCCCTGGTTCCGTTCGCCTTCAGCCTGATCTTGGGCTCGATCGGGAGCTATTTCGTCGCCTATAGCGGCGCCGCCGTGCTCACGCTCGCGAGCGGCATCGCCTATCTTGTCGCGGCACGGCGCGCGTCGAGGGCGACGGCGTCGCGATAACGCTTGGGAAAGATCAGGAGGGCGGCGGCGGGGCCGTGTTCTGGTTCGGCTCGTGCTGGGAGCGCCATTCGGCGGGATCGACGAAGTTCCCTTGCCACAATCCGATCCGCGCGGTCTTCGCCTCGGCCTGGACCTCGGTATAGTCGAGGCCGAGCTGCCAGCGGATCACCGCCATGCCCGAGGCGACCATGGCGCGGTTGAGCTCGAGCTCGCCCGCATAACAGACGCCGAGATTGTGCCCGGCCCCGTCGCGCCCGACCGAGGCGCAACGCACCGATCGCCCGTCGATCAATCGGTGCAGCTCCTCGGCGGCCGCCTCGCCGCAGGGCCAGACCGTCTTGTTGTCGTTCTTGTAGCAGGTCTGCTTGAGCGCCGGCGCCAACACGCCTACGAAATAATAGGTGACGCCCGAGACCGTGAGGGTCGAGCCGTCGATCACGGTCGCCGGGCCCGAATCGCTGGTGGCGCCTTGCCCATACGCCATGCCGAGCGGAAACATCGCCAGGATCAGTGCCATGCGGAGGGATTTCATGGCGCTACATTGGGCGCTCGGTTCTACCCCGTCAAGCGCGGGAGCCGGGCGCTCCGGCTTGGCCGACGCCCTTCCCTCGACGGCGCCGGGGGTTTAACCTCCGCCGCCCGCCGCGACCCGGAGCCGTTCCCGCCCGATGATTACCGATCCCTGGTTCTATGCCCTCGCGGTCCCGGCCATGCTGATCGTGGGGATTTCGAAGGGCGGCTTCGGCGCCGGACTCGGCATCCTCGCCGTGCCCATGATGGCGATACGCCTCCCGGTGCCGCAGGTGGCGGCGATCATGCTGCCGATCCTGTGCCTCATGGATTTGGCGACCCTGTGGAACTATCGCGGGCGCTGGAACCTGCGCATCCTCGCGATCACGCTTCCCGCGGGTGTCATCGGAACCGTGATCGGCGCGGTCAGCTTCGGCGTCCTGCCCGAGCCCTGGATCCG
This sequence comes from Alphaproteobacteria bacterium, assembly GCA_035509415.1. Taxonomy (GTDB): domain Bacteria; phylum Pseudomonadota; class Alphaproteobacteria; order JACZXZ01; family JACZXZ01; genus DATJLQ01. The sequence goes on from DATJLQ010000059.1 coordinate 24,533, forward strand.
GCTCCTGATCGGCCTGATCGCGGTCGGCTTCACGCTCTATCGCTGGCTCTGGCGGCCCGAGATCGGAACCGCGCGCGGCCTCCAGCCGGTCAAGGGATTCTTCTGGGCGACCGTCTCGGGCTTCACGAGCTTTCTCGCCAACGCCGGAGCGCCGCCGATCCAGGTCTATATGCTGCCGCTCGGCCTCGACAAGGCGGAGTTCGTCGGCACCATGACGGTGCTGTTCGCCGTGATCAACTATGCCAAGATTCCGTCCTTCTTCGCCCTCGACCTGATCACCCGCACCAACATGCTCACGGCGCTCGTCCTCGTGCCCTGCGCGCCCATCGGCATCTGGCTCGGGGTCGCGATCAACAAGCGCGTCGACCAAGCCCTGTTCTACAAGGCCTGCTACGCGTTTCTCCTGCTCGCGGGCGGCAAGCTGATCTACGACGCGATCGTCGCGCTGACCTAAGTTAATAATTATATTTCAAATTATTGCGCCCTGCTGCTCAGGTGATGCGTGAGCACGCGCTCAGCCCCAGTGCCAGAAATCCATGCCCTCGGCGAGGAGCGCCCGGGCGAGCACCATCTTGTGCACTTCCGACGCCCCGTCGACCAGGCGGCCCTGGCGCGCGTAGCGGTACATCCATTCGAGCACCGTGTCCTTGGAATAGCCGCGCGCCCCGCAGAGCTGGATCGCGGTGTCGACCGATCGGTGGAACAGGTCGGCGACCGCGACCTTGGCCATGGAGACTTCCTTCCGCGCCTGGTCGCCCTGGTCGAGCTTCCAGGCCGCGTGCATGGTGAGAAGCCGGCCGATATGGATTTCCATCGCCGCCTCGCCCAGCATCCACTGCACGCCCTCGTGCTCGGCGAGCGTGGAGCCGAAGGCCTTGCGCTCGCGCACATAGTCGGTCGCGATCTCGAGCGCGCGCTTCGACCAGCCGAGCCAGCGCATGCAGTGGGTAAGCCGCGCGGTGCCGAGCCGGAGCTGGGCGACCTTCATCCCGTCGCCCACCTGCATGAGGAGATTCTCCTCCGGGATCTCGAGCCCGTCGAAACGCATCTCGCAATGGCCGCCATGCTCCTCGGGCCCGAGAATCGGGATGCGGCGCACGACCTCCCAGCCCGGCTGGTCCTTGTGGAACATGAAGGCCGAGAGGCCCTTGCGCTTGTCGTCGGACGTGCGCGCGATGAGGATGAAATGGGCCGCGCCATCGGCCCCGGTGATGAACCA
>DATJLQ010000060.1:0-13155 GCA_035509415.1 Alphaproteobacteria bacterium
GCGCCCAGCTCCCGGCGATCCAGAAAGTCCGCGCCGAGTACCTCGGTGCGGACACGGCCCCCGTCTCGACATCGGTGATGGTTGCCGGCTTGGGACACGAGGATTTCCTCGTCGAGCTCACGCCCCTAGCCGTCGTCCCCAAAGCGCGCTTCAAGCCGCCGCGGGACTGAGCGCTCCCGTTCGGCCTCGCATACGACGGGTTGCCCACGACGAGCCCCGGATATCCGACCATTTTGATTCCCGCGCTGCAGGAAGGCTCTGGGGGAACGGGGGTAAGAGCCGACAGATTCCCGCGCTCTCCGGTCCTTGGATGGACGTGGCGACCCCTACGGGATTCGAAGCCGTGTTACCGCCGTGAAAGGGCGATGTCCTAGGCCTCTAGACGAAGGGGTCGGCGCCGCGAGAGGTACCCCAGGCGAGGCCCGGAGCGCAAGGCACACCGCAGCCCGTCCCGCGCCCCGCGTTCCCGCACAAGCCGAAATCGGCGCCCGGCAACCGGCCCCGGCGCTCAGCACGCGGTGAGGCGCGCCGTGTGCTCGACCGTGAGACCGAACAGCGGCCGGAGCCGCGTCCCGAGAATGCCGCCGAGGAACGCGGCCGCGAGCCACGCCCAGCCATGGAGGCTCCCCGAGGCGATGCCGCTGAAATAGGCGCCGATGTTGCAGCCATAGGCGAGGCGCGCGCCATAGCCGAGCAGGAGCCCGCCGATAATGGCCGCGAGCAGCGAACGCGCGGGCAGCTTCCATTCCGGCTTGAACTTGCCGGCGAGCCCGGCCGCGAGCAACGCGCCTACGATGATGCCGAAATCCATCACCGAGGTGATGTCGCGGAACACGCTCGCGTGGAGCGAGGCCGCGCGCGCACCCTGCCAATAGGGCCAGGACGCGACGTCTGCGCCCGCCGCCGCCAGGATCTTCGAGCCCCACAACGCGAAGCCCGAGGTGATGCCCCAGGGCCGGCCCGCGAGATAGAGCGTCGCGAAGTTGAATAGCGCCAAGAGCACGGCGCCGACCACGAGCGGCCAGGGTCCCTGAAGCGCACGGCGCAGGCCGCGATGCTGGGTCTCGGGCCCGGCGATGAGCTGGCCGTGATAGCGCCGCTCCGCAACGAGGGTGAAGAGGTAGATCGCGCCGATGATCGCGAGGCTCACGGCGAGCGCGCCCGCCCAGCCGAGCGAGCCCACGAGATCGACCTTGCCGATGTTCGGCAAGGCGCCCCACCAGGGAAGATGCTTGGCGCCGAGCGCCGAGCCCGCGATGAAGGCCGCGAGGGTCACCAGCATGCGCGTATTGCCGCCGCCCGCCGTGTAGAGCGTGCCCGAGGCGCAGCCGCCGCCGAGCTGCATGCCGAGGCCGAACATGAAGGCGCCCGACAGCATGCCGATGCCGACCGCGCCGAATTCGCCATGGACATGGCGCCCGAACAGCATGCCGTGGCCGAGCACGGGATAGAACAGGAGCACGGCCACCGCGAGCATGACCATCTGGGCGCGTAGGCCGGCGCCGCGGCGATCGGAGATGAACACGCGCCAGGCCGAGGTGAACCCAAAGAGCGCGTGATAGAGGGTGACCCCGAGGGCGCCGCCCAGGAGATAAAGCGCTCCCTGGCGCCAGGAGATCGCCTGCGCCAGCGCGAGCGTCCCGAAGACGAGCAGCGCCAACGCCACGAGCACCGCGCCGCGATTGACGGCGAGGTTCCGGTCCGGCTCCCGCGTTAGCAGCCGGGCATCGACGGAAAGATCGGTCATTTCAATGGGTTCCCTCGGTCGCCTCGGAGGCCGACAGGCCGGCTCCGAAGGGCGCGTCAGGCGCGCCGGACCGGGAAGCTAATTTCCCCCAATCCAAGCGTCAATAGGGCACTATTAACAATAAAGATATGTATTTATGGCGACGGCACCGGCTCGAAAGGCCTCGTTTCACGCTCCCGCGCCGTCCTCGATGATGAACTGGACGCCGTCCGGGCCGGACCAGGAATCGGCGCGCAAATGGCCCGCGAGATGGAGCGGCGTCGCCGGCCGGCGCAGCAGCGCCCTGCCGAGCTCGGTCTCGAGGGCGCGGAACGCGATCGCCTTGAGCCGCCCGCCCGCCGCGTCCGATAGAATGACGCGCACATGGCCGTTCCCGACCACGTCCGCGCGCACCGGGAGCGCCGCGCGCAGCACATAGACCGGCTCCCCGTTGCCGGAGCCGAAGGGCTGCAGCTTCTCGAGGAGCTCGACCAGGGCGCGTGTGGCGCCCATGAGGCTCAAGGAGCCGTCGACCGTGAGGCTCGGGACGATACGCTTCGACGATATCTCGTCGCCGAGGCGCGTCGCGAGGAATTCCTCGAGCGGGCGCACCTTCTCCGCCGCGACCGTGAGCCCCGCCGCCATCTTGTGGCCGCCGCCATTGATCAGGAGCCCCGCCTGCTTCGCCGCGATCACGGCCGCCCCCATGTCGACGCCCGAAACCGAGCGGCCCGAGCCCTTACCGACGCCGTTCTCGAGCGCCACCACGAACGCCGGCCGGTTGAAGCGATCCTTGAGCCGGCTCGCGACGATGCCGATGACGCCCGCATGCCATCCCTCGCCCGCGACGAAGGAGATCGCCCCTTTGGGATTCGCCTCGACCGCGGCGATCGCCTCCTCGAGCACGGTCGCTTCGATCGCCTGGCGCTCCTGATTGTAGCCGTCGAGGCGGCGCGCGAGATCTTGCGCCTCGGCCGCGTCGCTCGTGGTGAGGAGCCGCGCGCCCAGATCCGCCTCGCCCACGCGGCCGCCCGCATTCACGCGCGGGCCCAGGATGAAGCCGAGATGGTACGCATTCGGCCGCTCGTCGATACGCGCCACGTCGGCGAGGGCCGCGAGGCCGACATTGGCGCGCCGTGCCAGCACCTTGAGACCCTGGGAGACGAGCGCCCGGTTGACGCCCGTAAGCGGCACCACGTCGCACACGGTGCCGAGGGCCACGATGTCGAGCCATGCCATGAGATCGGGCTCCGGCCGAGCGCGATACCAGCCGCGCTCGCGCAAGACCTTATTCACCGCGACCGCGAGCAGGAACGCGACGCCGACGGCCGCGAGTTGGCCGTGTTTGCTCGTCTCGTCGACCCGGTTCGGGTTCACGATCGCGAGCGCCTTGGGGAGGCGCGGCTCGGCCTCGTGATGGTCGACGACGATGGTCTCGAGCCCGGCCGCGGACGCGGCCTCGAGCGGCTCGAAGGCGGCGGTGCCGCAATCGACCGTGACGACGAGCTTGATCCCCTCGTCGCGGAGGCGCAGCAACGCCGGCGCGTTCGGCCCGTAGCCCTCCTTGAGCCGGTCGGGGATGTAGATGCGCAAGGGAGCACCGACGGCCGAAAAAAAACGCTGAAGCAGCGCCGAGGAGGTGGCGCCGTCGACGTCGTAATCGCCGAACACGGCGATGGGCTCGCGCGCGGCGACCGCGTCGGCGAGGCGCTTGGCCGCTCGCTCCATGTCGAGCAGGTGGAACGGATCGGGGAGGAGTGCGCGCAGCGTGGGCGCGAGGAAATCGGGTGCCGCCTCGGCCGAGACGCCGCGGCCGACCAGCGCCCGCGCGACCGGCTCGGGCAGCTCGAGGCGCTGGGCGAGCGCCATGACCGCGCGCTCGTCGGCCTCGCGCGCGCGCCAACGCCGGCCGAGCAGGGAGCGCTCGACGCCGAGGAAGGAGCCGGGATCGTCGACCATGCGCTTACTCCTCATCCCGAGGCGCTTCCGAAGGATGCGCCGCGAAGGATGAAGTCAACCGGGCCTGCGCCAGGGAGCGCGGCGAAACCTCACGCCTCGAGGATACCGCGCTTGCGCTCGAAATTATGCAGCGTCTCGACGAAGCGCACCGTGCCGGTCTTGGAGCGCATCACGATCGAATGGGTCGAGCCGCCGCCTTTCCAGCGCCGCACCCCCTTGAGCAAGGAGCCGTCGGTGACGCCGGTCGCGGCGAACATCACGTCGCCATGGGCGAGGTCGGTCAAGGAGTACTTGCGGTTCCGCTCCTCGATGCCGAGGCGCGCCGCGCGCGCCTTCTCGTCGTCGTTGCGGAACAGGAGGCGTCCCTGCATCTGGCCGCCGATGCAGCGCAGCGCCGCCGCCGCGAGCACGCCCTCGGGAGCACCGCCCGAGCCCATGTAGATGTCGACCCCGCTCGACTTGAGCGAGGTCGAGATCACCCCGCTCACGTCGCCGTCCGAGATCAGCATGATGCGCGCCCCGGTCGCGCGCACGGATGCGATGAGCGTCTTGTGCCGGTCGCGCTCGAGGATGCAGACGACGAGGTCCGCGACCTCGCAGCCCTTGGCCTCGGCGAGGCGCGCGAGGTTCTCCTTGGGCGTGCGGTCGAGGTCGACCACGCCGTCCGGGAGCCCGCTGCCGACCGCGATCTTGTCCATGTAGGTGTCGGGCGCGTTGAGGAAGCCGCCCTGGTCCGCCATCGCGATGACGGCGAGCGCGTTCTGGCCGCCCTTGGCGGTGATCGTGGTGCCCTCTAGGGGATCGAGCGCGATGTCGACCTTGGGCCCCTCGCCCGTGCCGACCTTCTCGCCGATATAGAGCATGGGCGCTTCGTCGCGCTCGCCCTCGCCGATCACGACGGTGCCCGCGATCCGGAGCCCGTTGAGGGCAGAGCGCATGGCGTCGACCGCGGCCTGGTCCGCCGCCTTCTCGTCGCCGCGGCCCATGAGCTTGGAGGCCGCGATCGCCGCCCATTCGGTCACGCGCACCACCTCGAGGGCGAGGTTGCGGTCCATGGTCTCGGGCTGGCTCATGGCATTCTCCCTAAACGGGCTCGATCCGGATCGTGCGCGGCGGCTCGCCCATCGAATCGAGCCGCGCGATCGCCGCGAGCGCCTTGCTCATCGCCGCCTCTTCGGTCACGTGGGTGGTGATCACGACCGGCACGGTCGATTGCGCCGAGCGCCCGCGTTGGAGCATCGATTCCATCGACACGTCCTGGTCCCGGAGCGCTGCCGCCACGTCGGCGATGACGCCGGGCCGGTCCGCCACCATGAGCCGGAGATAATAGGCGCCACGGTGGCGCTCGATGGGCGCGCGCGGCTGCGCCTTGAGCTCGGACGCGGGCACGCCGAAGGTGAAGGAGCGCCGGCCGAGCGCGATGTCGACGAGATCGGCCACCACGGCCGACGCGGTCGGCCCGGCGCCCGCACCGCGCCCCTCGTACTCGGTGGTGCCGGCGAAATCCCCCTCGGCCACCACCGCGTTGACCACGCCCTCGACATGGGCAAGCGGATTGTCGCGCGTGACCATGCAGGGATGGACGCGCTGCTCGAGCCCGTGTTCGGTCAAGCGCGCGCTGCCGACGAGCTTGATGCGGTAGCCGAGCGCGTCGGCGAATTCGATGTCGAGGCGCGTCACGCGCCGGATGCCTTCCTGATAGACGCCGCCGAAATCGACGCGCGCGCCGAAGGCGAGGCTCGCAAGCAACGCGAGCTTGTGCGCGGCGTCGATGCCGTCGACGTCGGTCGCGGGATCGGCCTCGGCATAGCCCAAACGTTGGGCGTCGGCGAGTGCCGCCGCGAACTCGCGCCCATGCTCGCGCATGTCGGTGAGGATGTAGTTGCAGGTGCCGTTGAGGATGCCGGAGATGCGCTCGACGCGGTTCCCGGCCAAGCCCTCGCGCAGCGCCTTCACGATCGGGATGCCGCCCGCGATCGCCGCCTCGTATTGGAGCGCCACACCCGCCGTCTCGGCCTTGAGCGCGAGCTCGGCGCCGTGGATCGCGAGCAGCGCCTTGTTCGCCGTCACCACGTGCCGGCCGCGCGCGATCGCGGCCTCGATCACGGCCTTGGCGACGCCGTCCGATCCGCCGATGAGCTCGACCACGACGTCGGCCGCGGCGTCGCGCGCCATGGCGACCGGGTCGTCGAACCATTGGGCCAGGCCGAGCGGCGTGCCGCGATCCTTCGTGCGCTTCCGAGCGCTCACCGCGACCACGTCGAGGGTCCGGCCGCAGCGGCGCGCCAAGAGCTCGCGGTTCTGCGCGAGTGCGGCGAGGGTTCCGGCGCCCACCGTTCCGAGCCCGGCGATCGCGATGCGGAGCGGCGCGTTCAAGGGGTCGCGGCCTGGCGTTGCCGCACCCGGGCCGGCCGGTCGGCCGCGCCGAGGAACGCCTTGATGTTGCGCACCGCCTGGCGGATGCGGTGCTGGTTCTCGACGAGCGCGATGCGCACAAAGCCGTCGCCATGCTCGCCGAAGCCGATGCCGGGCGCGACCGCGACTTCCGCCTCGGCCAGGAGGCTCAAGGAGAATTCCATCGAGCCCAGATGGGCGAATTTGGGCGGGATCGGCGCCCAGGCGAACATCGAGGCGGGCGGCGTCGGCACGTCCCAGCCGGCGCTCGCGAGGCCCTCGATCAAAACGTCGCGCCGGCGCCGGTAACGCGCGCGCATTTCCTCGACGCAATCCTGCGGGCCGTTCAAGGCGGCGGCGGCGGCGACTTGGATGGGCGTGAAGGCGCCGTAGTCGGTGTAGGACTTGATGCGCGCCAGCGCCCCGATGAGCTGGCGGTTGCCGCTCATGAAGCCGATGCGCCAGCCCGCCATCGAATAGGTCTTGGACGTCGAGGTGAACTCGACCGCGACGTCCTTCGCCCCCTTGACCTGGAGCACCGAGGGCGGCGGGTTGCCGTCGTAATAGACCTCGGCATAGGCGAGGTCGGAAATGAGCCAGACGCCGTGGAAGCGGCAGAACTCGACCAGCTCCTCGTAGAAGGCGAGCGTGGTCACGCGCGCGGTCGGGTTCGAGGGGTAGTTGACCACGATCGCGACCGGCTTCGGCACGCTGTCGGCGACCGCGCGCTTGAGCTCGGCCATGTAGTCGTGCTCGGTCGCGAAGGGAACGTGCCGGATCGAGGCGCCCGCGAGGATGAAGGCGTAGGAATGGATCGGATAGCTCGGGTTCGGCACCAAGACCGTGTCGCCCGGCTTGGTGATCGCCATGGCGAGGTTCACCAGCCCCTCCTTCGAGCCGATGGTCACGATCGCCTCGCTCTCGGGATCGAGCTCGACGCCGAAGCGGCGCCCGTAATAGGCCGCGTGCGCCTTGCGCAAGCCCGGAATCCCGCGCGAGGAGGAATAGCGGTGGGTCTTCGGGTCGCGCACGGTCTCGATCAGCTTCTCGACGATGTGGGCCGGCGTCGCGTCGTCCGGATTGCCCATGCCGAAATCGATGATGTCGCGCCCCTGGGCGCGCGCGCGCGCCTTCTGCGCGTTCACCTCGGCGAACACGTAGGGCGGAAGCTGCTTGATGCGATAGAATTCCTGGTCCATGGCGTTTTGCTGACGTTCGATCGGCGGCGACATATTTCCACTCGGGCGCCCGAGCGACTCGGGCGGCGTTTGCGCCGGGACCGCCTATTTATCCCGAGGCCCGTTCTTTTTCGAGGAAAATCTGCGGCGAATCCGAGGCGTAGGCGGTACCAAGCGGCGTTTCAGCGCCGCGTGCCCGCCCGCCCTTCGCCCGCAACCAGCTCGACCGGCTTCCCGTGGGGGGTCGCGCGATAGGCCCGCTCCCAGGCGTCCCGGCGTGCCGCCATGGCGGCGGGCTCGGCCAAGCCCTTCGCGGTCACGAGGCGCTCGAGGGCCGCGAGCCAATGCTCGTAATAGCGCGAGCCGTCATCGTCCCCCGCCCGCGCGATTTCGGCCGCCAAGGCCTCGGTCCATTCGGCCCAGGTGAAATGGCCCGCCTCCGCTAGCTCGACCGCGAGGGCGAAGGCCTGAGCCTGCCAAGGTTCCGCGAAAACGCGCTCGGCACTCATTATTTCAGGCGGGCTCAAGATGCCCGCCCGCGCCGATCTCTTCGAATCAAGCGGGCTCAAGATGCCCGCCCGCGCCGATCTCTTCGGATCAAGCGGGCTCAAGATGGCCGTCCCAGAGATTGAGGGTGACGCTGTCGCGGGCACCCGCGTCCGGGCCCCAAAGCTCGCGCGCCTCGAAGCGCACGGAATAGAGATGCTGCGGCCGCTCGCCCTCGAAATGGGCGTTGCTGTCGGGGAACACGAAGGCGCCGTGATCGGTCTCGACGATGCCGACGCGCCCGCGCGCGTAACGCGGCAGGCGCGTATGCCCCACGGGATTGATGGTACGCCCACGCACGCGTTGACCGACGGCAAATCGAGGTGCGGGCGCATTGCCGCCATGGGCGGGGCCGCGATCGTAGGGCGTTCCCTTGGCGATGAGCTCGGCGAGCCGCGCGGCCGGTGCCGGCTTCGCCTTCGGGCCGGGTGCGGCCTTGCCGCTCTCGATCTCGGCACGCGTCACGAGCCCGGCCGCGATCAGGTTGGTCTCGAGCCCCGCGAGCCATTTCTCGTAATAGCTCATGCGCAGATAATCCGCGGGCGGCAGGATTTCGCGCGCGTAGCGGCCGGTGTCGATGTTCCACTTGCCGAGCGCTCCGGCGGCGAGCACCAGCGCCAGCACCCGCCCCTCCCAATCCGCGTGGAACACGGGCTCGTTTCGCTCGGGCGTGACGGGCCCGAAATCCTGCATCCCGCCCATGTCGTGGACGCCGTTCATCGCTTGGCCCCGGCCGGAAGCGTCACCTTGGCGGTGCCGATCATGGCGTCGCGCGTGACGAGGGACGCCAGCTCGCCCTCGCTCAGTCCGTCGCTGCCCGCCGGGCGCTCGGGCAGCACGAGGTAGCGCAGCTCGGCCGTCGAATCCCAGACGCGGATCTCGACCTCGGGCCCGAGCTCGAGGCCGAAATCGCGCAACACGCCGCGCGGATCGATCACCGCGCGCGAGCGGTAGGGGGCGGACTTGTACCAGACCGGCGGCAGCCCGAGGATCGGCCAGGGATAGCAGGAGCAAAGCGTGCACACGACGAGATGATGAAGCCGCGGGCCGTTCTCGAGCGCGACGATGTGATTGCCGCCGCGCCCGCCATAGCCGAGCTCGGCGATGGCCGAGGTGCCGTCCGCGAGGAGCCGCGCCTTGAAGCCGGGATCGACCCAGGCGCGCGCCACGACCGCGGCCCCGCGCCGCGGCCCGATCCTGTTCTCGTAGGTGTCGACGATGAGGTCGAGGGCGGCGGGATCGACCAGCCCCTTCTCGACCAGGAGGGATTCGAGCGCCTTCACCCGGAGTGCCGTGTCCGACGGTACGTCCTGGTGCTCGTGCGGGTGGTCGTGCGGGTGGTCGTGCCCGTGATCGTGCCCGTCGTCGTGCCCGCGATCGTGGTGGCGATTCTGGTCTTGAGCGCTCATCCCGGCCGTTTCCCGCCGCTGGTTCCGCTCGTCTCCCTATAACACGAATCGAAGCCGGACTATACTGGCCGCCATGAGCGACGGGCCCGCCGCGCGGAACGGGATCAGGGTCTCGGCCGAGGCCGAGTTGGAGCGCTTGCGCGAGAGCGAGGCGCGGCTGCGCGACTTCGTCGACGCGGGCTCGGATTGGCGCTGGGAGATGGACGCCGAGCTGCGCTTCACGGCGATCGCGCAAAACGCGACCGGCGAGAACGGCAACGAATTCGCGTTCCTGATCGGCAAGACGCGTTGGGAGGGCCTCGGCGTCGATTTCGAGCGCGACGAGAATTGGCGCCGCCATCGCGAGGACGTGCTCGCGCACCGGCCGTTCCGCAATTTCCGCTACCGCGCCGAATTTCCCTCGGGCCGCGTCTATCATCTGCGCGTGAGCGGCAATCCGGTGCTCGACCCAGTGGGCCGTTTCGCGGGCTATCGCGGCATCGCGACCGACGAGACCGCCGAGGTCGAGACGCGCCTCCGGGCCGAACGCGCGGAAGCGCTCCTGCGCGACGCGGTCGACAGCATCTCCGAGGGCTTCGTCATCTACGACGCGGACGACCGCCTCGTCATGTGCAACGAGGCCTATCGCCGCCTCTACCCGGCGAACTCCCACCGCATGGTTCCGGGCATCACCTTCGAAGAGGTCTTGCGCGGCGGCCTCGCCGAGGGTCAATACCGGGAGGCGGTCGGGCGCGAGGCGGAATGGCTCAAGGAGCGCATGGCGCAGCACGCCGACCCGCGCGGCGCCATCGAGCAGAAGCTGAGCGACGGGCGCTTTGCCATCGTGACCGAGCGGCGCATGCGCAGCGGCGGCATCGCCGGGCTCAGGATCGACGTGACCGCGCTCAAGCTCGCCGAGCAGGAGATGCATGAGCGCGAGGCGCAGTTCGCGAGCATCGCCGACCATTTGCCGGGCGTCATCTTCCGGCGCGTGCGCAAGCCCAACGGCGCCGTGCATTACACCTATGTGAGCCCGGGCATCCGCAAGATCGTCGGCGTCGAGCCCGAGGCCTTCATCCGCGACGGCACCCTCTTTTCCGAGCTCATGCATCCCGCCGACCGCGAGGGCTATATCGCGGCGACCCGTCATTCGGCGGAGACTCTCACGCCCTTCGAATGCGAGCTGCGCCTTAACACGTCCCAATACGGCACGCGCTGGATGCGCTTCGCCTCGCGCCCGCGCCGGCTCGAGAACGGCGACACCGTGTGGGACGGGCTCGCGCTCGACATCACGGATCTCAAGGACGCCGAGGCGCACCGCGACTACCTCGCCTATTACGACCAGCTCACGGGCCTGCCGAACCAGGTGCTGTTCGTCGACCGGTTGCAGCAGACGCTCATGCAGGCCGAGCGCGCGGGCGTCAAGGTCGCGGTCCTCTGCCTCGAGATCACGTCGCTCAAGGACATCCGCGGCAGCTGGGGCCTGGCCACGGCGGATGCGGTCACGCGCCAGGCGGCCCTGCGGCTCCAGGCGGCGCTGCGCTCGGGCGACACGGTCGCGCATGCGGGCGGCGGCGTGTTCTACACGCTCCTCGGCGGCCTCAAGCACGCGACCGACACGACGGTGCCGATCCGCAAGATCGTCGAGACCTTCGACGCGCCCTTCAGCGCCGACAACCGCGAGTTCTACGCCAAGGCGACGGTCGGCATCAGCCTCTATCCCGACGACGACGCGGGCGCCGACGCGCTTCTGCGCAACGCCGGCACGGCGCTCGACCGCGCCAAGTCGATGCCCGGCCAGAGCTACGAGTTCTACAGCGCCCAGATGACCCACCGCGCCGTGTTGCGCGTCAACACCGAGAGCGAGCTCAGGCGCGCGATCGACCATGGCGAGCTCGAGGTCTACTACCAGCCCCAAGTGCACCCGACCAGCTTCGCGATCACGGGGGTCGAGGCGCTGGTGCGCTGGCGCCATACGACGCGCGGCATCGTGGGCCCGAGCGAGTTCATCAGCCTCGCCGAGGAGACCGGCCTCATCGTGCCGCTCGGCGAGAGCGTGCTGCGCATGGCCTGCACCCAGTCGAAGATCTGGCAGGACGCCGGGCTCGCGACGTTCCCGGTCTCGGTCAACGTCTCGGGCCTCCAGCTCATGCGCGACGATCTCGCCGAGCGCGTGCTCGCGATCCTGGACGAGACCGGCCTCTCGGCCGCGAGCCTCAAGCTCGAGCTCACCGAGAGCACCATCCTCCACGACGTCGAGGCGGTCGCGCGCACCATCAACCTGCTCTACTCGGCGGGCGTGAGCTTCGCGGTCGACGATTTCGGCATCGAGCACTCGGCGCTGAGCCACCTCTCGCACCTGCCGATCGACACGCTCAAGGTCGACCATTCCTTCGTCGCGCGCATGACCGCGGATTCGGTCCACGCGGCGCTCGTGCAGGCGATCATCTCGATGACCCACGCGATCCACAAGAAGGCGGTCGCGGAGGGCGTCGAGACGCTCGACGAGCTCACCTACCTCCACGCCTACCAGATCGACGCGCTGCAGGGATTTCTCTTCAGCCCGCCGGTGCCGCCCGACGAGTTCGAGGTGCTGCTCAAGGCGCGCACGCTGCTGCCGCGCGCGAAGCCCGTGGCGCCGGCGCGCGCGCGCGAGCCTCAGTTCTCGAGATAGATGTCGACCCGGTCGTTCGCGGCCGCGCCCTCGACACCCGCGATCGACGCCACGGGGGCGCTGTCGCCCTCGGCACTCAGGATGAGCGCACCCGCGGGCGCTCCCATGCGGATGAGGGCCGCACTCACCGCTTGCGCGCGCCTCAGCGAGAGATTGAAGGTCGAGACCTTGTCGGCCGCCGTGTCGCTTCCGGAAACCCCCGCCGCGGCATAGCCTACGATCTGGAGATGGCCGCCCGCGGCCGCGAGGCGCTTCACGAGCGGCTTCAGGAGCTCGACCTGGCTCGGATCGATCGCGTCCGAGCCCGCGAGGAACAACACGATCGCGACCCGGTCGGGCTGACCCAGCGCGCCGAAGGAGGGTTTCCCTTTCGCCAGCGTCGCGGGCGCCGTGCCAGCGGGATTGGCGGGTGCCGCAGCGGCGGCGACCTGCATCGGCGATTGGGCGCCGGTGAAGCCGGGCGGCAGCGACTGCGGCATGGGTGGAATCGGCGGCGGCGTGCCGATCGAGGCCGGCGGCGGCGCGGTCGGATTGCTGTCGGCCTCGAGCGATTGGCGCATCGACGCGCGCTCGGCCTTGGACATGGTCTCTGGCGCCTTCTCCGGCACCACGGCGAGATTAGGATAGGGCTCGTTCGTCCCCGGGATCGGCTGGCCCACATGCTCGACCAGCATGTCGAACGGATTGTCTTCGGCGCAGGCGCCGAGCGAGGCGAGACCGAGCGCCGCCGCGGCGCCGAGCGCCCATCGGACGGCGCCGCCACGACGGGATATGCGCGTTGCGGCCTTCACGCCTTTTGCCTCCAGGGACCCGGCTTTGCTTTGCGGCCGTTAATCGTGTAATGGAACCCTATCGATCGTGCAAGGCAGGAGCGCCGCGCGCCTGGCGCGAGCGGCGTTCGGGAGCGGCGTCCGGGCGGGGGCCCCGTCATTGACGACTGCGTCATTGAGGTCTGCGTCATTGGGGATTGGGCGATCGGGGATTGGGCGATGACGAGCGTCGAGGCATGACCAAGAGCGAGGGCGCCGACCCGAAACGCCGCGACATCAAGCTCCCCGATCCGGTCGAGCTCGCGCAGGCGATGGTCAAGATCGGCGAGCGCAGCCAGCTCATCGTCTCCGAATTCCTCGCGCGCCAAGCGGCCGACAATCACGTCGGCATGGCCGACCCGCTGAATATCGGCGGCGCCTTCCTCGAGATGACCGGGAAGCTCATGGCGCATCCCGAGAAGATCGTCGAGGCGCAGGTCGCGCTGTGGCGCAACTACGTGGACCTGTGGCAGTCGGCGAC
>DATJLQ010000061.1:0-31562 GCA_035509415.1 Alphaproteobacteria bacterium
TCGCGCTAGCCGAGCGCGAAATCGTTCTTGCGGTAGGCCCAGCCGCACACGCGCCGCTCGACCATCGCGAAGATGCCGTAGAGGGCGACGCCCAGGAACGCGAGCAGGAACAGCGCCGCGAACACGAGCGGCACGTCGAAATTCGACGCCGCCACCAACATCGCGTTGCCGATGCCGGTATTGGCGGCGACGGTCTCGGACAGGACCGAGCCCACGAAGGCGAGCGTGATCGCGACCTTGAGGGATGCGAAGAAATAGGGCAGCGTGCGCGGCAGCCCGACGTTCCACAGGATCTCGATGTGCGACGCGCCGAGCGATTTCAGCACGTCCTCGAGCTCGGGCTCGGTGGTCGCGAGGCCGGCCGCGACGTTGACCACGATCGGGAAGATCGAGATCACGATCGCGGTCAGGACCGCGGGCAGGAAGCCGGCGCCGAACCACAGCACGAACACCGGGACCACCGCGACCTTGGGGATCGAGGAGAATCCCACAAGCAGCGGATAGGCCACGTCATAGGCGGTCTTCGACGACCCGATCACGACGCCGATCACGACCCCCACGATCACGCCCAGCGCGAAGCCGATCAAGGTCTCGTTGAGCGTCTGGATGAGGCTGGGCAGGAGTGCGGGAAAGCGCTCGACCAGCGTGATCATGATCTGGCTCGGGCGCGGCAGCACGAACGTGCTGACGTTGAACACCAGGCACAGCACCTCCCAGACGGCGAAGGTCCCGAGCAGGAAAATGGTCGAGCGCAGCTTCTGCTTCGCTTTGGGCGAAAGGGTCATGGCGTCGCTCCGGGCTGGGGTGCGGCGGCGGTGCCGTCGTCGCCGCGCGCATCGAAGATGGCGTGGCGCAGCGACAGAAGCTCGTCGGCGAATTCGTTGGCGTAGGTGATGTCGATGGTGCGCGGGCGCGCGAAGGGGACCGGCTGGTCGCGGATGATGCGGCCGGGCCGCGCCTTCATCACCAGGATGCGGTTCGCGAGATAGGTCGCCTCGCGCAGATCGTGGGTGACCAGGATCACGGTCGGCTTCTTCGCCATCCAGAGGTCCTGGAGCACGGCCCAGAGATCCTCGCGCGTGAACTGGTCGAGGGCGCCGAACGGCTCGTCGAGCATCAGGAGGCTCGGCTCGTGGATGAGCGCGCGGCAGAGCGAGGCGCGTTGCAGCATGCCGCCCGAGAGTTGCCACGGGCGCTTGTCGCCGAAGGCGCCGAGCCCGACCTGCGCGAGAAGCGCCTCGGCGCGCTCGCGGAACTCGCCGTTGCGCTTGGCGCGGAACGCCGACTTGTAGGGCTCGACGATCTTGAGCGGCAGCATGATGTTCTGGCGGATGGTGAGCCAGGGCAGCATGGTCGGGTTCTGGAACGCCATGCCGACGATCTTGAGCGGCCCGGACACTTCCTTCCCGGCCACCACGATCGCCCCCTCGGTCGGCGGCACCAGGCCGCTCACGAGCTTCATGAGCGAGGACTTGCCGCAACCCGACGGGCCCACCACCGCGACGAACTCGCCCTCGTCGATCTTGAGATGGAGGTCCTTGACCGCAAGGGTGCCGCCCACGCCGTAGGCGAGCGAGACCTCGTCCATCTCGACGATGTGGCGGCGCGGGGCGGACGGCGCCGCGGGCTCGGCACCGGCGCTCGGCGCCGCAACGCGCTGAATGGCGGCCTCGCTGGCTGACATGCTTCGGTTCGGTCCTCCCTTCGCCGGACGCCAGTCTAGCCGCTTCGGCGCCAAGGAAAACAAGGAAACTCAAAATCTTATCGCGGCGCGGCGAAACCCGTCCGGGACCAGGATGGGGCCAATCGAGCGCTCGCATCCAGAACAATTTCGGGCCCGAAGCGATGCCCGTTCGGCACCGCTCCCCTTGACGCGCGGCGGCCGCGCGTGGGTTACTCGGCGCCATGGCCGCGAGCGGAATGCACCACCTCAAGACCCTGCGTTACGTCGACTTGGCCGCGCGCCTGGGCTCGATCCGCAAGGCGGCCCAGCAGCTCAACGTCGCCTCGACCGCGGTCACGCGCAGCATCCTCTCCCTCGAGCGCGAGCTCGGCACCGAGCTGTTCGAGCGCCTGCCGCGCGGCGTGCGCCTGACCGCGGCGGGGGAGATCTTCGTCCATCACGTGCGCCAGGTGAGCTCGGACCTCGCGCGCGTGCGCTCCGAGATCGAGGACCTGAAGGGGTTGCGCCGCGGCACCGTGAAAGTCGCGGCGATCGAGGCGGTCATGGGCTCGCTCCTGCCCGACGCGGTCGCGCGCTTCCAGAAGAGCTACCCGCGCGTCCAGTTCCAGGTGACCCTCGCCGGCACCGCCGAGATCGTCGCCGGCATCGTCGCCGACGATTACGATCTCGGCCTCGTGCTCAACCCCCCGCCCCATGCGGACCTGCGCTCGATCGCCGAGGTCGAGCAGCGCATCCACGCGGTGGTCGCGCGGCGCCACCCGCTCGCGAACCAGCCCTCGGTGCGCCTCCATCAATGCCGCGACTACCCGCTCGCGATCGCCGACCTCTCCAAGGGCGGGCGCGTCATGCTCGAGCGCATGCTGCAGCAGGCCAATCTGCGCATCACGCCGGCGATCGTGTCGAATTCATTCCAATTCATGGAAACCTACGCGCTGGGCGGCCCGGGCGTCTATTTCCAGCTCGCCCTCGGCGCCAGGCGCAAGCTCATCCGCGGGACCCATGTGGCGCTTCCGCTCATGGAACGCGCGGCGGTGGGCCGGCTCGTGCTCGCGACCCGGCGCGACCGCACGCCCACGGTCGCGGCGGCGGCGTTCCTCGAGACGCTCAAGATCGAGCTCGCCGACGCGTGACGGGGCGGCGCCAGCGGTGCCGATTCGGCATCGCTTCGCGGCGATAATTGTTCTAGCTGCGATCGCTCGCGCGGGCGCATCCTAGGGCGAAAAGGAGCGGCGGGAGAGCCTCGCGCCGTCCCGTCGGGTGGGAATGCCCTCCAATCAAGGAGATCGAGCGATGAACAAGGGACGGGTCTGGGAATCGAAGACCGCGCGCCGGCGCCTCATGGCGGCGCTCGCGGGGTGCGCGGCCCTCGCGCTGGTCGCGGGGATCGCGCCGTCGGCCCATGCGGCCACGGCGATCCGCTTCAGCCTCAATTGGAAGGCGGACGGCTCGAACGCCGCCTTCTATCTCATGGAGGATCGCGGCTACTTCAAGCAGGAAGGGCTCGACGTGACGCTCGACGCGGGCATCGGCTCGTCGGCGGTGATCACGCGCATCGCGAGCGGCGCCTACGACGCGGGCTTCGGCGACATCAACACCATGGTCCAGTTCGACGCCGAGCATCCCGACAAGGAGCAGGAGGCGGTGCTGGTCTTCTACGACCGCTCGCCCATGGCGGTGATCACGCTCAAGAAGTACGGCATCGAGAAGCCGCTGGACCTGATCGGGAAGACCATCGGAGCGCCCCAGCAGGATACCGGCTACCAGATGTTCCCGACCTTCGCCAAGAAGACCGGGATCGACATGAGCAAGATCAAGTTCGAGAACGTGGCCCCGAACCTGCGCGAGCCGCTCCTGGTGAAGGGCGACGTGCAGGCGGTGACCGGCTTCGATTCGACCTCCTGGTTCGCGCTCAAGGGCCTCGGCGTGCCACGCGACCAGGTGAAGATCTTCTATTACGCGGATTACGGCCTCAACCTCTACAGCAACTCGATCCTGGTCTCGAAGGCGTTCGCCGAGAAGCATCCGGCGGCGATCAAGGGCCTGGTGCGCGCGGTGGTCAGGGGCTACATGGCCGCCTACAAGGACCCGAAGGCCGCGATCGCGGCGCTCGTGAAGCACGAGCCCCTCACCAAGCCCGACATCGAGCTCGAGAAGCTCCATTGGCTGTTCGACAACCAGATCGCGACGGCGCACGCCAAGGCGAAGGGTTTCGGCACGGTCGATCCGAAGCGCCTCGAGGAGGGCATCGACGTGGTGGTGAGCACGTTCCACCTGAAGCGCAAGCCGACGGTGGCGGAAATCTACACGGGCAAGTTCCTGCCGCCGCTCGCCGACCGGAAGTTCCCGTAACGGAGGGGCCGGCGCCCCCGGGGCGCCGGCCGCATCCTCGAGGGAGGGGCGATGTCCGATCTCGGGGCGGGCCCGCTCAATCGCTGGCGCATCGCGCGCGGCCGCGTCGACCTAACGCGCGCAGCACCCGAGCCGCGCATCGTCGAGACGGCGGCCGAGCCCGCTTCGCTCCGCCTCGACCTCAATCGCACCGCGATCCTGGTGATCGACATGCAGAACGATTTCTGCGCGCCCGGCGGCTGGATGGATCGGCGCGGCGTCGACTTGGCCGCGGTGCAGGCACCCATGGCGCCTCTCAAGAAGCTGCTGCCCGCGTTGCGGCGCGCGGGCGTGCCGGTGATCTGGCTCAATTGGGGCATCCGGCCCGATCTTCTGAGCCTTCCGCCCAACCTGCTTTACGCGGGCGGGCGCAAGGGAGCGTCGCTCGGCTACGGCGCCCGGAATGGCGCGGGCAAGGGTCGCTTTCTCGTGCGCGGGAGCTGGGGCGCGGAGATCGTCGCCGCGCTCGCGCCGTCGCCGCGCGACATCAGGGTTGAGAAGTCGCGCTTCAGCGGCTTCTGGCACAGCGAGCTCGACGCGATCCTGCGCAATCTCGGCGTCACGACGCTCCTTTTCGCGGGCGTCAATCTCGACCGCTGCGTGCTCGCGACGCTCCAGGACGCGAGCTTCCTCGGCTACGACTGCGTGCTGGTCGAGGATTGTGCCGCGACCAGCTCGCCCGCCTTCTGCACCGAGGCGACGCGTTTTCTGGTGCGCGAGCTTTACGGATTCATTCTGCGCTCGGGCGACCTGATCGCCGGCCTCGGGCGCAGTCGCGCGCGCGCGAGGCGGAAGCCGCCGCGCAGCGGCACCTGACGCCGTTCGAGGGCAAGGAACGAGGATCGAGCCGCATGGATCTCGCCGACAGAATCGCCATCGTGACCGGCCCCGCCAAGGGCATGGGGCGCAGCATTACGTTGGCACTCGCGAAAGCCGGCGCCCACCTCATGCTCGCCGGCCGCGATACGGACGCGATCGAGCCGGTCGTGGCGGAGGTCGAAGCCCTCGGCCGGCGCGTGGAATACGTCGCGTGCGACGTCACCAACGAGGACGAGGTCGATGCGATGGTCGCCGCGACCAAGGCCGCGTTCAAGGGCCGCATCGACATCCTGGTCAACGTCGCGGGCGGCTCGGGCCCGCTCGGCAAGAGCTTCTGGGAGACCACGCCCCAGGAGTTCGAGGACATTTTGCGCCTCAACGTCACCGGCTGCTTCCTCACCATGCGCGCGGTGATGCCGGTGATGATGGCCCAGCGCTACGGCAAGATCGTCAACATCGGCGGCACCTTCGGGCTGCGCGGGCGCGCCGGGCGCAGCGCCTACAGCGCCTCGAAATGGGGCTTGCGCGGGATTTCCAAGTCGGCGGCCCTCGAGGCCGGGCCCTACAACGTCAACGTCAACAATGTCTGCCCGGGCATGGTGGAGGGGCCGCGCTTCGAGCGCGTCTGCACCGACATGGCGCGCGCCCTCGGCATCAGCGTCGAGGCGGCGCGCGCGCGCCACGCCGAGGAATACGCGCTGCGGCGCGTCTCGACCGGGGACGACATCGCCGACGCGGTCCTGTTCCTCGCGAGCGACCGCGCGCGCCAGATCACCGGCCAGGACCTCGCGGTCGACGGCGGCTGGGCGATGTGAGACGGCTGGGCGATGTGAGGAGAGGGCGATGACGGGTGGGGCGGTCGATCTCGTGATCCATGGCGGCACGGTCGTGAACGCGACCGGGCGCGTCGCCGCGAGCGTCGCGATCGAGGGCGGCAAGATCGCCGCGATCGGTCCGCGCGAGACCATGCCGGAGGCGCGCGAGACCATCGACGCGCGCGGGCGCTACGTGCTGCCCGGCGCGATCGACGCCCACGTCCATTTCCGCGAGCCCGGCCTCGAGTACAAGGAGGATTGGGGCACCGGCACCGCGGCGGCGGCGGCGGGCGGGGTCACGACCGTGTTCGAGATGCCCAACACCGATCCGCCGACCGACGCGGTCGAGACTTTCGCGCTCAAGGAGCGCGCGGCGGCGGCGCAGGCGGTGGTCGATTACGGCATCTACGGCCTTTTGGGCGAGGACAATCTCGACCAGCTGAAGCCGCTCGCGGCGGCGGGGGCCATCGGCTTCAAGCTCTTCCTCGGCAACACGACGGGGAATCTTCCGTGCCCGTCGGACGGTGCCGTGCTCGAGGGGTTCGAGATTCTGGCCGGGCTCGGCCTCCGCTGTACGGTGCATGCCGAGAATTCGCCCATCCTGTTCCGGCGCGAGGCGCGCATGAAGGCGGCGGGGCGCAAGGACGTGCTCGCGCACCTGGCGGCGCGCCCGGACGTTTGCGCGCTCGAGGCCTTGAACCGCACCGCGATCTTCGCCGAATGGACCGGTGCCCGCGTCCACATCGCGCACGAGAGCACGCGGCGCAGCCTGCCCTTCATCCGCGACGCCAAGGCGCGCGGCGTCGACCTCACGGTCGAGACCTGCCCGCAATATTTCCTGCTCTCGACCGACGACATGCTGAAGCCGGGCGGGGCGGTGCTGCGCGTCAATCCGCCGATCCGCGAGCCCGGCCAGCAGGAGCCGCTGTTCGAGGCGCTTCTCGACGGCACCATCGACATGCTCTCGACCGACCACGCGCCGCACCTCCCGAGCGAGAAGGACCGCGCGAGCATCTGGGACTGCAGCTGCGGCTTTCCGGGCGTCGAGACCTCGATGCGCCTCATGCTCGACCGGGTCAACGGCAACCGTCTGACGCTCGAGGAATATGTGCGCATGGCGTGCACGGCACCGGCGCGCGCCTTCGGGCTCTACCCGCGGAAGGGCGTGCTGGCGCCGGGCTCGGATGCCGACATCGCGATCGTCGATCTCGCGCGCGAGGAGACGATCCTCGCGGAGAAGCTCCATTCGCGCTCGAAGGTGACGCCCTATCACGGCCGCCGCGTGCGCGGCGTTCCGGTCATGACGCTGGTGCGCGGCCGCGTGGTGATGAAGGACGGCGAGGTGGTCGGGCCCGCGGGCTGGGGCCGTCGGCAGCGTCCCGCCATGGCGCCGGGCCAGGTGCGCAACCCGAACACGACGATGGACGCGATCGTTGTGCCGGGGAACCGGCCCTACTGAGCCGCTCGCCGCTTCGACGGACCCCGCATGCGGCGCCTGGTGCCGTGGTGGATCGCGACATGGGGGAATCCGCAAGCGCGTAGCACGAGCGCCACGATCTCCTCGGTCGCGCGCGTGTAGGCGTCGTCGTCGAGACGCTTCACGCCGAGCACGGCGCGCACTTGGGTTTCGAAATCGGCGTAGGTCTGGGTCGCGGCCCAGATGAAGAAGAACAGGTGGCGCGGATCGAGCGGCGCCATCCGCCCTGTGCGCATCCAGCCCTCGAGCACCGATGCGCGGTCGTCGACGAGATCCTTGAGCTCCTTGCGCAAGTACGGCCCGAGCTCGCGCGCGCCGTGGATCACCTCGTTCGCGAACACCTTGGACGCCTCGGGATAGCGGCGCGAGAAATGCATCTTCATGCGCACATATTGCTCGATCGCGGCGGCGGGATCGCTCTCATGCCGGATGATGTCGGTCTCGGCGAGCCAGAGGGTGAGGATATTATCGAGCACGGCGCGGTAGAGGGCGCGCTTCCCCTTGAAATAATAATGGAGGTTTGCCTGCGGGATGCCCGCGCGCCGCGCGATCTCGGCGACGCGCGCCCCCTTGAAGCCCGCGCGCGCGAACTCGCTCTCGGCCGCGCGCAGGATCGCCTCCTCGTTGGAGCGCCGGATGCGGCCCTTGGCCGCGCTCGGGCGCGCCGCGGGGGCCGCGTTATTTCGTGCCGAAGAGACGGTCACCCGCGTCTCCCAATCCAGGCACGATGTAGCCGTGGGCGTCGAGGGCCGGGTCGATGGCGGCGGTGTAGATCGGCACCTCCGGATGCTCGGCATGCACCGTCTCGATTCCCTGGCGCGCCGCGATCAGGCAGACGAACTTCACGTTGACGACGCCCACTTCCTTGAGCCGGCTCAGCGCCGCCGAGGCCGAATGGCCGGTCGCGAGCAAGGGATCGAGCAGGATCGTGCGCCGCTCGGCGATGTCCTCGGGGAGCTTCATGTAATACTCGACCGCGACCAGCGTCTCGGGCTCGCGGTAGAGGCCGATATGGCCGACGCGCGCAGACGGCACGAGATCGAGCATCGCATCGACGAAGCCGAGCCCCGCACGCAGGATCGGCACCAGGCACAGCTTCTTGCCCTCGATCATGGGCGCCTCGAGGTGGCCGAGCACGGTCTCGACCGGCGTTGGGGCAAGCGGCAGGTCGCGCGTCGCCTCGTAGAGCATGAAGGGGCTGATCTCGCGCATGAGCTGGCGGAACTGGCCGGTCGAAGTGTCCTTGCGCCGCATCAGGCTGAGCTTGTGCTGCACGAGGGGGTGGTCGATGACGAAAAGGTTCTGGGTCATGGGGGTTCCCTGAGCTGCGATCTCAGAACACGGTGCCGTCGCTCTCGATCGCGAGCGGCGGTCCGCCATCGGCGCGGCGCGTGCGCGCAAGCGCGCGTCCGGCCGCCCAGGTCCCGCCCTCGAGCACGCGCGCGAGCGGCAATGACGCGGCATCGAGGCCGAGACGCATGCGCAACGCCTCGGCGATACGGTCGAGGAGGGCCACGGTGAGGGCGCGCCATTCGACGACCGCCTCGTCGCCCGGCTTGAGTGCCCGCCGCAGAAGCGCGGGCTCGCGCGCGACGATCAGGCCCGCATCGATCATGAGGCCGCCATTGCGGTATTCGGCGAGACCGGTGAGCCGGTCGATCTCCACGACCGCCACGCCCGCCGCCTCGAGGGGCTCGATGAGCGAATAGGCGAGCCATTGGGAGAGCTTGTGGAACGGGACGAGGCCGCCGGTCGCGGGGTCTTCGCCCGTTTCGGCGCGGATCGCACCGTGGCGCCAGGTGTCGCCGAGATCGACGCCGTCCAGCCTCTCGCGCCCGGGCCAGATCGAGCCGAGCCCGTGGAGCAGGGCCGCGAGAATCGCAGGCGCGGGGAGGGCGTCGCCGCGCGCCCGGCGCTTCAACGCGTCGAACAGATTGCCGATACGCGCGGGCGTGCCGAAAAGCTCGGGATGGGCCTCGAGCGCTGACCCCAAATTGCGCAGCAAGGAGGCGCGCCCCTCGAGCCCGGCGAGCGGATTCGAGGGCGTCACCTGCATCGCGTCGGCGAGCCGTGCGGCGCTCAGCGATTTGAGACCGGCCGCATCGGCGCGCAAGGGTGCCGCGCGCGCGCCGGAGAAGAGGCCGCCCGCAAACCCCTCGAAGCTCGCGACCGCGAGCCCCTCGGAGCGCCCGTAGGTGGCGCCGTCGGCGCCGCGATAGGACCAGGCGCCGCCCGTGCCCGCATCGAGCAGCACGCTCACCACCGCGAGATCGAAGCGGATGCGCGCGATCTCGTCGCGCGACGCGGACTCGAGGGATTTCTCGAGTTCCGCCCAGCGGTCCCGTCCGCCCACGGTGAAATGGCGCCAGCGGCTGTGGAACGGGATCTCGAGCGTGGGATAATTCGCGCGCATCGTATCGAGCACGAGCGCGACCGTGCTCGCGAGCTTCGAGCCGTCATAGGCGAAATGCCGGAGCTTGCCCGCCTCGCATAGGCCGAGCATCTGCCGCCCGCGCGCGCGCACCGCGTCGGGCGAGAGCAGCCAGTCGATCGCCGCGCGGGTCGCGTCGTTGGGGGCGGCGCGCATGCTTATTCGGTGAGGCCGCGGCCCTTGGCGCGCTCGAGCTCGGTCTCGTCGGGCACCCGCGCGGTGAAGTAGCCGGCCGCCTTCTTCGCGTCCATTTCCACCTGGGCGTCGGGCGGGATGAGGCCGGGCGGAATCTCGACGCGCTCCACCACCTCGATGCCGCTGTCGACGATGGGCTTGAACTTCAAGTCGCTCATGGAGGCGAAGCGGTCGATGCGCGTGATGCCGAGCCAGTGGAGTACGTCGGGCATCAGCTCCTGGAGCCGCATGTCCTGGACGCCCGCGATGCATTCGGTGCGCTCGAAATACTTCTCGGCACGGTCGCCGCCGTCCTGGCGCTTCCGCGCATTGTAGACCAGGAACTTGACCACCTCGCCGAGGGCGCGGCCTTCCTTGCGGTTATAGACCACGAGGCCGGCGCCGCCCTCCTGCGCGGTCGCGATGCACAGCTCGATGCCGTGCACGAGATAGGGCCGGCAGGTGCAGATGTCGGAGCCGAACACGTCCGAGCCGTTGCATTCGTCGTGCACGCGGCAGGCGAGCTTCCTCTTGGGGTCGCCGATCGCCGCCACGTCGCCGAAGAAATAGACCGTGAGGCCGCCGATGGGCGGGAGGAACACGTGAAGGTCGGGGCGCGTCACGAGCTCGGGAAACATCCCGCCCGTGTATTCGAACAGGCCGCGGCGCAAGGCGCTTTCGGCGACGCCGAAGCGCTTCGCGATCCCCGGCAGGTACCAGACCGGCTCGATCGCCGCTTTGGTCACCTTGACGCTGCCGTCCTCGAACAGGATCTTGCCGTCGGGCTCGAGGCGCTTGGCCGCGATCGCCTGCTGCAGCTCGGGCATGTTGATGTGCGCCTTGGTGACGGCGATGGTGGGCCGGATGTCCCACCCCTCGGCGAGCCGGTCGGCGAACGCCTCGGCCACCATGTGACCCCAGGGATCGAGCGAGACGATCTTGTCCGCATCGAACCATTGGGCGTGGGGGCCGATGGGCTCGGCGGGTGCCGTGTTGGTGAGGTCGGGGATGTGGATCGGGTTGAGCTTCCCGGCGGTGATCGCGAGCGCGCGGTAGACCGCATAGGTGCCGGCATGCTGGCCGATCACGTTCTTGCCGCCCTTGGCGCTCGCGTTCGCGATGAGCGGGCCGCGCTCGGCGGCACTCGCGGCGCCCCACCTGATCGCCAGCGACGGGCTCTGGCCGCGCGGGTGGGAAGTCAGGATTACGTGCTTTTTCATGGCCTTATGCGCCTCTCCCCGGACCCGTCGCGCATCCGCGCCCGGCCCCGGAAAAAGGGGTGAATATGGAGAGACTTGACCAAACGGTCAAGAAATTTCTGGCCCCGGCCGGTGCCGCGGCGGCGCGCCGCCTCAATAGACGTCGGCCTGGTAGCGCCCGCTTTTCTTGAGCCCGGCGACGAAGGCGACCGCTTCGTTGGCCGAGCGCATGCCGCAGGCCGCGACGATCTCGACCAACGCGTTCTCGACGTCCTTCGCCATGCGCTTCGCGTCGCCGCACACGTAGATATGCGCCCCCTCCGCGATCCAGGCCCAGAGATCCTGGCGCACCTCGCGCATGCGGTCCTGGACGTAGATCTTGGCCGTGTCGTCGCGCGACCAGGCGAGGGTGAGGCGCGTGAGGAGGCCCGCGGCCTGCATCGCCGCGAACTCCTCCTCGTAGAAGAAATCGAAAGCACGGTGCTGATGGCCGAAGAAGAGCCAGTTGCGGCCCCCGGCGCCGGTCGCCTTGCGCTCGTGGAGGAAGGCGCGGAACGGGGCCACGCCGGTGCCCGGCCCGATCATGATGATGGGCACGGCCGGGTCGGCGGGCAGGCCGAAGCCGTGCGCCTTCTGCACGTAGGTGCGCAGCCTCGCTCCCGGTGCCAGCCGGTCGATGCAGAAGGTGGAGGCGACGCCGAGCCGCTCGCGCGCACCCACGCGATAACGCACCGCGTCGATGGTGAGGGCGACCTTGCCGGGCTCGGTCTTGAGCGACGACGCGATCGAATAGAGGCGCGGCTGGAGCGGCTCGAGGGCCTCGATGAAGGCCTCGGCGCTCGGGCGGCAGGCGGCGAACTTCTCGAGGGCGGCCAGCACGTCGAGGGACGCGGCATCGCCGTCCGGGTCCTCGCCCTTGGCCAGCATGAGCGCCTTCTGACGCGTCTTGCCGCCCGCGAGATAGGAGAAGAGCTGGAAGAGCGCGTCGGGTGCCGTGCCGAGGGAGACGGACGCGGCGAGCGTTTCGGCGAGCGTCTTGTCGCCGACCGGCGTCTCGGGCGCGGCGCCGAGGGCCGCGATCACGGACGCGACGAGGCTCGGGTCGTTGGTCGGGTAGACGCCGAAGGAATCGCCCGGCGCATAGACCAGGCCGTTCTCGCCGAGATCGAACTCGACGTGCCAAGTGTCCTTCTCCGAGCCCGGCTTGTTGAGGCGCCGGCGCGCGAGCAGCGTCGATTCGACCGGATTGTCGCGCGAATAGCCGGGCGCCGCGGGCTCGGTCGCCGCCGCCGAAGCCGGCGCGGCCGCGGCCGCCGGGACCGCACCCATCTCGCCATAAAGCGTCTTCAGCGCGCGCGCGGTTTCCTTGCCGCCCGGCACGCACAGATTGAGCCGCCCCTCCTTCTTGAGGAAGAGCGCGTCCGCATAATCCGCGCAATTGTAGCCGCATTGGCCGCAATCCTGCTGCGCCATCGCCGCCATCATGCGCCGTCGCAGGGGACGGCCTTGCGCGAGCTTCATGCGATCATCGAGACGCAAGGTCTGGTCGTGCCAGGGCGCCTCGCCGTCGTCGCCGTCGCCCGGCGCGGCGCCGGGTGTCGGTGCCGCGGGCGCGGTGGAATTGGGCGCCGCCTTCGCCTCGGCACTCATGAGGCCGTTGAAGAAGCCGTTGAGCCAGGCGCGTTGCGCGGGCGTGAAGGGTGCCGTGGCCGGGATCAGCTCGACGAGCGGCGGCTGCGCCTGGTCGGTCACGACACGGCCTCCGCGAGCATGAGGGATTTGAGCGCATCGAGCTCGTGACGCGTTGCGAAGGCGAGGAAGGTCTCGTCCGGCCCCGCGCGGTGGGCGAGATAGGCGCGCAGCATGCCCTCGATCGTGCGCGGCGCGTCGCTCGCCTTCACGTCGCGGAAGAGCTCGCGCGCGAGGCGCGCGTCGGCACCGGCACCGCCGCCCACCAGGATGTGATAGCCCTCGACCGGCTCGCTGCCCTCGGCCCCCTCGACCTTGCAGGCGAGGAGCCCGATATCGCCGATATAGTGCTGGGCGCAGGAATTGGGGCAGCCGGTCAGATGGATGTTGAGGGGCGTGTCGAGCCGGACGCGCGCGTCGCACCAGTGCGCGATCTCCTCGGCGTGGCGCTTGGTGTCCGAAGCCGCGAACTTGCAGCCCACATTGCCGGTGCAGGCGATGAGCCCCGTGCGCAGGCTGCTCGCCTCGATCGAAAGCCCGAGGGACGCGATCTCGGCCCGGACCGCCGCGACGCGATCCTCGGCGACGCCGGAGATCAAGAGGTTCTGCCAAACCGTGAGGCGGATGTCGCCGTCGCCATGGTCGGCCGCGACGCGCGCGAGGCCGCGCATCTGCTCGGCGCTCATTTTGCCCACCGGGAGCGCCACGCCGATCCAGAACAGCCCCGCCTGCTTCTGCGCATGGACGCCGATATGGGCCGCGCGGTCGGGCTCGGGCCGCGGCAAGAGCGCCGCGTCGGGGACCCGCGCGAGCGTGCGCCCCAGCTTCTCCTCGACGAGGGCGAGGAACTTCTCGATCCCGAATCCGTCGAGCACGTATTTGAGCCGCGCCTTGGCGCGATTGGTGCGGTCGCCATGGTCGATGAAGACGCGCACCACCGCGTCGGCGACGGCGGTCGCCTCGGCCGGCCTGACCGCGATCCCGGTCGCGCGTGCGAAGTCGCGATGGCCGGTGATGCCGCCGAGCACGAGCTTGAACCACACGCCCGCCTCGACGCCGAATCCGTCCTTCACCTCGACCGCCTGGAAGCCGATGTCGTTGGTGTCCTCGAGAGCCGCGATGGTGCCGCCGCCGTCGAAGGCGACGTTGAACTTGCGCGGGATGCCGTAGAGCGAGCGGTCGTTGAGGATGTGGAAATGCCATTCGCGCGCATAGGAGCGCGTGTCGATGAGCTCCTTGGGGTCGATGCCCGCGGTCGGCGTGCCGGTGACGTTACGAATATTATCGGCGCCCGCGCCGCGCGAGCAGAGGCCGATCTCCTGCACCGCCTCGATCATGGCGACCGCGTTCCGGGGCGCGATCTCGCGGATCTGGATGTTGGCGCGCGTGGTCACGTGCGCGTAGCCGCCGCCATAGCGCTCGGCGAGATCGCCCAGGGCAGCGAGCTGGGCGTGGCGCAGGATGCCGTTCGGCATGCGCAGGCGGCACATATAGGAGTCTTGCGCGGGGGCGACGTAGAACAGGCCGAGAAAGCGCCAGCGGAAATTGTCCGGCGGCTTCGGCGCCTCGTTCGCCGCCGCCTGCGCCTTGAGGCGCTCGTAGCCGTCGAAGGGATGGAGCTCGCGCTTGAACTTCTCCGGGTCGGCGAGCTTCTTGCCCGCGCGGAGGAACCGGTCCTGCGCCTTGATGTGCGCGGCGTCGGGGCCGGTGGGCTCGCCCGCGGGCTCGCTTCCGTTTCCACCCGGCGAGACTTGCGCGCGCGCGACGCGGCCCGCCGAGAAGCCCGAGGCGAAGCCCTCGAGATAGCGCTTCTGCTCGTCGGCGAACTCGCCGCCCGGGACCGGCTCGGGCGCGTTCATGGATCGCCCTTGGCGCGCGCGGGGCTCATTCGGCCGCGCGGCTCCCGCCGCCATAGGCCTCGGCGATCATGTAGCCCGACAACACGCCATAGGCCTCGGTCCAGGCCTCGGCGACGGCGGGCGTCCAGGCCGCACCCAGCCCGCGCTCGAGGGTCCAAAGCAGGGCGGCGCCGACCGCATCGTAATCGGCCGCGCGCACGCCGTACTCCACGTGCCGCTTGGCGAGCGCGCTCGCGGCAGGGAGCACGGTCTCGAGCCGGTCGAGGCCGCCCACCACCACCGCGATCGTCGCCATGAGCTTCTTGCCCTGCGCCGCCATGTCGCCGCGGAAAAGCGGCTTCACGTGCGGCGCCGTCTCGAACAGGCGGCCGTAGAACAGCGCCGCCGCCTCGTCCGCGATCGGCTTCACCGTCTCGAACGACGATTGCACGAGCGCGATCTGCTCCGCGTTCATGATGCCCTCCTCCACCATCGGCCGCGGCGTCGCGGCCTCTCATTCCGCCGCGACGGCGCTCTTGGCCTCGGGACCCCCGGCCGGCATGGGTGCGAGCGAGACCCTGGACGCCGCCCAGTAGCCAGCACCCATGAAGACGGCGCCGCTCACGATGTTGCCGAGCGTGACCCACAGGAGATTGTGGAACATGCCGCCGACCGAAACCGTGGCGGGATGATTCCCCAGGAGCGCCACCGCGAAGATCGTCATGTTCGCGATCGAGTGCTCGTAGCCGCTGCCGATGAAGCCGAACAGGCACCAGAAGATCGCGATGCATTTCGCCGTGTCGTTGGTCATGCGCGCCGCCATCCAGAGGGCGAGGCACACGAGCCAGTTGCACAGGACCGCGCGGCAGAAGAGGGCGAGCGGCGTGCCGTTCATCTTCGCCGCCGCGACGGTCATGAGGAACTGGCTCTTGGAGCCGAGCATCGCTCCGCCGCCGCCCTTGACGAAGATGATCGCGAGCAGCGCAGCCCCCGCGAGGTTGCCGGCCCAGGTCATGAGCCAGGACGAGCCGAGGTCGCTCCAACCGATCCGGCCGCGCAGGATTCCGAGCGACATGTACATCGTGTGGCCGGTGAAGAGATCCGAGCCCGCGAACACGACCAGCGTGAGGGCGATCCCGAACGAGGTCCCCATCACGAGCGCCCGGTAGGCCGGCTCGATGTCGGACGCGACGCAGAAGATCAGGATGATGCCGATGCCGACATAGGCGCCGGCCATCATCGAGCTGATCCAGAAGCCGAACGGCGAGCGTCTCAGGTAATCGGCTTTCTTGACCGAGAGATTGGCGAAGTAGTCCACCGTGTCTTGGTACATGTCGGTCTCCCCTCGTTTCCCGGGATCGGGCCCGGGACCCCGTTGCGCAAAGGCCGCGCCTCAGTGCTTGCCCGGGAACCCGCCCAGGCCGTGGAACGTCATGTAGAGCGAGTAGGCGCTCACCGCGATCGCGATCGCCATCTCGAGCGAAAGGAACGCGACGCCGTATTTGAACCAGGGCTCGTTGGTGCCGCTCTGGGCGGCGTGGGCGGTCGTACTCATGGCTTGACCTCTTCCAATTGGGCGTTGACGACGACGTTATCTCCGGCTCAGGCCTTCTCGGCCGCGAGACGGTCGTTGAACA
This sequence comes from Alphaproteobacteria bacterium, assembly GCA_035509415.1. Classification (GTDB taxonomy): domain Bacteria; phylum Pseudomonadota; class Alphaproteobacteria; order JACZXZ01; family JACZXZ01; genus DATJLQ01. Next base: position 16,152 of record DATJLQ010000061.1, read on the forward strand.
ACCCGTGCTCCTCGGGGTGGCGCTCGTAGCGCGCGGCCCAGAAGTAGAACAGGACGAACGGCACGAACATGTAGAGGGCGACGTAGAGGTAGCCCATGTGGATGTTCGCGCCGCTCGCGAACACCAGCGGGTAGACGATGCCCGCCGCGGTCGAGACGCCGCCGATGAAGCCGGCGGCGATGCCCGGGCGGTCGGGGAACAGGAGCGGCACCAGGGCGAAGGTGCCGCCGGTCCCGAACGAGAGGAAAATCCCGAACGCGACCAGCACGATCACCGAGAGATGCAGCGAGCCCGTGAGCCCCGCGACCGTGAGCGCCGCCATCGCGAGCGTGATCAGGATGAGCGCGATGCCGAGCCAGTGGAGGCGCGGCGCGTAGGGCAGCGACTTCGCGATGAAGGGCAGCGGCGTCCAGCCCTTGCGCTGGAACAGATCCGACATGAAGCCCGCGAAGGGCCGGAACAGCGAGGCGCAGAAGGATTCGACCGCGGCGAAGGTGCCGGCCGCGATCTGGACGCCGGCGACGCTCGAGAAGCCCAAGGCCAGGATCGCGTCGTGGAAGCCGCGCGTGAAGTAGCCCGGGAGCCACGCGTTCATCGCGATCTCGAGGCCGAACGACATGGCGTAGGCGAGCATGAGCGCGATCGCGATGTAGCGGCTCCAGACGAACACCGTGCCGCGCACGTTGCTGCGACCGCGCGCGAGCTCGCGCCGCTCGACGGTCTTGGCCGCACTGCCGCGCGCGAGGTACCAGCCCGCGATCACGAGCGCGATCGCGCCGAGCCAGAGGAACGCCGCGTGATAGTCGATGCCGAAGATGCGCGGCAGCAGCAGCGCCCCCATGCCCGCGCCGACATTGCCGGTGCCGGCATAGAGGCCCTCGGCGGTGCCGATCTCGTGGGCGTCGAACCACTGGGCGACGTGCTGGATGCCGACCACGAACGAGACGCCCGCGATCGCCACGATCACGCGCTCGGCGAACAGGAGGTCGTAGTTGGTCGTGTAGGCGGACGCGATCGAGACCAGGCCGCAGGCCGCGAGGATGAAGGCGAAGGTGCGCGGGGCGCCGAACCGGTCGGACGCCCAGCCCGCGACGATGCGGCCCACGGGCGCCATCCAGATCGCCGAGCTCGCGAGGAGGCCGAGCGCCTTGATGCTGAGATGGTAGTGGGCCGCGATGCTCGGGCTGAAGGCCGCGGTCGAGAACCACATGAGAAAGCACCAGAAGAAGCCCACCGTCGCGATGATGAGCTGCTCAACCTTATGGGTCTTCATAGCCTCTCCTCCTCCAATGAAAGCTGGACCGCCCGGCGGGCGGGACGCGGCGCGGAATCCGCCGCCGCGGCGGTTTCGCGCAAGAGTGCCCGCAGCTCGGGAACGCAGGAGCCGCAATTGGTGCCCGCTTTGAGGAGCCGGCCGATCTCCTCCGCGGTCGAAAGACCGTGACGTTGGATCGCCTCCATGATCGCGGCGCGCCCGACCTGGTGGCAGGCGCACACGATTGGCCCCGTGGCGGCCACCGCGCCCGGCGCGCCCGCGAGCAAGGACACGCGCTCGCGCGCGGCGACGCTCGGCTCGGCGAACAGGCCCGCGAGCCAATCCATGCCCGGCCGCGCACCGGGGGCACCCACGAACAGCGCCGCCTCGAGACGCTCCGCGCTCAGGAGCGCTGCGCGATAGAGGCCGAGGCCGCGGTCCTGATATTCGATCCAATCGCCCTCGTCGGCGCTTTCGGGCCCGAGATGCGCGCGCGCCCAATCGCCCCAATCCTCGACCGCGCGGGCACCCGCGAGCCGGTAGGCGATATGCGCCTCGCCCGCGGCGCAGGACCAGAGGACGTCGGCCTCGGGGATCGCGATCCTGTCGCGCGCGAGGAGGGTTGCCTCCCACGCGACCGGCGCCGGCCGCACGCGCACGGGCGCGCATTTGAGCTCGGGCTGGCCCGAGACGGGGTCCGTGTAGGCGCCGATGAGCGAGCCCACGCCGGCATCGTGGGCGAATTGCTCGTTCCAATGCATGGGCGCGAAGAGCTCGCCGCGGCGTTGGCGCGTATCGACGCGCACGCGGAGGCGCGCCGCACCATGAGCACTCTCGACATGGGCGAAGCCACCCTCGACGAGTCCGTAACGCGCGGCATCCGCCGGATGGACGCTCAACCACGGCTCGGGCTCGTGGCGGCAGAGGCGCGCGGCCTTGGCGGTGCGCGTGAGCGTGTGCCAATGGTCGCGCGTGCGCCCGGTATTGAGAATGAGCGGCCAATCGGCCGAGGGCGCCGCGGCCGGCGCCCGCGGCATGACGGCGACGAGGCGCGCGCGCCCATCCGCGTGGTAGAAGCGCCCCTTGGCGAACAGGCGCGCCTTCGGGGCCGAGCCCGCGCGCACCGGCCACTGCACCGGCCCGAGACGCTCGTAATTCGCGTCGATCAGCCCGCCGAGATCGAAATCGCGTGTGCCCTCGTTCTCGAACGCCGAGAGGCGCGCATGCTCGCGGAAGATCGCGGCCGGTCCCGAATAGGCGAAATGCCGCCCGTAACCGAGGCGCTTCGCGACCTCGCAGATCATCCACCAATCGGGCTTGGCGACGCCGGGTGCGGGCAGGATCGCGCGCTGGCGCGAGATGCAGCGCTCGGAATTGGTGACGGTGCCATCCTTCTCGGCCCAGGCGAGCGCCGGCAGCAGCACATGGGCAAAACGCGCCGTGTCGGTGCGCTCGACGCAGTCCGAGAGCGCGACGAACGCGCCGGCGCCGAGGGCGCGCTGCACGAGGCCGAGCTCGGGCAGGCTCACCGCCGGGTTGGTCGCCATGATCCAAAGCGCCTTGACGCGCCCCGCCGCGAGCGCTTGGAACAAGTCGATCGCCTTGAGCCCGGGACCGCGCGCGACCTTCCGCGTGCGCCAGAAGCGGCGCACTCGGTCGCGCGCCGCGGGCTCGAAATCCATGTGCGCCGCGAGCTGGTTCGCGAGCCCACCCACCTCGCGCCCGCCCATCGCGTTGGGCTGGCCGGTGAGCGAGAAGGGACCCATGCCGGGACGGCCGATGCGGCCGGTCGCGAGATGGCAGTTGACGATCGCGTTCACCTTGTCGGTGCCACTGGTCGACTGGTTGACGCCTTGGGAATAGAGGGTGACGACGCGCTCGGTGCTTGCGAACCAGTCATAGAAGGTCGCGAGGTCGCCCGGTGCGAGATCGCAGCCGCGCGCGGGCTCGGGGCTTGCCCACGCGGCCTCGAGCGCGGTGCCGAAGCCCTCGCAATGGCGCGCCACGTAATCCTCGTCGACCGCACCCGTCGCCGCGAGATGGGCGAGAAGCCCGTTGAACAGGATCGCGTCGGTGCCGGGCTTGAGCGCCAGATGCAGGTCGCTCGCGTCGGCGGTCGCGGTGCGGCGCGGATCGATGGTCACGAGGCGCATCGCGGGGCGTTGGGCGCGCGCCGCCTCGATGCGTTGGAACAACACGGGATGGCACCAGGCCGCGTTCGAGCCCACGAGCACGATGAGATCGGCGCGCTCCAAGTCGTCGTAGCAGCCGGGCACCGTGTCGGCGCCGAAGGCGCGCACGTGCCCCGCGACCGAGGAGGACATGCACAGGCGCGAGTTGGTGTCGATGTTGGCGCTGCCGATGAAGCCCTTCATCAGCTTGTTCGCGACGTAGTAATCCTCGGTCAGGAGCTGGCCCGAGACGTAGAACGCGACCGAGTCCGGCCCGTGACGGGCGATCGCGTCGCGGAACTCATGGGCGACGCGATCGAGCGCCGCGTTCCAGCTCGTCTCGGCGCCGCCGATCTTGGGCACCAGGAGGCGGTCCTTGAGGTCGACCGTCTCGGCGAGCGCCGAGCCCTTGACGCAAAGCCGGCCGCGATTGGCCGGATGGTCCGCATCGCCCTCGACCTCGAAGCGGCCGTCGCGCACGCGCGCCACGACGCCGCAGCCGACGCCGCAATAGGGACAGGTGGTGCGCACGGCGTCAGCCATGGGCGACCCTCGCGACGGCGTGCTCGAAATCCGCGCGCGACGGAAGCGGGAGCTCGACCACGGGTGCCGACGGCGCGAGATGTGGCTCGGCGCCCGGTGCGCCCCCGGCCGCGGCGGCATGAGCCTCGCCGAAGATGAGAAAGGGCCGGAGCGCCGAAATCTCGGCGCGTTCCTCGATGAGGCGCAGGTACCAGGCAGCGTCCGCGACGTCGCCATAGAGCACGGCGCCCACGATGCGCCCCTCGCGCAGCACGAGCTTCTTGTAGGTGAGGCGGCCCAAATCGAGATAGGTGACCTCGTCGTCGCTCTCGGCCTCGGCCATGAGCGCCCCCGCCGAGAACAGGTCGACGCCGGTGATCTTGAGCCGGGTCGACAGCACCGGTGTCGCGAAGACCGCGTCGCGCTCACCCGCGAGACGCGCGGCGCACACCTCGGCCATGTCCCACAAGGGGGCTACCAGGCCGAAGCAGCGGCCGCGATGCTCGGCGCATTCGCCCACCGCGTAGATGTCGGGATCGCTGGTGCGGAGATCGTCGCCCACGACGATGCCGCGATTGACCTCGAGCCCGGCCGCGCGCGCGAGCGCGGTCTCGGGCCGGATGCCGATCGCGACCACGACCAGCTCGGCGTCGAACAGGCGCCCGTCCGCGAGGCGCACGCCCCCGACGCGCGCGCCATCGCCGCGCCCATCGCCGAAGATCTCCTCGGCAACGGCCTCGGTCGCGAAGGCGATGCCGCGCCGCTCGAGGTCGCGCTCGAGAAGCTGGCCCGCCGTCGCGTCGAGCTGGCGCTCCATGAGGGTCGGCATGAGATGGAGGACGGTCACCGCCATGCCGCGCCGCGCCAGGCCCCAGGCCGCTTCGAGGCCGAGTAGGCCGCCGCCGATTACGACCGCGCGCCCGCCCGGTCGTGCGGCCGCGATCATCGCGTCGACGTCCTTCGCCTCGCGGAAGGCGGAGACGCCGGGAAGCTCGAGCCCCGGGATGGGTGGGGCGAGCGGCCGCGAGCCGGTCGCGAGCAGGAGCTTGTCGTAGGAGACCGCGACGCCCGCGGCCGAGACGGCCTTGCGCGCCACGGGATCGATCGAGGCGATCGCGTCGCCCGCGTGAAGCTCGATGCCGCGGTCCGCGTACCAGCTATAGGGATTGATCACGATCTCGTCCCATTGGCATTCGCCCGCGAGCAGGGCCGAGAGCAGAATCCGGCTGTAATTGGGCCGCGGCTCGGCGCCGAACACGGCGATGCGGTAGCGCCCGGGGGCGCGCTTCACGAGCGCCTCGACCGTGCGCATGCCGGCCATGCCGTTCCCGACCACGACGAGCCGCTCCGCGTCCCGCGTCATGGGAGCACCGCGCCGTCGGGCGTGAGGAGAATCTCAGCCTTCACGGCCGCGCTCCCGATTGGCCGCGCGGGGTGCGGCGCCACGCACGCCGAGCGGATTTTCCGCGTAGGCCTCCGCGAGCGCTTCGGCGCGGCCGGGATCGAAGACGCTCGCGTCGAAGAACGCGTCGGCGCCCATCTCGATGGGTTGGGTCGCGTCGGTGAGCGTCCAGGGCCCGTCATGCAGCCCCTCGGTCTTCCAATCGGTCAGCGGAACCGGGAGGCCGAGCTCGAGGGCGGCGAGGCGGTAGAGGTCGGCACGGAACACCTCGTCGGCCGCGCGCCGCATGTCGACCGAGGGCGGCAGCTGCCCCCAGCGCCGCATCTGCACCAGGTACCAGAGCGCTTGCGAGCGCCACGGGAAATTCGCCGCGTGGCGATGGAAGATCATGAAATCGGGCCGCTCGAGGGCGAGGCGCACGATCTCGAGCGGCGCGTTGACGTAGGCCGGGCGCGCGATGATCTCGGCGACCTCGGCGCGGTTCTCGGACCGATCCGCCCATTGGGCCGCGAGCAAGAGCGCCTTCAGGAGCGCCTTGTGCGCGTCGGGCGCTTCGTCGATCCAGGACTGGCGCACGCCGAGCACCTTCTCGACGCGCCCGCCCCAAATCTCCCGGCTCGTGATGAGCGCGCGCCCGAGGCCGAGCGACGCCGCGAGGCCGTTCCACGGCTCGCCCACGCAGTAGCCGACGATGTTGCCGGCGGAGAGGTTGGGCACCATCTGGGGCGGCGGCACGACCACGAGGCGCACGTCGCGCTCGGGATCGATGCCGGCCTCCGCGAGCCAGGCGCGCAGCTCGTAATTGTGCGGCGAGAAGGGGTAGACGCTCGCGAAGGTCATGAGCGGCCGGCCGGCGCGCCGGTCGCTTTCGATCACGCGGCGGAGGGCGCGCGCCGTGACCGGACGCCGCGCCATCGCCTCGGGGTCGGCCGTGCACATGCGCACATAGAGCTCCTCGGACACGGTGATCGCGTTCCCACCCACATTGAGGCCGAGGGCGGTCGAGATCGGCGTGCGGACGTTGCCGAGGCCGAGGGTCGCCGAGAAGGGCATGGCCGCGAGCATCTGGGCGCCGTCGAGCGCGCCGACCGCGACCTTGTCGCGGATGCTGGCCCAGGAGGATTCGCGCGTGAGCTCGACCTCGAGGTCCTGCTCGTCGAAGAAGCCGCGCTCCTTCGCGACCACGAGGGGCGCGCAGTCGCACAGCGGAACGATGCCGAGCTTGAGGCGGCGTTTCCCGAATTCCATGGCACTCCACGTCCCGTTGTCGAAAACGAAATCGTCGAAAACGAAACGGCGCTCCGCGAGCCGGTCCCGTGCGCCTTGGCACGAACCCGCTCGGGGAACGCCGTTGTTCGCTCGAGCCGACGGAACGCCATCGTTCCGCCCGCCTTATCCGTTCCGGCCGCCCGGCGCCGAACTCCTCATCGAGTCCGGTCCGGGCCATCCCGGGTCTTCTTGGGGCGTCCGCCTCCGGCCGCTAGCCGAGCAGCTCGGACGCCTCGATGATCTTGTTGGCGACGTCGATCAGCCTCAGCTTCTGGTCCATCGCCATCTTGCGCATCAGGCGGAAGGCCTCGTCCTCGTCGCAGTGCCGCCGCTTCATCAGGATTCCCTTCGCCCGCTCCACCAGCTTCCGGCCCGCGAGCGTCGCCTTGGTCTTGTCGAGCTCGGCATAGAGCTCCTGGTACTGGCGGAAGCGGGCGATCGCCACGTCGACCACCGGACGCACGCGCTCGGGCCGCAATCCGTCCACCACGTAGGCCGCAACCCCCGCCTCGACCGAAGCCTTGATGATCTCCGTGTCGCCGTCCTGGGCGAACATCACCACCGGGCGGCCGTACTCGAAGGTGACCTGACGCATGTCCTCGAGGATGTCGCGGTCCGGGCTGTCGATGTCGACCACGATCACGTCAGGCGACAACTCCGCCACGCAACGGGGCAGATTGCCTCCCGTGCCGAGCACCGCCGTGACCACGAACCCGCTCGCCTCGAGAGATTCCTTGACCCATTCCGCTCGACCCGGCTCGTCGTCCACGAGTACCACGCGCACCGTCATGTGCTGTTCGCGCCTACTCACGGCTTGTGCACTGCATCTCCCGTGCCATATTCATTGTCATAGTGTTATCAATAGGATAGCCGCCAACCAGTGCTGGATTTTGCCGCCGGCTGCTCGATTATGTTGCAACGCAACCGCGCATCCTGCCTAAAATCTTTTCACCTGGCGAAATGTTTTGGCCGCGTCCGGCGGCGGATTGGAACGACCGGCGCGGTCGCGCGTCCGGCCGAGGAACGGCCCGATGCGAATGCGAGCGGATCGGCCCGGCCTCGCAAAATCGGCGCGGAATTGCACTTCTCCTCGGCTCGCATCGAGCCGTTCCTCTATTTCCGACGCCCGTTGCCGGCACCAAAGGTATGTGTCAAAGAGTTGCACGGCATAATTCAAGACCTGCGGGGCTTCTTGCGAGATGCCTATCTTTTGATAAGTGCGAGATTTGTCCGGACATCCCGCGATGAATCGCGCGCGCGAGATCGGTGACGAAGCCCCGGCGCGCACGAACCGACACTGGAGAGACGGGTCGATGAAATGGCCTGCTTGGTTCAGGCTTCTGCGCAATCCCAGGCCGCTGCCGCCGGCGTCGCCGACGGCGTGCCCGGCCTGCGGCGACGAGATGGTCGTGGTGGAGAAATTCACCATGATGGGCGACGACATCCGCACCTATCGCTGCAAGCGCTGCAAGACGGAGCACGATATCGATTTCGGAACGGCGCTCTGGAAGCTGATGTCCGACGCGAACGAGCGAGACTCCGGCGAATAGCATGAGCGTCGAACGCAGCGAAGGACAATGTCGCGCCTGCGCGCCGGGAGAGACGCCTCGATAAGACAGACTCCGAAAGCAACGGACGAGGGATGCATGCGTAATCATTCGATCGCCTTGGCCCTGGCGTTCATGGCAATCGCGGCCGGGATCGCGCCGGCCTGGGCGTTGACGGACGCGGAATCGGACCGTTGTTCCGGCTTAAGGATCGGCGTCGGGATCACCGCCGAGGCGCGCATCGGTTATTGCACGCAGTTGATTCAAGGCGGGCAGCTTACGACCGAAAATCTAGCCATCATGTACGACAATCGCGGCGGCGCTTATGACGACAAGGGCCTCGAGGACCAGGCCATCGCCGATTACAATCGGGCGATCGCGCTCAAGCCCGATTACGCTATGGCCTTCTCTGGTCGCGGCCTTGCCTATGCCAACAAGGGTCTCTACGAGCAAGCGCTGGCCGATATCAATCGCGCGATCGCTCTCGACCCCAACGATGCCGGCGCTTATATCGCTCGGGGCTCTACCTATGACGACGAGGGTCGCTCCGACCAGGCGATGGTTGATTTCAATCGCGCGATCGCACTTGCGCCCAATGATGCCGATGCGTACGGCGCGCGCGGACTCGGCTATGTCTTCAAGGGTCTTTTCGATCAGGCGATCGCCGACGAATCGAAGGCCATATCGCTCAATCCCAACGTCTTGGATTACTACGCCAATCGCGGCATTGCATATGGTGGCAAGGGCCTCTACGACCAGGCGATCGCCGACGAGACCCGGGCGATCGCGCTCGACCCCACGATATCCGCTCCCTACACCAATCGCGCCTATGCTTATCTGCAGAAGGGCGCTTATGACCTGGCCATCGCGGATGCCGCCAAGGCGCTCGCGCTCAATCCCAATGACGGCAACGCCTACTACGATCGCGGCAACGCCTACGAGAAGAAGGGTCTCTACGATCGGGCGATCGACGATTATACCAAGGTCATCGCGCTCAGTCCGAATTCGCCCAGCCCCTATTCCGGCCGCGCCAACGCGTACGCGAAAAAGGGCCTCTTCGACCAGGCGATCGCCGATTTCAACACGGCGCTGAAGCTCGATCCGAACGACAAGGAAGCGCAGGCCGGCTTGAAGCGCCTCGGCTCCGCGCAGAAGGCGCGCCACGACTGCGATACCCAGACGGATCGGACCGTCGAGGCCTGCACCGCGCTCATCCGGTCGGGTCGCGAGACGACGGCCGATCTCGTGCGCGACTACCGCTATCGCGCCGCCGCCTATGACAGCAAGCGCCTCTTCGACAAAGCGGTCGCCGATTATGACAGGTTAATCGAGCTCAAGCCCGATGACCTCGCCGCCTATGACGATCGCGGCTTCACCTACATGCTCATGGGCCTCTACGACCGGGGGATCGCCGATTACACCAAGATGATCGCGCTCAAGCCCGACGACGGTTCCGCCTATGTCGACCGCGGCGAGGCCTACAAGCAAAAGGGAGCCTATGACCGGGCGATCGCCGATTTCACCAAGGCGATCGCGCTTGAGGCCAATAACGGCTATGCCTATGACGGTCGCGCCCGGGTCTATCACCTGAAGGGAGAGGACACGCAGGGCCTGGCCGATGCGAACAAGGCCGTGGCGCTGTTGCCGACCTATTTCCGCGGATTTGACACAAGGGCGCAGATTTACGAGAAGCTCGGCCAGCGTGACGACGCGATCATCGGCTACTTCGCAGCACTCAAGCTCTATCCGAACGACAAGGATGCGAAGGCCGGCCTCAAGCGCCTCGGCGCGACGCCATAGCATTCGAGCCAAGACATTGCAGGGGCTTCGATGAAACGCGCTGCCAGTTCCACGCTCTTCGCCGTTTTCGTGCTGGCTTCAATGACGATCGTTTCGTGGCCGGCGCTCGCCTCGGAGGGATGCAGCGCCTTCCGGGGCTCGGCCGATCATCAAACCAAGGGTCAAGGCGGCGAACGGGTCGGCCATGGGTTCGACAGGGGCGACACGCTTACGATCACGATCCATCGGTCCGAGGGCCAATTGAAAGTGGGCGCCAATCTGCTCGAATATGCGTCGCCCAACGGCCCGTTTCGCGCACTCACGGAGGATAGCCCCACCAGCTTCACCTATACGGTGCCCGCGAGGACCAGCGATTACATCTATCTGAACTTCGGCAGCGCGCTCCCTGGAATGACCGTAACCTGGAGCTGCACGCCCGCGAAATAGAACCGCTCCACGACGGGCATCGCGATGCTTGCTTCATCGTCGGGGACCGTCGGACCTCCTCCGATTGATGGGCAATTCGGACGGCGTGACGGGTGCCGCGCGGGGACGGCGGCTTTCGAAACCGGCCTGTCGCCGCGCTCCCGAGCATAGGACGCCGGCCGTCGGACGACCCTTCGTCATCGCCGATCGGGTTTCGAGACGACCATCGCATAGGCGAGCGGAAAGGGCGTATCGGGCCGCCCGCCCCCTGACCGGCCGAGACGCAGCGCCGTCCGGCAGGCGCGTTCCATGAGCGCTTGGACCGCGCGAGGCCGTGCCGCCTTGCAGGCGAGATCGGCGAGCACGAGCGACAATCCGCCGATGGCCTCGAGCGTTTCGACCTCGAGCGCCGCGCGGGTCGCGTATTCCTTCAACGCGAAAGACGTGTAGCGGTGATAATCGTGCGGCGCCTCGTGCACCCAATAGAGGAACGGCACGCCGACGATCGCCTTTCCGCCCGGCTTCAGAATGCGGGCGATCTCGCCCCACGCCCGCTGCGGCCGGAACAGATGCTCGAGAACGTCCGTGCACAAGACCGTGTCGGCGAAGGAGTCGGGGAGGGCGATGCGCTCGTTGAGGTCGCAGCTCACATCGACCTGGTCGCGCCCGTGGATGCCCGAGTCCCAATCGACGCCGACGCACTCGCTCACGGCGCTCCGGTACATGCCGAAATAGGGCGCCTTGCCGCAGCCGATATCGACCAGGATCCCGCGTGCGTGCGCCCTGATGAGGCGCTCATAGACGCCGATCGCGGCATCGGCGGCGAGACGCGAGCCGACGCCGACCTCCGCCGGGTCGCGCGAGGCGCGCCAGCGGCCGCGATGGAACTCGGCCTTGGTCGGCTTCCAGGTTTGCGGGTTCGGCATCGCCACCCGTAGCGGCGAAAGGGTCCTCGCGACAGCGCGAAGCCGACTTGTACCGAATCCGTGGATGCGGGTCGCGTGTCCGTTCTGTGGCCGCGCGCGGAATATGCGCGATGCTCGGGACAAAGCGAGGGCACCGATGTCCACGAGCAACGCGGCGCGGACCCAACATCCAATCAGGAGATCCGGTCAGGCGCTGGGGCGCGGAATCTTGAGGCGAACCCGGAGCCCCGGCTGGTTGTCCTCGAGCGAGACCTCGATGCTGTGGATCGCGGCCACCGCCGCGACCAGGCTCAGGCCGAGTCCGCTTCCGGGCGTGGTGCGGCTCGATTCCAGGCGATAGAAGCGGCGGAACACGTTGGCGCGCTCGGCGGCCGGAATCCCCGGCCCGTCGTCCGCGATCACGACCTCGATGGCGTCGGCCGCCTGGAGCGCACTTACCGTGATGCGCGCGCGCTCGGGCGAGTGGCGCATCGCGTTCTCGACCAGGTTCGCGAGCAGGCGCGCGAGCAGCTGGCGGTCGCCCTCCATGCGCAGGCCGGGGGCGATCTCGACCGTGACGGCCTGCGCCTTTTCCTTGGCACTCGGCTGGTAGACCTCGACGATGGTCCACAGGAGCTCGGTCAGGTCGACCGGCGCGAAGGAGCCGCGCTGCGCGCCGCTCTCGAGCTCGGCGATGCGCAACAACGCGCCGAAGGTCTCGAGGATGCCGTCGGTGTCCTTGATCGAGCGGCCGACCGCGGCGCGCAGCTCCTCGGCGGTGGTCGCCTTGCGCTCGGCGAGCTCGAGGCGGTGCCGGAGGCGCGTGAGCGGCGTGCGCAGATCGTGCGCGATGTCGTTGGTCACCTGGCGCATGCCCTCGATCGAGGCCTCGGTGCGCGCCAGCATCTCGTTGAGGCTCTTCGCGAGGTCGTCGAACTCGTCGCCCACGCCGCGCACCGGAATGCGGTCGGAGAGGTTGCCCGCCATGATCGCGCGCGCCGTGCGGTTGATCGATTCGACACTGCGCCGCACGCGCCCGCTCGCGAGCGCGCCGCCGCCGAAGGCGAGCAGCAGCGTGATCACGATGCTGCCCGCGAACGCGCGCAGGATCGTGTCCTTGATGTTGCGCAGCGATTGCGCGTCGCCCGCGACGAGGAGGTAGTTCCCGTCCGACAGCATGGCGCCGTGGCCGCGCAGGAGCCGGCCGTTGACGTCGAACCGGCCGGGCCCGTCGGCCTCGAAGGTGAAGCGGCCGGGCTTGGGCGGCATGGCGGGCACGTTGCCCGCGATCGGCGTGCCGTGCGCGTCCTCGAGGAGATAGTAGATCGGCCCGTTCGGCATCTGCTCGACGCGTCCGCGGATCGCGTCGGCGACGCGATCCGTGCCGCCGAGCTCGAAGCTGCGCTCGAGCTCGTTGGCGTCGGTGTTGATCGTGCCGTCGAGCTGGCCGGTCATGTCGAAGGCGGCGGAAAGGTAGATGACGGCGAACAGAATCAGCACCGACGCGCTGAACAGCGCGGCGTAGAGCAAGGTGAGGCGGAAGCTGGTGGTGCGGAGGAGCCTAAGCGGGAGCACGGATGCAATACCCCGCGCCGCGCACCGTGTGAATGAGCTCGACCGGGGATGCCCGATTGATCTTCCCGCGCAGGCGACTGATGTGCGAGTCGACGACGTTGGTATGCGGATCGAAGTGCAATTCCCAAATGTTCTCGAACATCATCGTGCGCGTCACGACCTGGCCCGAATGGAGCATCAGGTATTCGAGCAGCTGGAACTCGCGCGGCTGGAGATCGATGGGCTTTCCCGCGCGCTTCACGGTGCGCGCCAGGCGATCGAGCTCGAGGTCCGCGATGTGGAGGATCGCGTCGTTGACCATCGCCGGCGGCCGGCGCGCGATCGCCATGATGCGCGCGACCAGCTCGACGAGCGCGAAGGGCTTGACGAGATAATCGTCGCCGCCCGCGTTCAGGCCGGCGACGCGGTCGTTGACGCCCGCGAGCGTCGTGAGGAAGAGCACCGGCGTGCGGTTCCCCGCGCTGCGCAGCGTCTTGACCAGGGTCAGCCCGTCGATGTCCGGAATCATCCGGTCGATCACGAGCATGTCGAATTTTTCCGCGGACGTGCGATAGAGACCGACCCGCCCCGTGTTGGCTTGCTCCACGAGGTGGCCCTCTTCGCGTAGACCGTTCACCACATAGTCGGCGGTTTCCGGATCGTCCTCGACCACCAGAATCTTCAAGCCTGCCCCCGTAACTTCGTGCGTTTCCCTATGTAACTTATCGGTAAGTATCGTCTTTTTGGTTGTTGGCCCATAGAGCATGGGCGGACGGGTGCGCGGGTCAAATTACATTATCCCAATGATTCCCTCATCCTCTCTCTAGCGGCGGCGCGGGTTTCTTAACGGAGATCGTCCGGCGCGCCCTGCCGTCGCGTCGAGGTGCAGGCAGGCCGGCCGCAACGGGCGCTCGCGCCGTAAGCCTTGCCGAGGTTTGTCGTCTTCCAATGCGACGCGCGGGCACATAATTCCATGCGGTTCCGTAACCTCGGCCTTGCCCTCGCGCAAAAAGAAAGCGTCAATTTGCGCCCCTCGGCGATATCGATAGTCAACTAAGTAATGTTCCGCGCTCGACTCGGGTCGAATGCGCGCGTCGAAGCGTCATTCGGTTTGACCCGTGGGAACGCCGCTGCTAGCGTCCTCGCACGCGCGCGGGAATTTCGTCGCGCGTCGCGCGACGCCGCGGCCGCGGGAAGCAGTCGCGGAAACAAGCGGCCGCAAAAGCAGAAGCGCCCGGAGGCGCCCGCGGCACCGAGATCGAGCGAAGAACCGAGATCGAGCGAAGAATTGAAACGCCGCGAATGCTGGGAGGTTTCGAGTCATGGCCGACGTAAAGCATCAGACGGACAAGGAGATCCTGGGCTACAGCCGATGGGTGGTGTTCATCGCCGCCTTTCTGTCGATGGGGGTGATCAGCCCGTACGAGTATGCGTGGAGCTCGATGTCGGGTCACATCGGCGGCATCTACGGCTGGTCGCACACGCAGATCGGCTGGATGTTCACGCTGTTCGTGATCTTCGAATCGGTCGGCACGCTGCCGGGCGGCATTCTGCGCGACAAGTTCGGCCCCAAATGGGTGACCGCGATCGCGGGCCTGATCGCGGGGCTCGGCATCTTCGCGACCTCCCTCGGGCCGGGCTACGGGCTGGTGCTGGTGCTGTGGTGCGTGGGCAGCTTCCTCGCGGGCTTCGTCTACAACACGGCGGTGACCACGGCGAACAAATGGTTCCCGGACAAGCGCGGCTTGACCGCGGGGCTGATCGCGGGCGCCTTCTCGTGGGGCTCGCTGCCCTTCATCTTCCCGATCCGGGCGATTCCGAAGACCGCCCCCGACGCGACCTTCTTCCACGTCATCTACTTCATGGCGGCGATCATCGGCGGCGTGTGCATCGTGGCGGCGCTGTTCATGAAGGACCCGCCGACCGGCTGGCGGCCGCAGGGCTGGGTCCCGGCGGCGACCACCAAGCGGTCGACCGACCACCAGTTCACGCTCAAGGAGGCGCTCGGCACCTGGCAGATGTGGGTTCTGATCGCGTCCTTCATCCTGATCTCGAGCGCGGGCCTGGCCGGCGTGTCGAAGATCGTGAAGTACTCGAACAGCTTCCACTTCACGGCGGCGGCGGCGACCGCGGCGGCGGGCGGCATCGCGATCTCGAACGGCCTCGGCCGCGTGATCCTGGGTGCCCTCTCGGAGCGCATCGGGCGCGAGACGGCGATGATCTGGAGCTACATCCTCACGGGCGTGTTCCTGTTCCTCACGCTGATCGCGGGGGCGGCCCAGAGCGAGTTCCTGTTCGTGGTCGCGGCGATCCTCGCCATCTTCTTCTGGGGGCCGCTGTTCTCGCTGTTCCCGGCCACCATCGGCCAGTACTTCGGCGAGGCCTCCGCGGGCTCGAACTACGGCCTGCTCTATGCCATCGCCAAGGGCTCGGGCGGCATCTATGGCGGCGTGCTCTCGGCGGTGCTGATCGCGTCCAACGGCTTCCCGTTCGCGATCGGCGTGGGGGCGGTCATGGCGATCTGCGCCGGCCTCCTCATCATCCCGCTCAAGAACAGCCCGCCCGTCTGGAAGGGTGCGGC
>DATJLQ010000062.1:0-26288 GCA_035509415.1 Alphaproteobacteria bacterium
CGGCAGGTATTTCTGCCGCTGCGCCTCGCTGCCGTAGGCGTTGATCGGATGCATCACGAGCGAGGACTGGACGCTGAACATGGAGCGGTAGCCGGAATCGACGCGCTCGATCTCGCGCGCGATGAGACCGTAGGTCACGTAATTGGTGCCGGCGCAGCCATAGCCCTTGATGGTCGGGCCGAGCAGGCCGAGCGACCCGAGCTCGCCGAAAATCGCGCGCTCGAAGCGCTCGTGGCGGTTGGCCTCGATGACGCGCGGGGCGAGCTTGTCCTGGGCGTAGGCGTGCACGCTGTCGCGCGCGAGGCGCTCCTCCTCGGAGAGCTGCGCCTCGAGGAGGAAGGGATCGTCCCACTGGAACTTGGCGGCCGGCTGTGCCATCGGCTTGGGCGCGGCGGCGCGCTCGACGTTGCTCATCGGACATCCTCCCGCCGCCTCATCTCACCCGACGCGGAGGCGCGGGCTGGCGGCGTCTGGGGATATAGCGCGGCCGGCCGTCCCTGTCACCGACCTTGCCGCCGCAGGCCTCGAACGATGGGCCGCCCCGACCGCCAGCCCGATCGCCAGTCCCGACCGCCAGTCCCGATCGCCGGCCCCGACCGCCAGTCCCGACCGCCGGCCCCGATCGCCGGCCTCGACGCGCCGCCGACAGACTTGGCGGCATTTTGGGCACGCACCGCATTCATATTGTGCCGCCAATTACCGCCTGCCATTCTGGCGCCGGGCGTGGCAGGATAACGGCTACGCTTGACGACCCGCCGGGCCTCCCGGCCTCAGGGGGTGGGTCGCGCAGCCGGGGGCGGCGAACCAGGGAACGGCCCGATTCGTGCATCGCAAAGTGTCGGCGCGGCGCACGCGGGACGGCGAGCTTCGGGAGTACGGATGCTTCACAGCTACGAGTACCTCGTCACCCAGCTGATCAACGGGATCACGCTGGGGGCCGTCTACGGCCTGATCGCCATCGGCTACACGATGGTCTACGGCATCATCGGCATGATCAATTTCGCCCACGGCGAAATCTTCATGATCGGCGCCTTCATCTCGCTCATCACCTTCGTGGTGCTCGGCATCGTGGGCATCACCTGGGTCCCGCTCGCGGTGCTCATCGCCCTCCTGGCCGCGATGATCCTGACGCCGGTCTATGGCTGGACCCTCGAGCGCATCGCCTACCGGCCGCTGCGCCGCGCGCCGCGCTTGGCGCCGCTGATCACCGCGATCGGCATGTCGATCTTCCTCCAGAACTACGTGCAGCTGCTCCAGGGCGCGCGCGACAAGGCGCTTCATCCCGTGATCGTCGGCGGCTTCGAGATCATGCGTCGCGGCGACTATACGGTCTCGGTGAGCTACCTCCAGATCCTGATCGTGGTGCTCACGGTAGGGCTCATGGCGGGCTTCACGCTTCTCATCAACCGCACCCCGCTCGGCCGTGCGCAACGCGCCTGCGAGCAGGATCTGGGCATGGCGGCCCTGGTCGGCATCGACGTGAACCGCACCATCTCGCTCACCTTCGTCATGGGCTCGGGGCTCGCGGCGGTCGCGGGCCTGATCTTCCTCCTGAACTACGGCGTGATCGACTTCTTCATCGGCTTCCTCGCCGGCATCAAGGCATTCACCGCGGCCGTGCTGGGCGGCATCGGCTCGCTTCCGGGGGCGATGCTGGGCGGGCTCCTGATCGGCCTCATCGAGGCGCTGTGGTCGGGCTATTTCTCGATCGAGTACAAGGACGTGGCGGTGTTCGGCATTCTCGTGCTCGTGCTCATCTTCCGTCCGACCGGCCTCCTGGGCGTGCCGGACATCGAGAAGGTCTGAGCCCGTGGCCGTCGCGGACGAAGCGCTCGCCGGACCGCGCCCGCTCAACTGGCGCGCGATCCTGATCGAGGCGGCGCTTACCGCCTTCGTCGTGTTTCTCCTCACCATCGCCCTCGTGGGCGCCGACATCGTCGATTTCAGCGACACGGTGACCGTGCGCCCGCGCCTCAACGACGTGATCGCCGCGGTGATCATCGCGTTCCTCGGGCGCATCGTGCTGGTGCTGCTGCGCGAGGGGCGCAACCGCATCGTGCTCGCGACCATGGTGCCGCTCGCGCTCGCGACCTTCCTGATCCTGCTCGGCGGCTCGCTCGGCATCGGCGCCGATCTCCGGCACCTGCTGCCGTTCCGCGATCCGGTCGTGTGCTGGATCATCGACGGCGCCATGATCGTGTTCGCGTTGCGCGCGTTGTGGACGATGCGCCGCGCGGTCAAGGTGACGCTCTCGGACGAGGCGCGCGAGGCGCGCGCGGACCGTACCGCGGCGCGCGTCCAACGCGTCGCGCGGATGATCGGGCCGCTCATCTTCGTGGCCGCATTGGCGTTGCCGCTGACCCCGCTCGCCAACCGGCAGATCCTCGACATCGGCACGCTCGTGATGACCTACATCATGCTCGGCTGGGGCTTGAACGTGGTGGTCGGCCTCGCGGGGCTGCTCGATCTCGGCTACGTCGCGTTCTACGCGGTGGGCGCCTACAGCTTCGCGCTCCTGGCGCAGTTTTTCGGGCTCGGCTTCTGGACCTGCCTGCCGTTCGCGGGGCTCATGTCGGGGACCGCGGGCGTGTTGCTCGGATTCCCCGTGCTGCGGCTGCGCGGCGACTATCTCGCGATCGTGACGCTCGGCTTCGGCGAGATGGTGCGTCTCATCCTCAACAACTGGCAAAGCCTCACCGGCGGCCCGAACGGCATTTCGGGCGTCCCGCGCCCGACCTTCTTCGGCCTGCCGCTTCTGCCCTTCGTGCCCGAGGGGCATGAATCCTTCTTCACCTTCTTCCATATTCCCTTCACGCCCGAGGCGCGCATCGTCTTCCTCTATTACGTGATCCTCGGCCTCGCGATGATCACCAACCTCTTCACCATGCGCATCCGGCGCCTTCCCATCGGGCGCGCCTGGGAAGCGTTGCGCGAGGACGAGATCGCCTGCCGCTCGCTCGGCATCAACCCGCGCAACACCAAGCTCACCGCGTTCGGCATCGGCGCGATGTTCGCGGGCTTCGCGGGCTCGTTCTTCGCGACGCGCCAGGGCTTCATCAGTCCGGAGAGCTTCACCTTCATCGAATCCGCGGTCATTCTCGCGATCGTCGTGCTCGGCGGCTTCGGCAGCCAGCTCGGCGTGGTGTTCGCGGCCATCATCCTGATCGGGCTCCCGGAATTCTTCCGCGAGCTGCAGCTCTACCGCATGCTCGCCTTCGGCGCCGCCATGGTCACGATCATGATCTGGCGCCCGGCGGGCCTGCTCGCCCATCGCGAGCCGACCCTGAAGCTGTTCGGCGCCAAGTCGCGCGGCGGGGCGAAATGAGCGCGCTTCCGGTACGCGACGAGCCCGCGGTCCCGGAACTCCTGCCCAAGGGAGCGCCGCTCCTCGAGGTCGAGCACCTCACCATGCGCTTCGGCGGGCTGGTCGCGATCGACGACGTCTCGTTCGTCGCGGGCGCGCAATCGATCACCGCGATCATCGGCCCCAACGGCGCGGGCAAGACCACGGTATTCAATTGCCTCACCGGCTTCTACAAGCCGACCGTCGGGCGCTTGACGCTCCATCATGCCTCGGGCGACGTGCTGCTCGAGCGCATGGAAGGCTACCGCATCGCGAAGCAGGCGGGAGTCGCGCGTACGTTCCAGAACATCCGGCTGTTCCCGCGCATGACCGTGCTCGAGAACCTGATCGTGGCGCAGCACAACCATCTCATGCGCGCCTCGGGCTTCACCTTCCTCGGCCTCTTCGGCTATCGCGGCTACCGCCAGGCCGAGCGCGACGCGATCGAGTTCGCGCGCGCCTGGCTCGACAAGGTCGGGCTCGCCGAGCGCGCGGACTGGGAGGCGGGCGCCTTGCCCTACGGCGCCCAGCGCCGGCTCGAGATCGCGCGCGCCATGTGCATCCATCCGACCCTCCTTTGCCTCGACGAGCCGGCGGCCGGCCTCAACCCGCGCGAATCCGCCGAGCTCAACAGCCTGCTCATCGAGATCCGCGACCGCGAGAAGATCGGCGTCCTCCTCATCGAGCACGACATGGGCGTGGTGATGGAGATTTCGGACCGCATCGTGGTGCTCGATTACGGGCGCAAGATCGCCGAGGGCACGCCCGACCAGGTGCGCAACGACCCGACCGTGATCCGCGCCTATCTCGGCGAGGAGGAGAAGGACGAGCTGCCGGGCGAGATCGCGCGCGATCTCGGCGCCGGGCCCGGGGAGCGCGGCTGATGCTCAAGGTCTCGGGCGTCCACGCCTTCTACGGCCACATCGAGGCGCTCAAGGGCATCGACGTCGAGGTCGCGCGCGGCGAGATCGTGACGCTCATCGGCGCCAACGGCGCCGGCAAGTCGACGCTCCTGATGTCGATCTGCGGCGCCCTCACCAACAAGACCGGGCGCATCGAGCTCGACGGGCACGACATCACGCACCGCGCGACCCACGAGATCATCCGCATGGGCGTCGCGCAGTCGCCCGAGGGGCGGCGCATCTTCCCGCGCATGACCGTGCTCGAGAATCTCCAGCTCGGTGCGACCGTCGCCGACCCGGCCCATTACGACGAGGACATCGCGCGCGTCTTCACGCTGTTCCCGATCCTCAAGGAGCGCGCGTTGCAACGCGCGGGCACGCTCTCGGGCGGCGAGCAGCAGATGCTCGCGATCGGGCGCGCGCTCATGAGCCGGCCGCGCCTCCTGCTGCTCGACGAGCCCTCGCTCGGCTTGGCGCCGCTCATCGTGAAGCAGATCTTCCAGGTGATCCGCGCGATCAACCGCGACCAGGGCGTGACCGTGTTCCTGGTCGAGCAGAACGCGTACCACGCGCTCCGCCTCGCCGACCGCGGCTACGTCATGGCGAACGGGCGCATCCTCACGAGCGGCACCGGCAAGGAGCTTCTCGCCAACGCCGAGATCCGCGCCGCCTATCTCGAGGGCGGCAAGCCGCGGGGTGCCGTGGGGGCCGTGCCATGACTCCCATCCTCGGCTCGGACCTGATCGTTTTCTTTTGCCTCACGATCGTGATCATGGGCTTCGTGAGCTACATGGCGGGGCAGGCGCTGGCCACGACCTGGCGTCCCTGGTGGCAGGCCATTCCCTACGGCTTCATGCTGGGTGCCGCCGATCGGTTCTTCACCTGGGCGCTCTTCAAGGGGCCGCTCATCGGCCTCGTGCCCTATCTGATCGCGACCGCGCTTTTGCTGATTTACTGCCTCGGCGCCTATCGCCTTACCCAAGCGCGCAAGATGGTGAGCCAGTACCCGTGGCTCTACGAGCGCACGGGCCCGTTCGGTTGGCGTGCCAAAAGGGGCTGAAAGGGCCGGAATCCGCCGATTCGCGACCTCCTTGCGAGGCGCGAGCGGGCTTTTGCCGGCCCGTGCCGGGTGCTAGACTTGATCAATGGCGCCCTTCGCGGCGCGATAGACCGGCTCGACGGGGGGTCCCGAAGGCCGAGACTTAGTGAAGTCCAGTCAGGGAGAGTTCCAATCATGTCAAAGATGAAACTGGCACTGTTTGCGGCCGCGGCCCTTTTGGCCGCGAGCTACTCCGCCGCCAAGGCGGACATCATCGTCGCCGCCGCCGGCCCGATGACCGGCGAATACGCGACCTTCGGCGATCAGATGCGTCACGGCGCCGAAATGGCGGTCAAGGACATCAACGCCCATGGCGGCGTCCTCGGCCAGAAGCTCAAGCTCGTGATCGGCGACGACGCGTGCGATCCGAAGCAGGCGGTCGCCGTGGCGAACAGCTTCGTGACCCAGCATGTCGTCTTCGTCGACGGCCACTATTGCTCGGGCTCGTCGATCCCGGCCTCGAAAGTCTACCAGGAGGAGGGCATCCTCGAGATCTCGCCCGCCTCGACCAATCCGAAATACACCGACGAAGGCAGCCCGATCACGTTCCGCGTCTGCGGTCGCGACGACCAGCAGGGCGTGGTTGCGGGCGACTGGATCGTGAAGCACTTCCCGCACGCCAAGATCGCGGTGCTCGACGACAAGAGCGCCTACGGTCAGGGCCTCGCGGACGTGACCCTCGCGACCCTCCAGAAGCACCATGCCGACGTGGTGATCCATGAATCGATCACCGCCGGCGAGAAGGACTACTCGCCGATCGTGAGCCGCATGAAGGCGGCGGGCGTCAAGGTCATCTACCTCGGCGGCTATCACACCGAGGCGGGCCTGATCGTGCGCCAGGCGAAGGAACAGGGCATGAAGGCGACGCTCATGTCGGGCGACGCGCTCGTGACCAAGGAGTTCTGGAGCATCACCGGCGATTCCGGCGAGGGCACGCTGATGACCTTCAGCCCCGATCCGCGCAAGAATCCGCACGCGGCGAAGGTCGTGGCCGAGTTCAAGAAGGAAAACGTCGAGCCCGAGGGCTACGTCCTCTACACCTACGCCGCGATGCAGGTGTGGGCGGAGGCGGCGAAGCGCGCGAAGTCGACCGAGGCCGCCAAGGTCGGCGCGATCCTGCATAAGGACAAGTTCCCGACCGTGCTCGGCGTCCTGAGCTTCGACAAGGTGGGCGACGTGACCGCACCCGGCTATGTCGTCTATCGCTGGAGCAAGGGGAATTACGACTACGCGCCCGGCGCGCTCATGACCCACTGAGCTCGCTCGACGCTTCGAGACCGATTGCGCGGGCCCGGCGGCGACGCCGGGCCCGTTGCTTTTCGGGGTCGAGGAGGGACGCTTCGGACCGGGCGGGCGCCCAGGATGATCGGGCTGGCGCGCCGGCCCGCGCGGAGTATCTCAGCGCGCGCGCTGCCGGCCCTGGCCGGGGGCGTTGCGCCCGAGGCCGATCTTCTTCGCGAAGGCGGAGCGCTGGGCCGCGTAATGGGGTGCGACCATCGGGTAGTCCGCCGGCAGGCCCCATTTCGCGCGATATTCCGCCGGCGTCAGGCCGTAGGTCGTGCGCAGATGCCGCTTCAGCATCTTGAGCTTCTTCCCGTCCTCGAGGCAGACGATGTAGTCGGGCCGCACCGAGCGCTTGATCGGCACCGCGGGCTTGAGGGCGGCGTGGCGCCCTTCGACCGCCCGCCCGACGCCGCCGAGCGTGTCGTAGACGGTGCGGATCACGTCCGGGATTTGGCCGGGCGGCAGCGCGTTGTTGCTGAGATAGGCCGAAACCAGGTCGGCGGTCATGCGCAACATGCCGTCGCGTTCCGCCGGATCCGCGTTTTCCTCGATCATTGCTTTCCGCCTTTTCAGCTTTGTTGAATAAATTGTGTCAAGTGGAGAATCCGCCAAAAAGAATTGCATGGCATCGGCATCGAGTCAATCGAAAGTCAATCGAACCGGGACCGGCGCGAGTATTTAATTCTTGGCGCGCGGCGCCATCATTCCGGTGCCGGCAATAGAATCGCGTTTCCTCAGCATTGCGCCCGATATCTTGTGCGGATTTGCTTCGAGCGGCGGCGTACGGCAGGAATTCCGCGGTCAATCGCCCCATTGACATTGGAGAATTCGACGCAATTCCCGGAAATCGAAGCATTGCGCGCGAAAAGGACGGGACCGCGCCGCCCTGCATTAAATTTGGGCGACTCTAATATTCGGGCGGCCTTTCGGGCCCCAAGCACCCGGCCCCCCGCGAGGGATTGTGGCGCACTGGCACGGCCCAGCGACATATGGTTAAATCCGGGACTTCTTCCCGTTACCCGTGACACCATGTCCGACGAGACCATCGCAATCGCCGCCGACCACGCGGGATTAGCCCTCAAGGCCGCGCTGACCGCGGAGCTCGGCCGGCTCGGCTACAGCACCCTCGACCTCGGCACCAATTCGGCCGAGAGCGTCGATTATCCCGATTTCGCGGATGCGCTCGCGCGCGCGATCGAGGGCGGCAAGGCGAAGCGCGGCGTGCTGGTGTGCGGTACCGGCATCGGCATGGGGATCGCCGCCAACCGCCACCGCGCGGTGCGCGCGGCCGTGTGCCACGACGCGACCTCGGCGTCGCTCGCGCGCCGGCACAACGACGCCAACGTGCTGGCGCTGGGGGCGCGGCTCATCGGCGAGGAGGTGGCGAAGGATTGCCTGCGCGCCTTCCTCGAGACCAAATTCGAAGGCGGCCGGCACCTGCGCCGGGTCGCGAAAATGTCCTGATCCGAGCGAGACGAGAGCGAGCCATGACCAGCCAGAGCGTGAAATCGAGCCCGACGGCGAGCGCGAAAACCCCGCGCGCGACGGATCGCTTCTTCGCCGCCTCCCTCGCCGAGGCCGACCCCGAGCTCGCGGACGCCATCCGCGGCGAGCTCGGGCGCCAGCAATTGCAGATCGAGCTGATCGCGTCCGAGAACATCGTCTCGCGCGCCGTGCTCGAGGCGCAAGGCTCGGTGCTCACGAACAAATACGCCGAGGGCTACCCCGGCCGGCGCTATTACAATGGCTGCGAGTATGTCGACGTTGCCGAGACGCTCGCGATCGAGCGCGCGAAGCGCCTCTTCGGATGCGCCTTCGCGAACGTGCAGCCCCATTCGGGGGCGCAAGCCAACGCGGCCGTGTTCTTCGCGCTCCTCCAGCCGGGGGACGGCATCATGGGCCTCTCGCTCGCGGCGGGCGGCCATCTGACCCACGGCGCACCGCCCAACATCTCGGGGAAATGGTTCCGGCCGATCCCCTACGGCGTGTCGCGCGCGACGAGCCAGATCGACTACGACGAGGTCGAGCGTATCGCCCTCGAGCACAAGCCGAAGCTCGTCATCGCCGGCGGCTCGGCCTATCCGCGCTTCATCGACTTCGCGCGCTTCCGCGCGATCGCGGACAAGGTGGGCGCCTATTTCATGGTCGACATGGCGCACTTTGCCGGCTTGGTCGCGGGCGGCGTGCATCCGAGCCCGCTGCCCCACGCGCACGTCGTGACCACCACGACCCACAAGACGCTCAGGGGGACGCGCGGCGGCATGATCCTCGCGAACGACGAGGAGATCGGGAAGAAGATCAATTCGGCGATCTTCCCCGGGACCCAGGGCGGGCCGCTCATGCATTCGATCGCGGCCAAGGCGGTCGCGTTCGGCGAGGCGCTCGAGCCCGCGTTCAAGCTCTATGCGCGCCAGGTCGTCGACAACGCGAAGGCGCTCGCGGCCGCGCTCGTCGCGCGCGGCTACGGTATCGTGACCGGCGGCACCGACACGCACTTGATGCTGGTCGATCTGCGCTCGAAGCGCCTGACCGGCAAGCTCGCGGCCGAGCGGCTCGAGGCGGCGGCGATCACCTGCAACAAGAACGGCGTGCCGTTCGATCCCGAGAAGCCGACCGTGACCTCGGGCATCCGGCTCGGCTCGCCCGCGGGGACGACGCGCGGCTTCGGGGTCGCCGAGTTCCGCGCGGTCGGCGACATGGTCGCGGACGTGCTCGACGCGCTCGCGGCGGGCGCCAACGACACGGGCCGCGTCGAATCCGCGGTGCGCGCGCGCGCCGAGGATTTGTGCCGGCGCTTCCCGATCTATCCGGGGCTTTGATGCGCGCCGCGCGAAAAAACAGACGAGGGGAGTGACGAACCATGCGCTGCCCGTTCTGCGGTCACGAGGACACCCAGGTCAAGGATTCGCGGCCGACCGAGGACAACGCGGCGATCCGCCGACGGCGCTTCTGCCCCGCCTGCGGCTCGCGCTTCACGACCTTCGAGCGCGTGCAGCTGCGCGAGCTCATGGTGGTCAAGAAGAACGGCCAACGCGAGGCCTTCGACCGCGACAAGCTGGTGCGCTCGATCCAGGTCGCGTCCCGGAAGCGCCCGGTCGATCCCGAGCGCATCGAGCGCATCGTGAACGGCATCGTGCGCCGGCTCGAGAGCTCGGGCGAGAGCGACATCAAGTCGGACGCGATCGGCGAGATCGTGATGGACGCGCTGCGCGGCCTCGATCCCGTGGCCTATGTGCGCTTCGCCTCGGTGTACCGCAATTTCCGCGAGGCCAAGGACTTCGAGGACTTCCTCGAGAACGAGCAGCTCGCCGGCGAGCCCGAGTGAGTGCTGTGGGCGCGCCTTTGGGCGGCCCGGGCGATCGCGGTTCCATGAGCG
The DNA here is from genome assembly GCA_035509415.1 of Alphaproteobacteria bacterium. GTDB lineage: Bacteria > Pseudomonadota > Alphaproteobacteria > JACZXZ01 > JACZXZ01 > DATJLQ01. The sequence goes on from DATJLQ010000062.1 coordinate 10,005, forward strand.
CGGCGCTCGCGTTGGCGCGCCGCGGGCTCGGCAATGTCTGGCCCAATCCCGCCGTCGGCTGCGTGATCGTGAAGGAGGGCCGCGTGGTCGGGCGCGGCTGGACCCAGCCCGGCGGCCGGCCCCATGCCGAGACCGAGGCGCTCAGGCGCGCGGGCACGCTGGCCAAGGGGGCGACCGCCTACGTCACCCTCGAGCCCTGCAGCCATCACGGCAAGACGCCGCCTTGCGCCGACGCCCTCGCCGCGGCCGGCATCGCGCGCGTCGTGGCCGCGATCGAGGACCCCGATCCGCGCGTGAGCGGGGCGGGGCTCGCGAAGCTGCGCGCGGCGGGGGTCGCGGTCGAGCTCGGCCTCTGCAGGGAGGAGGCAGCCGAGCTCAATGCGGGATTCTTCATGGTGATGGCCGAAGGTCGTCCGCTCGTCACCTGGAAGACCGCGACCACGCTTGACGGCAAGATCGCGACCCATACGGGCGAGAGCCAGTGGATCACCGGCGAGCTCGCACGCGCGCGCGCCCATTACCTGCGCGCGACCCATGACGCGGTCGCGATCGGGGTCGGAACCGCGCTTGCCGACGATCCCGAGCTCACCTGCCGGCTTCCGGGGCTCGAGCCCGCGTCGCCCATTCGCATCGTGGTCGACGGGCGCTTGCGCACGCCGCTCACGAGCCGCCTGGTCTCGACCGCGGGCACGGTGCCGACCTGGTTCGTGACCCGCACCGACGCGCCCGAGGAGCGGCGCGACATGCTGCTGCGCGCGGGCGTCGACGTGATCATGATCGAGCCGGGCGAGGGCGATCGGCCGCGTCTCGGGCCGGCGCTGGCCGAGCTAGCCAAGCGCGGGGTCACGCGCCTCCTGGTCGAAGGCGGAAGCCAGCTCGCGGCCGCACTCTTGGGCGAGCGGCTTGTCGACCGCGTCGCCTGGTTCCGCGCGGCGCGCGTCTTCGGCGCCGACGGTCTCAATACGAGCGCTGCCTTCGGGGTCGAGCGCATCGAGGACGGACCGGCCTTCGTCCTAAAGGATATCCTCTCCTGCGGCCCCGACACGCTCGAGCGTTATACGCGCCCGGCGTAGGGCGGTGCCGCGGACCCTATAGCCAAGCGGCGGCCGGGACCCTAAGTTACGCGCCATGTTCACGGGCATCATCACCGATCTGGGCCGGGTTCTCGCGGCGGAGACGGCGCCAAGCGGCGATCTCGGCCTCAAGATCGCGTGCCATTACGACGTGGCCAAACTCGCGGCGGGGGCGTCCATCGCCTGCTCGGGCGTGTGCCTCACCTTGCGCGAGCGGCGCGCGACCGACGGCAAGGAGCCGAGCTGGCTCGCGTTCGAGGCCTCGGCCGAAACGCGCGCGCGGACCACGATCGCGCGCTGGCGCTCCGGCACGGCGGTCAATCTCGAGCAGGCGCTGCGCGTGGGCGACGAGCTCGGCGGCCATTTCGTCATGGGCCATGTGGACGGGATCGCGCGCGTCGTCGACGTCGCGCCCGAGGGCGGGAGCCTGCGCATGATTCTCGAGGCGCCCGCCGCGCTCATGCGGCTCGTCGCCGCCAAGGGCTCGGTGGCACTCGACGGCGTCTCGCTCACGGTCAACGAGATCGACGGCAACCGCTTCGGCGTCAACATCGTCGACCATACGCGGAACGCGACGACCCTCGGCTCGATCGCGGCGGGGGACGAGGTCAATCTCGAGGTCGACGCGCTCGCGCGTTACGTCGCGCGCGCGAACGAGGGAGCCTGAGCCGTGGCGGACGCGAAATTCCTCTCGCCCATCGAAGAGATCATCGCCGAGTGCCGCAACGGCCGGATGTTCATCCTGGTCGACGACGAGGGGCGCGAGAACGAGGGCGACCTCGTGATCCCGGCCCAGATGGCGACGCCCGACGCGATCAACTTCATGGCGAAGCACGGGCGCGGGCTCGTCTGCCTCTCGCTCACCAGGGCGCGTTGCGACGAGCTGGGCTTGAAGCTCATGCCCCAGCATCACGCGTCGCGCCACCAGACCGCCTTCACGGTCTCGATCGAGGCGCGCACGGGCGTTACCACCGGCATCTCCGCCCCCGACCGCGCGCGCACCATCGCGGTCGCGATCGATCCGACCAAGGGGAAGGACGACATCGTCACGCCCGGCCACATCTTCCCGCTGCTTGCGCGCGACGGCGGCACGCTCGTGCGCGCCGGCCACACCGAAGCCGCGGTGGACCTCGCGCGCCTCGCGGGACTTTCGCCCGCGGGCGTCATCTGCGAGATCATGAACGACGACGGCACCATGGCGCGCATGCCGGACCTCATCAAGTTCGCGCAGTTCCACGGCCTCAAGATCGCCAAGATCGCCGACCTCATCGCCTACCGCCTGAGATACGACCGCATCGTCCGGCGCGGCGCCGAGACCACGCTCGAGAGCCGCTACGGCGGCGCGTTCCGGATGCTGGTCTACATCAACCAGGTCGCCTATGCCGAGCACGTGGCGCTGGTGAAGGGCGATCTCTCGACGGGCGGCCCGCCGCTCGTGCGCATGCACGCGCTCGACGTGCTGCACGACGTGCTGGGCGAGCGCTCGAAGGGACGCGGCGGCGAGATCGCGGCCTCGATGCGCCTCATCGCCGAGGCCGGACGCGGCGCGCTCGTGCTCATCCGCGAGCCGAGCCCGACGCGCTTTTCCGACACCGTCGCGGCGCGCCTCGCGGGCGACGGGCATTCGCCGGGCCTGCGCGACTACGGCGTCGGCGCTCAGATTTTGCTCGATCTCGGCGTGCGCGATATGATCCTGCTCTCGAACACCAAGCGCACCATCGTGGGCCTCGAGGGCTACGGGCTCACCGTGGTCGAGCAGCGCCCGATCCCGACCGGCGAGGACTGACCATGGCCGCGCGCAAGAGGAAATCCCCGGCCCGCCCGCCGCTCAAGGTGCTCGTCGTCGAGGCGCGCTTCTATCCCGACATCGCCGACGAGCTCGCGCGCGGCGCCATCGCGGTACTCGAGCGGCTCGGCGTGCGCTACGACCGGATCGCGGTCCCGGGTGCGTTCGAGTTGCCGGCCGCGATCGAATTCGCGCGCCGCGGGCGCAAGGGACGCCGCGCGTTCGACGGCTATGTGGCGCTGGGCTGCGTGATCCGCGGCGAGACCAGCCATTACGACCTCGTCTGCAACGAATGCGCGCGCGGGCTCCAGGAGCTCGCGACCGCGCACGGGCTCGCGATCGGCTTCGGCGTCCTCACTTGCGAGAGCCGCGCGCAGGCCCTGAAGCGCGCGGCCGTCTCGCTCGGCGACAAGGGTGGCTCCGCGGCGCGCGCGTGCCTCGACATGATCGCGCTCAAACGCGCCTTCGGCGCGGGCTGAGGCGATGGAACCCGGCCGCCCGCGCGAGTCCGACGACGCGGCGGCGAATGCCCGTGCCCTCAGTGCCGCGCGCCTTGCCGCGGTCCAGGCGATCTACCAGATGGAAATGGGCGGCACCGCGCCCGATACGGTGATCGCCGAGTTCGTCCATGTACGCGGCGGCGCCGAGCTCGACGAGGGAGACCTCGCGGCGGGCGAGGGGCGCTACGAGGCGGACCGGGCGCTGCTCGGCGAGCTCGTGAAGGGCGTGGCCGCGCACCGCGCCGAGCTCGATGGCCTGATCTCGGCGCTTCTCGTCGCGGGCTGGCCCATCGAGCGCATCGAGAAGGTGATGGTCGCGATCCTGCGCGCGGGCGCCTTCGAGCTTCTATACCGGCCGGCCGTCCCGGCGCGGGTCGTGATCAACGAATATGTCGATCTCGCGCACGCCTTCTTCGACGCCAAGGAGGCGGGCATGGTCAACGGCGTGCTCGATCGCATGGCGCGCAACCTGCGCGCGCCGGAGATGGACGGCGATGGACGGGCGGCGAAAGCGGTCGAGTAGGCCCAAGCGCCGCAAGGCGCTCCCGGACGAGTTCGCGCTCATCGCGCGGCTCTTCAAGCCGCTTGCGCGCGGCTTCGCGGGCGCTTACGGGCTCGAGGACGATCTCGCCTATCTCACCCCCGGCGGCGATCTCTTGCGCGCCGGCGAGGAACTCGTGGTCAAGACCGATGCGCTGGTCGCGGGCGTGCATTTTCGCCTCTCCGATCCGGCCGACCTCGTCGCGCGCAAGCTGTTGCGCGTCAATCTCTCCGATCTCGCGGCCAAGGGGGCGCGGCCGCTCGTCTACACGCTGGCGCTCTTCGTGCCGCCGACCCTCGATCTCGATTGGCTCGAGCGTTTCGCGCGCGGCCTCGCCCGCGACCAGGAGGAATTCGCCATCGCGCTCGCGGGCGGCGACACGGACCGCACGCCGGGCCCCTTGGCCTTCTCGCTCACCGCGTTGGGTGCCATCCCGGCCGGCGCGCGGTCGCTCCGCGCCCAGGCCGAGCCGGGCGACGGCATCTTTGTGAGCGGCACGATCGGCGATGGCGCGCTCGGCTTGCTCGCGCTCGAGGGCAAGCTCGGCGCGCTCGGCGCAAATCATCGCCGGCATCTCGCGCGGCGCTACCGGCTGCCCGAGCCGCGCCTGGCCCTGGGCGCTCGTCTCCGCGGCCTTGCCCACGCGACCATCGACGTCTCCGACGGGCTCGTGGCCGATCTCCAGCATATTTCTGACGCGTCCAGCCTCGGTGCGCGCCTCGAGGCCGCGCGCGTGCCGCTTTCCGCCGCGGGACGCGCGGCCCTCGCGCGACGCCCCAAGCTCGTCGAGCGGGTGCTCGCGGGCGGCGACGATTACGAAATCCTGCTCACCGCACCCGTTGCGCGCGAGGCGGCGCTGGTCGCGTTGGGCCAGGAGCTCGGCGTGCCCGTGACGAGGATCGGGACCATGGAGGAGGCACGAAGTCCTCGCCCCAAGGTCGCGTTGCGCGACGCCGAGGGCCGCGTCATCGCCCTCGCGACGACGGGCTACCGGCATTTCTGAGCGCGCGAGTCGGGCGGAATTCCGCCTTGGGTCAATGATTTGACATCGCCCGCGTCGGGGCGGCGCCGGTCTGCCCAATCGCGCGCCATCCGGGTTGCGCGGGCGCGGGCTTTCTGGCATGGTCCGCGCCGCTCAAGGGCCGCCGCGGGCGGCCGTTCCCTCGGGAGTGCGGCACCCCAGCGGGCCGCCGGTCCCGAACGCGCGGCCGCCGCGAACGCTCGCCTCCCGGCGCCAACGAAACCCAAGGAACCCGTCTCATGAACCTCGCCTTTCCGTTCGTCATCGCCTGCGGCGTCTTGGCCCTGCTCTACGGCGCCTACGCGGCGCGCGCGGTGCTCGCGGCCGATCCGGGCAATGCGCGCATGCAGGAGATCGCCCAGGCGATCCAGGAAGGGGCGCGCGCCTATCTCAACCGCCAATACACGACCGTCGCCATGGTGGGCGTCGTGATCGGCATCATTTTGGGCCTGGTTCTCGGCATCCACGTCGCGATCGGCTATTTCATCGGCGCGATCCTCTCCGGGGCTGCAGGCTATATCGGCATGAACGTCTCGGTGCGCGCCAACGTGCGCACCGCCGAGGCGGCGCGCCGGGGCCTGGCGCCGGCGCTCGCGATCGCGTTCAAGTCGGGCGCCGTCACGGGCCTGCTCGTGGTCGGGCTCGGGCTCCTGGGTGTCGCGGGCTACTACATCGTGCTGCGCGAGGTGCTCCATCTCGAGACGCGGCCGATCATCGAGGCGTTGGTGGCGCTTTCCTTCGGCGCGTCGCTGATCTCGATCTTCGCGCGCCTCGGCGGCGGCATCTTCACCAAGGGTGCGGACGTGGGCGCCGACCTCGTGGGCAAGATCGAGGCCGGCATTCCCGAGGACGACCCGCGCAACCCGGCCGTGATCGCCGACAATGTGGGCGACAATGTGGGCGACTGCGCCGGCATGGCGGCGGACCTGTTCGAGACCTACGCGGTCACCACGGTCGCGACCATGCTGCTTGCCGCGATCTTCTTCACCGGAGCCCAGCAGCTCGAGATGATGAACCTGCCGCTCGTGATCGGCGGGGCGTGCATCGTCGCGACCGTGATCGGCACCTTCTTCGTGCGCCTGGGCGCGAGCCAGAACATCATGGGCGCGCTTTACAAGGGCCTGATCGTCGCCGGCCTGATCTCGGCGCTGCTGATCGCGCTCATCATCCAGCACATGTTCGGCTTCGATGCGCCCCTAAGCGCGGGCGGCCGGAGCTTCCTCGCGATCGACCTGTTCTATTGCGCGCTCGTGGGCCTCGCGGTCACCGGGCTCCTGGTCTGGATCACCGAATACTACACCGGCACCGGCCATCGCCCGGTCACCAGCATCGCGAGCGCCTCCAAGACCGGCCACGCCACCAACATCATCCAGGGCCTCGCGATCTCGATGGAGGCGACGGCGCTGCCGGTCCTGGTGATCTCGGCGGGCATCATCATCGCGTCCCTGTTCGCCGGCCTGTTCGGGATCGGCATCGCGGTGACCACCATGCTCGCACTCGCCGGCATCATCGTGGCGATCGACGCCTACGGCCCGGTGACCGACAATGCGGGCGGCATCGCCGAGATGGCGGACCTGCCCAAGGACGTGCGCAAGATCACCGACGCGCTCGATGCGGTCGGCAACACGACCAAGGCGGTGACCAAGGGCTACGCGATCGGCTCGGCCGGCCTCGCTGCCCTGATCCTGTTCGCCGCCTACACCCAGGACCTGAACCATTTCTTTCCCGCCCTCAACGTCGAGTTCCGGCTCCAGGATCCCTACGTGGTGATCGGCCTCTTCATCGGCGGCTTGTTGCCCTATCTCTTCGGCTCGCTCGGCATGCAGGCGGTCGGGCGCGCGGGCGGCCAGGTGGTGGTCGAGGTGCGGCGCCAGTTCAAGGAGATCAAGGGCATCATGGAGGGGACGGCGAAGCCGGAATACGGCGTCGCGGTCGACATGCTCACCAAGGCCGCGATCCGCGAGATGATCGTGCCCTCGCTCCTGCCGGTGCTCGCCCCCATCGTGCTGTGGATCGTGATCTGGGCGACCGCGGGGCGCGCGGCCGCCTTCACCGCGCTGGGTGCGATGCTGCTCGGGACGATCGTCACGGGTCTGTTCGTCGCCATCTCGATGACCTCGGGCGGCGGCGGTTGGGACAACGCCAAGAAGTACATCGAGGAAGGCCATTTCGGCGGCAAGGGCTCGGATGCCCATAAGGCGGCCGTCACCGGCGACACGGTCGGCGATCCCTACAAGGACACGGCCGGCCCCGCGATCAACCCGATGATCAAGATCATCAACATCGTGGCCCTCCTGCTGCTCGCGGTGCTCGCGGCCCATTGACCGGGGCGCGCGCCGCAAAAACGAAAAGCCCCGGGTTCCGAGCCCGGGGCTTTTTCGTGGCACCGCACTTCGGCGCCGTCTGACGGCCGAGCGCCGCCTAGCGCTCCATGTAGGGATCGGGATGGCCCGCGGTGGCGGCGCCGTTGCCGAACTGCTTCAGCATGGTGAGCCAGAGCTGGTCGACGACGCCCAGCGACTTCCCGCGCGTGGGCGTCGTGCGCGACACCATCTCGACATCGTGCATGTCGTTCCGGCCAAAGGTGTGGATCGCGAGCACCTTGTTGCTCTTGTCGAAGTCGATCTCGATCACCTTCTCCTCGATGAGCTCGGGATCGAGGAAGCCGTAGCGCTTCGTTTCCTTGCTGATGTAGTACCAGGTGTCTGGATCGAAGGTGCTCACCGAGGAGGGCGTGCCGATCAGGTTGCGCACCTGCTGCTTGGTGGAATTGCCCGGCTTGATCTGGGACAAGAGGTCGGGATCGACCACGTTGCCCTGAATGTAGGGCGTGGCGCAGGCGGAAAGGCCGAGGGCGACGGCGAGGGCGAGGGCGAGATACGCCGGTCGCGTGCGGCGGCTCGGGGCCGGATCGCCTGGTTGCTGCATGAGCCTTCCTGCGCCATAAAGTCGGGGCCACGCGGAGCCGGGCCGAAGCCAGTCCGGGCGCTGGGTCGAGGATTACAAGCCGCCCTCGCGCCTGTCAACCGGAGACGGTTCCGGCGCGGGGCGGGGATCGCACAGGGGATGGACGGCACATGCTCTCGTTCGGCTGGGGAAAGATACGCGTGGCGGCGCGCCGCTTGTACGAACGCGCGGTCGCCCAGGCGCGCGATCCCGTCTTCTACCGCGACCTCGGCGTGCCCGACACGCTCGACGGCCGCTTCGACATGATAGCCCTCCACGTCTTTCTCCTGCTCCGGCGTCTACGTACAGAAGGGGTGCCGGCGAAGCGCTTCGCCCAGGCCCTGTTCGACACCATGTTCGACGACATGGACGATTCCCTGCGCGAGATCGGCGTCGGCGATCTGAGCGTGGGGAAGCGCGTGAAGGCGATGGCGAAGGCGCTTTACGGGCGCATCGCCGCCTATGAGGCGGGGCTCGGCGCGGATGACGAGTCGCTCGCGGCAGCACTCCGACGCAACCTCTATCGCAACGCGGCGCCGAGCCCGGACCAGCTCGCCTCGCTCGCGGCCTATTTGCGGCGCGAGGCGGCGTCCCTCGCGCGGATTCCCTACGAGTCCTTGGCGGCGGGCGAGGTCGCGTTCGGACCGGCGCCGGAGCCTCGACCGGCACCCGAGGCCGAGCACCCGCGTTGACCGGCCGCGGCGGCGCTCCTATTTTGGTGCCATGGCTAGGCCGACCCCCAAAGCGCCGCCGAAGCTCCCCGCCGCGTCACCCTTGAATGCGCCGCGCGCGGCTGAATTCTCGCGCCCGATCGCGGTCGCGCGCCTCGAGCCCGGCGAGCTCACCGAGCGCATCGTCGCGCGCGCCGACGAGCTCAAGGCGCTCGCCGCGCGCTTCGGGCTCGTGGCGCTCGAGAGCCTGAGTGCCGAGGTGACGCTGCGCCGCATCGGGCGCGGGCGCACGATCGAGGTCGAGGGACGGCTCATGGCCGAGGTGGTGCAGAGCTGCGTCGTCACCCTCGAGCCGCTCAAGAGCCGTATCGAGGAATCCTTCCTTCTCGCCTACGCGCCTGCGCGCGAGGTGCGCCCGTTGCGCGAGCGCGTCGCGGCGGACGGTGCCGCGAAGCCGGGGGGCAAGCTCGGCGCGCGCAAGCCCGTCCCCGAGGACGCCGACGACGAGATCGAGGACGAGTTGGGATTCGGGTCCGAGCCGCCCGAGCCGCTCGCGGGCGGCATCGTCGACATCGGCGAGGCGGTCGCCCAGCAATTCGCCCTCGCCCTCGACCCCTATCCGAGGAAGCCCCAGGCCCGTCTCGAGGACGTGCTGGGGCCCCGCGAGGGGGTTACGATCGGCCCGGGCGAGCGCGGCGCCGGGCGGCCCTTCGAGGCGCTCGGGCGCCTCGCGCGCCGCAAGCCTTGAGGCGCCTCAGGTTCAGCTTGCCGCCCCAGCGGATTTCCGATATTTAGGCGGACTTCCGACATCATCCTGTCATTGCCGAAGGTCATCGACCATGGCCGTTCCGAAGAAGAAAACGTCCAAATCCAGACGCAACATGCGCCGCTCGCACCACGCGCTCGGCAAGGCATCCTACGTCGAATGCTCGAACTGCGGAGAGCTGATGCGCCCGCACCACGTGTGCCCCTCCTGCGGCCAATACCGCGGCCGGGAGGTGGTCGAGGCGAAGTCGGCGTGACGCGCTCCGGGGTTCCTTTGGAAAGGAAGCCCGCGTGACCGAGCCGGTGACGATTGCCCTCGACGTCATGGGCGGCGACAACGCGCCGCGTGCCGTGATCAAGGGCGCGTCGATCGCGCGCATCCGCCATCCCGACGTCCGCTTCCTCATGTTCGGCGACGAAGCCAAGGTGGCACCGCTCCTGAAGCGCCGCGTCAAGCTGCGCAAGGTCGTGACCCTGGTGCCGTGCGAGAAGTCGATCCCGAACGACATGAAGCCGTCGATCGCCTTGCGCCAGGCGCGCGGCTCGAGCATGTGGGAATCGATCCAGGCGACGCGCGACGGGCGCGCCGCCGCCGTCGTCTCGGCCGGCAACACGGGTGCCTTGATGGCGATGGCCAAGACGGCGCTCGGCACGCTCCCGGGCATCGACCGGCCGGCGATCGCGGCGTTCTTCCCGACGCTGCGCGGCGAGAGCGTCATGCTCGACCTCGGTGCCAACGTCGAGTGCGACGCCAACAACCTGGTCCAGTTCGCGGTCATGGGCGAGGTGTTCGCGCGCACGCTGCTCGGCCTCCAGCAGCCGACGGTCGGCCTGCTCAATGTGGGCGAGGAGCCGGTCAAGGGGCGCGAGGCGGTCAAGCTCGCGAGCGCCATCCTGCGCGACACGCACCTGCCGATCAAATTCCACGGCTTCGTCGAGGGCGACGACATCGCGGCCGGCACGGTCGACGTGATCGTGACCGACGGCTTCACCGGCAACATCGCGCTCAAGACCGCCGAGGGCACGGCGCGCCTCCTGCGCGAGTTCGTGCGCCAGGCCTTCACCAGCTCGTTCGTCGCCAAGATCGGCTTCGCCCTCGCGCGCACGGCCTTGAAGAAGATGCAGGTTCGCACCGACCCGCGGCGCTACAACGGGGCGATGTTCCTCGGCCTCAACGGCATCGCGGTCAAGAGCCACGGCGGCACCGATGCGCTCGGCTTCGCGAATGCCATCGGCGTCGCGGTCGACCTCGCGCGCGGCGGCTTCAACACGCGCATCAAGGACGAATTCGGCCGCATGAACGGCGCCGGTGCCGAGGACAAGAGCGTCATGCCGGGGCCCCAAGCGGCGACCGGCTGATGCAATTCCATTCGAGGGTGCTGGGCTGCGGCGCGTACCTCCCGGAGCGCGTCGTCACCAACGACGAGCTCGCGCGCAAGATCGATACCAGCGACGCGTGGATCGTCGAGCGCACGGGCATCCGCGAGCGCCGCGTCGCGGCCCCCGGCGAGCGGACCTCCGATCTCGCCCTCGCGGCGGCACGCGCGGCGATCGCGGAGGCCGGCATCGAGGCGAAGGCGATCGACCTCGTGGTGCTCGCGACCACCACCCCCGACGACACGTTCCCCGCGACCGCGGCGCGCGTCCAGGCCGCCCTCGGCATCGACAGGGGTGCCGCCTACGACGTGCAGGCCGTGTGCGCGGGATTCATCTACGCGCTCGCCGCCGCCGACAACGCGATCCGGCTCGGCCAGGCGAAATGCGCCCTCGTGATCGGCGCCGAGACTTTCACGCGCCTCCTCGATTGGGGCGACCGCAATACCTGCGTGCTGTTCGGCGACGGCGCGGGCGCGGTGGTGCTGAAATCCTTTCCCGGCGCCCCGGGGCCCAAGAAGCGCGGCGTGCTCTCGACCCATCTCCACACCGACGGCCGGCTCTACGATCTCCTCTATGTCGATGGCGGCCCGTCCTCGAACCAGACCACCGGCCATGTGCGCATGCATGGGAAGGAAGTGTTCCGCCACGCGGTCTCGAAGCTCGCCGACGTGGTCGACGAGGCGCTCGCCGCCAACAAGCTCAAGCCCGGGGCGGTCGACTGGCTCGTGCCGCACCAGGCGAACGCGCGCATCATCGACGCGATGGCGCGGAAGCTCGGCCTCGGCGCCGAGCGGGTGATCAAGACCGTGGCGCGCCACGCCAATACCTCGGCCGCCTCGGTGCCGCTCGCCCTTGCCGAGGGGGTCGCCGACGGGCGCATCCGGCCGGGCCAGCTCCTGCTGCTCGAGGCGATCGGCGGCGGCCTTGCCTGGGGTGCTGCGCTGGTGCGTTGGTAGCCGGGACGGACCGCCTCGGGTCGGCTCTCAAAGCCTGCCACAAGCCCTCGCGCGCATCCCCCGAACGGGCGCTCCGGATGGTGCGACGCGAGGTGAGATTATGGCGCCATCCCTTTCAAATTGACCGCATTCCCCGGGGAGTATACCGTTAAGGTTCCAGATGAGCGGGGGTATCATGCCGAGCAAGACCATCACGCGCGCCGATCTGAGCGAGGCGGTCTATCAAGAGGTCGGTCTGTCGCGCAACGAATCGGCCACGTTGGTCGAATCGGTCCTCGAGGAAATCGCCGGCGCCTTGACCAAGGGAGAGACGGTCAAGATTTCGTCCTTCGGCAGCTTTTCCGTGCGCCAGAAGGGCCAACGCGTCGGGCGCAATCCCAAGACCGGGGAAGAGGTTCCGATCCTGCCGCGGCGGGTGCTCGTGTTCCGCGCTTCCCACGTGCTCAAGAGCCGGATCAACAATTCGGCGCCCCGCGGGGCCGCGCCGCAGGCTTCCTGACGGAGGCTCGGCACCCTGAGGGCCGGCGCGGGACGGGCCCCGCGCCGCGGGGACGCATCGAGGGCATGCCATGACGGACGCGCCGGGTAGCTGGGCTTCGGAGGCGGCATTGCAGCGTCAGGCCAAGTCGGCCGACGCGTTCCGCACCATCAGCGAGGTGTCGGGCGAGCTCGCCGTGCCCCAGCACGTGCTGCGCTTTTGGGAGACCAAGTTCCCCCAGGTCAAGCCCTTGAAGCGCGCGGGCGGGCGGCGCTATTACCGGCCCGAGGACGTGACCCTCCTGGCCACCATCCGCGATCTCCTTTACCGCGAAGGCTTCACGATCAAGGGGGCGCAGAAGCACCTGCGTGGCGCCGTGCCCAAGGGTTCGGCGCGCGCCGCCGACGAGGCATCCGAAGCGAGCGTCAAGCCGGGGTCCCCAACAAGGCCCGTGGGCGCACCCGCCTCTGGGGACGCCGAGCGCCCGAAGCCGGATCGCGCCGCCTTGAAGGGCGTTCTCGACGAGCTCGAGGCGCTACGCAAGCTCCTGCGGTCCTGAGCTTCGGCCAGGGGCATTCGAACGCGGCGCGCGCGGCCTCACGCCGTTGCGCGGGGCGGGGCCAGCCGCTAGAGTGCGCCGCCTCGAGTGGGCTACGTTCCCTCGATCGGTCGGGCAGTGGCGCAGCCTGGTAGCGCACCAGACTGGGGGTCTGGGGGTCGCAGGTTCAAATCCTGTCTGCCCGACCAATTTTTAGAGCGACTTACGCGACGTTCTTAAATCTCGCGCCGACATGGTTCGTTCCACGATCGGCCGCGCACAAGCGCGGCTTCGGCGACGATACGAAAAGGCCGGCCCGAGCATGAGCCGGCCTTTCCGTTTTCGTGGCTTTGTGAGGTGCCCAGCGTCGCTCGCCCTATTCGAGCGTGATCTTGGTGCCGTTGCCCGAGAGCTGGAAGTCGAGCCCTTCCTGGGTCGAGGTCAGCATGATGACCACGCCGTTCTGGTTGCGCAGATAGGCGACGCTGCCGCCCCCGCCCACCGTGACACCCGCGGCGACCGACGCGTAGGTGCCCGCGAAGTCCTGGATGCGCTTCAGGTCGTAGACCTTGCCCGAGGCGTTGAGCGTGCTGGCGCCGACATTGGCGACCGAGATCCCGGAGATCTTGAAGGGATGCTTGGTGCCGTCGAAGTCGAGCGTGCCGCTGCCCCAGGTATAGCCGACGCCGACCGCGACCTGGCCGCCGGAGAGGCTCAGGGTCGCGTCCGGCGCACCCTTGGTTTCGGCCGGCGGGGCCGACGCGTCGGCGTATTGGCCGCTGCCGACGGCGGGTGAGACCGGCTCGGTCGCGAAGGACAGGTCGGTCGCGGCGTAAATTCCGATCGCGACCACGCTCATCGTCAGAATCCCGGCCAGCGGGAAGACGAATGACGGTCGAGGATTGCGCTTCATGGCACTCACCTCCGTTTTCACGGGCTGCCGTATTCCGGGCTGCCGTTGTCGATTTCGGGGTTGCGCCCCGGATGAAGGGTATTGTGGGGCTGGGGCGGGGACGCGCGGGTGGGCATTATTGTGATCTTTTCGGCATCGGGCCGAAGGCCGGGCCCAAAAAAGCCCCAGCGATTTGATTCTTGGGATGCGCGTCAGCGGAAATCGCGCGACGGGTAGAGGGCGCCCGTCGAGCCGCTCCTACCTTCGTCGGCGTGGGCCCGGGGTGCGTCGAGCGGCACCTCGGGCGACGCCTCGGGCACGCCCAAGGTGCGCAGGTCGGCCGAGCGGTCGACCAGAGTCTCGGCCACGAGGTGGATCACGATCCCTTCGCGCTGCAGGCGCCCGCGCACGAGCAAGAGCCGCGCCCCCATGACGATGCGCCGGAAGCGCTCGAAGACGTCGGGCCAGACGATGACGTTGGCGACTCCGGTCTCGTCCTCGAGGGTCGCGAACACGACGCCGTTGGCGCTGCCCGGGCGTTGGCGCACCAGCACCAGGCCCGCGACCGCGACTCTCCGCCCGTTGGACATGTGCGCGAGGCGCGCCGCCGGGACTGCGCCGAGCTTCGCGAGACGCGCGCGCAGCAATGCGAGCGGGTGCGCCTTGAGCGAGAGACGCAGGGCGCGGTAATCCGCGACCACTTCCTCGCCGAGCGCCATGGTGGGAAGGGTGACCTCGGGCTCCTTGTCCACGCTTCCCTCCGCCGCGGCGAACAGCGGCAGCGGCGCCTCGCCCAGGCCGCGCACGGCCCAGAGCGCCTGGCGCCGCGAGAGGCGCAAGGAGCCGAACGCGTCCGCGTCCGCCAAGCGCTCGAGGGTCGCGCGGTCGAGCGCGGCGCGGCGCTGGAGTTCGCGCGCATCCTCATAGCCGTGCGCGCGCGCGGAGGTGATGCGCGCGGCTTCGGCCGCCCCCATGCCCTTGATCTGCCGGAAGCCGAGACGGAGTGCGAGATCGCTCGCCGCACCCGCTTCGAGGGTGCAATCCCAGTCGCTTCGGTTCACGTCGACCGGCCTGAGCTCGACCCCGTGGGCGTGCGCGTCGCGCAGGATTTGGGCGGGCGCGTAGAAGCCCATGGGCTGGCTGTTCAAGAGGGCGCAGGCGAAGGCGGCGGGCTCGTGGCATTTGAGCCAGGCCGAGACGTAGGCGAGGAGGGCGAAGCTCGCCGCGTGGCTTTCGGGGAAGCCGTAATCGGCGAAGCCCTCGATCTGGCGAAAGCAGCGCGCGGCGAAATCGCGCCCGTGGCCGCGCGCGACCATGCCCTCGATCATCTGGTCGCGGAACTTGCCGATGGTGCCGGTCTTCCGGAACGTCGCCATGGCGCGGCGCAGCCGGTCCGCCTCGCCCGGCGTGAAGCCCGCGGCCACGATCGCGATCTTCATCACCTGCTCCTGGAACAGGGGCACGCCGAGCGTCTTCCCCAACACCGCCTCGAGCTCGGGCGAGGGATACTCGACTTTTTCCTCGCCGTTGCGCCGGCGCAGATAGGGATGGACCATGTCGCCTTGGATCGGCCCCGGCCGGATGATCGCGATCTCGATCACCAGGTCGTAATAGGTGCGCGGCTTCATGCGCGGGAGGAAACTCATCTGCGCGCGGCTCTCGATCTGGAACACGCCGAGCGTGTCGGCCCTGCACATCATGTCGTAGACCGCAGGATCCTCGGGCGGCACGCGCGCGAGGTCGAGGGTCGCCCCTCGATGGCGGTTCACGAGCTCGAAGCATTTCCGGATGCAGGTGAGCATGCCGAGCGCCAGCACGTCGATCTTGAGGATGCCGAGCGCATCCAGATCGTCCTTGTCCCATTCGACGAAGGTGCGCTCCGCCATGGCGGCGTTCGCGATCGGCACCACGTCCGAAAGCGCGCTTTTGGTGATGACGAAGCCGCCCACATGCTGCGACAGATGGCGCGGGAATCCCAAGAGCTGGCGCGCGAGGGCGAGGGTGAGCTTGAGGCGCGACGCCTCGGGGTCGAGGCCGAGCTCGCGCACGTGGCGGCGCTCGACCTCGTCGTCCGCCCAGCCCCAGACCGTGTCGGCGAGCCGCGCCACGGTGTCGAGCGAGAGGCCCATCGCCTTCCCCACGTCGCGCACGGCGCTTTTGGCGCGGTAGGAGATCACGGTCGCCGCGATGCCGGCGCGCTCACGGCCGTATTTCCCGTAGATGTACTGGATCACCTCCTCGCGCCGCTCGTGCTCGAAATCCACGTCGATGTCGGGAGGCTCGTTGCGCTCCTTGGAGATGAAGCGCTCGAACAGCATCGCCATGCGCGAGGGATCCACCTCGGTGATCTCGAGGCAATAGCACACCGTCGAGTTGGCGGCCGAGCCCCGGCCCTGGCAGAGGATGTTCTGAGCGCGCGCGTACTGCACCACGTCGTGCACGGTGAGGAAGAACGGCTCGAACCGGAGCTCCGCGATGAGCGCGAGCTCGTGCTCGATCCCCTCGCGGACGGCGGCGGGCGCCCCGCCGGGCCAGCGCTTGGCGCAGCCCTCCTCCGTGAGGCGGCGCAAGTGGCTGGTGGGCGTCTCGCCCGCGGGCACGATCTCCTCGGGATATTCGTAGCGCAGCTCATCGAGCCTGAACACGCAGCGCTCGGCGATGCCCAAGGTTTCCTCGAGAAGCGCGGCCGGATACAGCTCCTCGAGGCGCGGCAGCGGGCGCAAGTGCCGCTCGCCGTTCG
>DATJLQ010000063.1:0-1199 GCA_035509415.1 Alphaproteobacteria bacterium
TTTGAAATCCTGGCATGGGTCATGGCCGGACTTGGTCCGGCCATCCACGCCTTAGCGCTGGAAAGACGTGGATCACCGGGACGTGAAGCTTGGCCTCGGGCCGGCCGACGGCCGGTCCCGGGGGCCCGGTGATGACGCGAACTTGGACCATGGCCGGAGTTTCAAACTGCGTCACTACCGGGCCGGATTTGCCTTGGCCCAAAACGCGAACCGCCGCCCGTGCGGGGCGGCGGCCCTTCCAAGCGATTCCGAGGCGGTCGCGCTACTCGACGTAATAGTTCTTGTAGCCGCTCGCGTAGTAGTAGCCCGAGTCCGAGTAGTAGTACTGGGCGTGCTTCTTGAGATCGACCTGGGTCAGGCAGATGCCCGCGATGTCGGCGCCCGCCTCGACCAGCATCTTGAGCCCGTTGAGCGCGGTGTCGCGCTTGGTCTTCTCCCAACGCACGAGATAGACCGTCTTGTCGACGATACGCACGAGCACGAGCGCGTCCGACACCGGCAACACCGGCGGCGCGTCGATCACGACGATATCATAGAGCGACGAGAGGCGCGCGAGCAGTTTCTTCATCTCCTGGGAGCCGAGGAGATCGACGGGATTCGGCGCGCGGCTTCCGGCCGTGATGAAATGCACGCCCGAGCGCGGATCGATCTCCACCACGTCCTCGAGCGAGGCCTGGCCCGCGAGGAAATCCGTGAGACCGGTCTTGTTCGGGTATTCGAGGTAGTTGTGCATGTTCGGATGGCGGAAGTCGCAGTCGATCACGATCGCCTTCTGGGCCGAGCGCGCGGCCGAGCAGGCAAGCGAAAGCGCGAGCGAGGTCTTCCCCTCGCCCGGCACTGACGAGGTGAGCATGATCGTGCGCGGCGGATGATCGATGCGGGTCAACAACAGCCCCGTGCGCAGCGTTCGAATGGCCTCGCCGTAGGACGAGTTGGGCCGCTCGACCGCGACCTCGTGCGGGCGCTTCCCTTCGGACTCGCCTTCCTTGAGAGCCGGGATCATCGCCAAGGTCGGCAAGCCGGTCGCGGACTCGATCTGGCCGAGGGAGCGGAAACCCTGGTCGAACAGCTCGGTCACCACCGCGAGCGCCATGCCCACGACCGCGGACACGATGAGCGCCGCCATGACCATCAGGTTCTTCCGGGGATAATAGGGTCCGCCGGGCACCGTCGCGCGCGAGATGATGCGCGCATCGGGC
>DATJLQ010000064.1:0-11950 GCA_035509415.1 Alphaproteobacteria bacterium
GCCCGATGCGCGCATCATCTCGCGCGCGACGGTGCCCGGCGGACCCTATTATCCCCGGAAGAACCTGATGGTCATGGCGGCGCTCATCGTGTCCGCGGTCGTGGGCATGGCGCTCGCGGTGGTGACCGAGCTGTTCGACCAAGGCTTCCGCTCGCTCGGCCAGATCGAGTCCGCGACCGGCTTGCCGACCTTGGCGATGATCCCCGCGCTCAAGGAAGGCGAGTCCGAAGGGAAGCGCCCGCACGAGGTCGCGGTCGAGCGGCCCAACTCGTCCTACGGCGAGGCGATCCGAACGCTGCGCACGGGGCTGTTGCTGACCCGCATCGATCATCCGCCGCGCACGATCATGCTCACCTCGTCCGTGCCGGGCGAGGGGAAGACCTCGCTCGCCCTTTCGCTCGCCTGCTCCGCCGCGCGCTCGGCCCAGAAGGCGATCGTGATCGACTGCGACTTCCGCCATCCGAACATGCACAACTACCTCGAATACCCGAACAAGACCGGTCTTACGGATTTCCTCGCGGGCCAGGCCTCGCTCGAGGACGTGGTGGAGATCGATCCGCGCTCGGGCGTCCACTTCATCACGGCCGGAAGCCGCGCGCCGAATCCCGTCGATCTCCTCGGCTCCCAGGAAATGAAGAAACTGCTCGCGCGCCTTTCGTCGCTCTACGACATCGTCGTGATCGACGCGCCGCCGGTGTTGCCGGTGTCGGACGCGCTCGTGCTGGTGCGCATCGTCGACAAGACGGTCTATCTCGTGCGTTGGGAGAAGACCAAGCGCGACACCGCGCTCAACGGGCTCAAGATGCTGGTCGAGGCGGGGGCCGACATCGCCGGCATCTGCCTGACCCAGGTCGACCTCAAGAAGCACGCCCAGTACTACTACTCGGACTCGGGCTACTACTACGCGAGCGGCTACAAGAACTATTACGTCGAGTAGCGCGACCGCCTCGGAATCGCTTGGAACGGCCGCCGCCCCGCACGGGCGGCGGTTCGCGTTTTGGGCCAAGGCAAATCCGGCCCGGTAGTGACGCAGTTTGAAACGCCGGCCATGGTCGAAGTTCGCGTCATCACCGGGCCCCCGGGACCGGCCGTCGGCCGGCCCGAGGTCAAGCTTCACGTCCCGGTGATCCAGGTCTTTCCAGCGCTAAGGCGTGGATGGCCGGACCAAGTCCGGCCATGACCCATGCCAGGATTTCAAACTGAGGCACAACTCCCGGCCCCCGAGCCCTTTTCATTCGGCACCCGGCCGGCGTATGATGCGCCCCCGCCTCGTGTGACTGGAGCCAATCCCAAGATGATCGAGCCGCAAACACCGCGCACTTGCCTCGGGCGTCGCGCGCGCGAAACCTTGACGTCCGCTGCGGTGCGCCCATGAACGCCGGCCGTGGCGCGCCGGCCTCGGTGTCGGAGATCGTCGGCAGCTTCGCGCAACGCGAGCCGTTCAAGGCCGCGGTCGAGGATTTGCGCGCGGCCGGCTTCGCCCATGCCGACCTCTCGGTGCTCGAGAGCCACGATTCGCTCGAGGCGTCCGAAAGCCGCAAGGAGGCGTGGCGCGACACGCTGCGCGGCCTCGTGGGCGAGGCCCGCTTCATCGAGCCGATCACCGCGGCCGGGTTGATCCTGCTCGCCTCGGGCACCGTGGGGGCGCTCATCTCGGGCGCCATCGCGGCCGGGCTCGGCGGCGTCGCGGTCTACGAGGTCCTGGGCGAGGTTAGCGCGGCACCCCACACCAAGGCCTTCGCGGCCGCGCTCAAGAGCGGGGCGGTCCTGCTTTGGGTGCGCGCGGAGACGGTCGAGCGCCAGGCCGCGGCGCGCGCGATCCTCGAGCGCCACGGTGCCGCCGGCATTCACCTCCATCGACGCGAAGCCGAAAAGGAGCGCTCATGAGGC
The DNA here is from genome assembly GCA_035509415.1 of Alphaproteobacteria bacterium. Classification (GTDB taxonomy): domain Bacteria; phylum Pseudomonadota; class Alphaproteobacteria; order JACZXZ01; family JACZXZ01; genus DATJLQ01. The sequence continues at coordinate 1,891 of DATJLQ010000064.1, forward strand.
CCAACAATCTGCGCACCGTCTGGCAGCGGGGCGGCCAGGTCCTGAACGGCTGGCTCGGCATCCCGAACAGCTTCTCGGCCGAGGTCATGGCCCAGCTGGGCTGGGATTCGCTCGTGATCGACCTGCAGCACGGGCTCATCGACTACCAGGTCGCGGTCGGCATGATGCAGGCGATCTCGACCACGCCGACCACGCCCATGGTGCGCGTGCCGTGGAACGATCCCGCGATCATCATGAAATGCCTCGACGCCGGCGCCTACGGCGTGATCTGCCCGATGGTCAATACGCGCGCCGACGCCGAGCGCTTCGTGGGCGCCTGCCGCTTCCCGCCCAAGGGCTATCGCAGCTCGGGGCCGATCCGCGCCATCATCTACGGCGGCGGCGACTACCAGGCGAAATCGGACGAGACCATCGTGGCGCTCGCCATGATCGAGACCGTCGAGGGCATGAAGAACCTCGACGCGATCGCCGCGACCCCCGGACTCGACGGGATCTATATCGGGCCCAACGACCTCTCGATCTCGATGGGGAAGAAGCCCGGGCTCGACCAGACCGACCCGGACGTCGTGGCCGCGATCGGCCGCATCCTCGCGGCCTGCCGCAAGGCGGGCATCAAGGCCTGCGTGCATACGGCGAGCGTCGCCTATGCCAAGAGCATGCTCGCGAAGGGCTTCGATCTCGTGACCGTGCTGAGCGACAACCGGCTCTTGGCCGCCTACGGCGCCCAGGTGGTGGGCGAGGTCCGCGGCGCCATGGGGAAGGACGCGGGCGGGGCGAAGGATCCGGGCGGCGTCGTGTGAGGCTTGCCGCCGTCTAGCGCCTGCCTTTTTCTTCGTCACCCCCGCGAAAGCGAGGGTCCAGACCGGCGTCTCAGCGTGACCCGTGCGCCGACCAATGGTCGTGAAGCTTCGACATCTCGATTGCCCAGGAATCCTCCTCGCGCGGTGTCCCGACCGAGATGGCGCGCAAGCTTGAAAAAGCCCGAACCGGGCTGCATGTCCCCGGTCTTGTGGACGACGACCGCCGTAAGCATTCCGCGTCCCGCCGCATCCTCTTCAGACGATGTTTCGCCCAATAGGTGGAACGACGCCTCGTCGTTCGGTCCGAACGCGTACGCGCCGATTTCGCGAGCAAGATCGCTGTAGGATATTATGTCCCGGGACCGGGCGCGCCGAATCATCGCCGCCCGAGCTTGCTCCTTGGCCGCGCTCCAAATCGTGGACGGAATTCCGAAGTCCGTGTGGGGCCAAAGCATTTTCTCCCCGTCGGCGCGCGACGACATTCGGACCATCCTGGAGTCCCGCTTGCGCGGGAACGACGGGAAGGGACTGGCTTTGAGACCTGCGGGCTGCGCCCGCCTCAATGCCCGTTGAGCCAATCGGGGTCGGGCAGCTCCTTGAACACGGTGCGGATGCCGTCCATCCAGGCGGTGCGCAGGCCGTTGAAGTAGCGGTCGTTCTCCTCGATGTGGCGCAGCGCGTAGAGCTTCAAGGCACCGCGGCGATAGACCGCGAGGTCGATTGGCATGCCGACCGTGAGATTGGAGCGCAGCGTCGAATCGATCGAGATCAAGATGCATTTGGTCGCCGCGCGCAGCACGGTGTTGGGTCGGATGATGCGATCGATGATGGGCTTGCCGTACTTCGCCTCGCCGAGCTGGAAGTAGGGAGTCTCCGCGGTCGCCTCGACGAAATTGCCCGCCGAATAGATCTGGTAGAGGCGCATCTCGCCGCCCGCGATCTGGCCGCCGAGGATGAAGGAGACGTTGAAGTCCGTGCCCTGGGCGCGGAGCGCCTCGCCGTCGAGCCGGTACATCTCGCGCACCGCCGCCCCCACCAGCCGCGCCGCGTCGAGCATGCTCGGCACGTTGACCATGGTGTGCTTGTTGCCCGGGCCCATCTCGATCCCCTCGTTGAGGAGCGTGATGGCCGACTGGCACACCGCGAGGTTGCCCGCGCTCAGGAGCACGAGCGCCCGGTCGCCCGGCTGCCACACGGTCATTTTCTTGAAGGTCGCGATGTTGTCGACGCCCGCGTTGGTGCGCGAGTCCGACGCGAAGACGAGCCCCTCGTTCATCTGAGCGGCGACGCAATAGGTCATGGAGGCGTTTCCCTGGTTTCTTGGCCCTCGAGGGGCGGAGTCTAGTGTGCGGCGGAGGGGGTGGCAATCGCGCCGGAGCGGCGTGGCGCGCCAGTCGAGCGGCCCAGTCGAGCGACCCGGTCGAGCGCTCTAATCGAGTGCGCTAATCGAGCGCCATGAAATCGCGCGCGATCGACTTGCCGAGCTCGATGTTGCGGTCGATGGTCTCGGTCAGGTACTCGTGGAGGCCCTGGTCGAACACCTGGTCCATGCTGCCGTAGCGGAGGCGCGAGCACATGCTGGCCGCGAGCCGGGTCGATTCGTAGTCGTGGCCGTAGAGGGCGCGAAGCTCGACCAGCAAGCGCTCGGTCTCCGAGAGGCAGGCGACCAGGCTGCGCGGCATGTCGGGGCGCAGGATCAGGAGCTCGGCCACGCGCCGCGGCACGATCACGTCGCGGTAGATCTTGCGGTAGGCGCGGAACGCGCTCACCGAGCGCAGGATCGCGGCCCATTGGTAATAGTCGACGGCACCCCCCACGTCGGCCGGGCTCGGCAGCAGCACGTGGTACTTCACGTCGAGGATGCGCGCGGTCGAATCCGCGCGCTCGAGGAACCCGCCCAGGCGCACGAAATGGTACGCCTCGTCGCGTTGCATGGTGCCGTAGGAGACGCCGCGGAACAGGTGGCTGCGCTCCTTGACCCAGTCGAAGAACTCGCGGCTGCCGCGGCCCTTGACCGCGGGATAGTCGAGGTTGCGCACCTCGAGCCAGGTGTCGTTGAGGCTCTCCCACATCTCGTTGGTGATCTGGGCGCGCATGGCGCGCGCGTTCTCGCGCGCGGCCTGGAGCGACGAGCGGATCGAGGAGCGGTTCTCGAGATCGGTCGCGAGATAGGCGATCACGCTGTCCGCGTTGTAGACGCCGTTCTTCGCCGTGTAATCGACCTCGCAGCCCGCGATGATGATCGCCGATTCCCATTGGGTGCGCTGCTGCACCGCGTCGCCCGGCAAGAGCGCCATGCGATAGGCGACGTCGAGCATGCGCGCCATGTTCTCGGCGCGCTCCATGTAGCGCGCCATCCAGTAGAGATTGTCGGCCGCGCGGCTCAGCAATTCCTCAGCCCTCCGACGACCGGTACGCGTTTCCGGAAGCCCCCATCCGCCGAGCCCCCGGTCATGCTTCGAGCACCCAGGTATCCTTGGTCCCCCCGCCCTGGCTCGAGTTCACCACGAGCGAGCCCTCGCGCAACGCGACCCGCGTGAGGCCGCCGGGCACCACGGTCATCTTCTCGCCCGAGAGCACGAAGGGCCGGAGATCGACGTGGCGCGGCGCCACCCCCTCGGAGACGAAGGTCGGGCAGGTCGAAAGCGCCAAGGTGGGCTGCGCGATGTAGTTGGTGGGCTTCGCCTTGATGAGCGCCTTGAAGGTCTCGATCTCCTGCTTGGTCGCGCGCGGGCCGATCAGCATGCCGTAGCCGCCCGAGCCGTGGACTTCCTTGACCACGAGGTCCTTGAGGTTGTCGAGCGCGTAGGCGAGGCCCTCCTTGTCGCGCAAGCGCCAGGTCGGCACGTTGTCGAGGATCGGCTCCTCGCCCAGATAGAAGCGCACGATCTCGGGCACGTAGGCGTAGACCGCCTTGTCGTCGGCGATGCCGGTTCCGACCGCGTTCGCCAGCGTCACGTGCCCCGCCTTGTAGGCGGCGAAGAGGCCGGTGCAGCCGAGCGCCGAATCGGGCCGGAAGGTCGCGGGGTCGAGGAACGCGTCGTCGATGCGGCGGTAGATCACGTCGACCTTTTGCAGCCCGGCCGCGGTGCGCATGTAGACGCGGTTGTCGCGCGTGATGAGATCCTGTCCCTCGACCAGCTCGACGCCCATCTGCTCGGCGAGGAACACGTGCTCGAAATAGGCGCTGTTGTAGGCGCCGGGCGTCATGACCACGACCGTCGGGTCGGGCCCGCTGTCCTTGGGGGCGACCGAGCGGAGCGTCGTCAGGAGCTCGTCCGGGTAATGGCCCACGGGGGCGACCCGGTGGCCCGCGAACAGCTCGGGGAACAGGCGCATCATCACTTCGCGGTTCTCGAGCATGTAGGACACGCCCGAGGGCGTGCGCAGATTGTCCTCGAGCACGTAGAACTGGCGCTCGTCGGTGCGCACCAGGTCGATCCCGGCGACGTGGGTGTAGACGCCGTGCGGCAGCTCGATGCCCGCCATCTCGTGCCGGTACTGGTCGTTTTCGAGCACGAGGTCGGCCGGGATCTTGCCGGCCTTGAGGATCTCCTGGGTCGAGTAGAGATCGCCGATGAACATGTTGAGCGCCTTGACGCGCTGCATCAGCCCGTCGGCGAGAAAGCGCCACTCGTCCGCCGCGATCACGCGCGGGATGATGTCGAACGGGATGAGGCGCTCGACGTCGCCGCCCTCGCCGTAGACCGCGAAGGTGATGCCGATGCGCCGGAACAGGATGTCGGCCTCGCGCCGCTTGCGCTCGAATTGGTCGGCGGGCGTGCTCTGGACCCACTCCGCGAGCGCGGCATAGGGCTCGCGCACGCGCTCGGCGCCGTTGCCCATCTCGTCGAAGACGGATTTCACGGCCATCGTGGCTGCCACATCGACATCCAATCCGCCGGATGCGACCCGCGGAAGCGCGGGTGCGGTTGATTCGTCCGCCGGCGGCGCCGCGGCTCGCGGGCCGGGTGCGGTCCGCAAGCGGCGGGCTCGGAGGAAATTATCGATCCCGGGAAGGGTTAGAGCAAGTTCCGTACCATGGGCCGGCCCTGCGGCAAATCCGCCGCGCGCCATGCGTTTCGCGCCGGGCACCCGCTTAATGGGCGGAATATTGCCCAAATTCTGGGCGGCGCCGGAGCCGGCCGGGATGCGGCCGGCACCTCAGGCCTGGATCGAGCCCGGGCGCGCGCTGCGCGCGTTATGGCCCGGCGGCAGGCGGAGCGCGATCAGGAAGGCGGCGACCGCGATCGCGGCCGCGATCAGGTAGACCACGTGGAGCGAGGCCGCGATCGCGTGGATGAGCTCGGCGAGATGGGCGGGTGCGATCGCCCGGCGCAGCGCCGGCTCCATGAGGCGGTTCAAGATGTTCGGGTCGCCCGTGAGCTCGCGCGCGATGCCGAAATTGAGGATGGCGCCGAACATGGCCGCGCCCAGCGCCTGGCCGATGTTGCGCATGAAGAGATTGAGCGAGGTCGCGATGCCGCGCTCGTGCCATTCGACGCTCGATTGCGCGGCGACGGTGTAAGTCGTGTTGGTGAAACCCATGCCGAGGCCGATCACGAACGCGCCGAGACCGGCGAAGACCGGGCCGCGGCTCGGATCGAGGGCGGCAAGGAGGGCCGCACCCGCGACCAGGGTCGCCGAGCCGAGGGCCGCGTTGAGCCGGAAGGACGCGACCGCCATGAGCCGGCCGCAGACGAGGCTCGAGATCGGCCAGCCGATCGACATCGCCGCGAGCGCGAAACCGGCGACGATGGGCGTGCCGCCCATGACGCCCTGCACGTAGGTCGGAACGAAGGTGGTGACGCCGATCATCACCGCCCCCGTCGCAAACTGGCCGAGGCCGCTCACGCTGATGATGCGGTTCCTGAAATGGGCCAGCGGCACCGTGGGCTCGGACGCGCGCCGCTCGATGCGATAGAAGAGCGCGAGGCATAGTATCGCCACGGCCAGGAGGGCCGCGACCGCCGCCCAAGGCAGGCTGGTGCCCTGGATCAGCGCCAGCATCAGCGCCATGAGCCCGGCGAGGAACAGGAACGTGCCGAGATAATCGATCGCGTGGGCGCGCTGCTTCGGATCCTCGTGGAGATAGAACGCGAAGATGGCGATCGCCACGATTCCGAGCGGGAGATTGAGCCAGAACACGTATTGCCAGCCCACATGCTCGACCAGGAACGCGCCGATCGCGGGCCCGATCACGGAGGCAACGCCCCACACGCTCGAGAGATAGCCCTGGACCCGCGCGCGCTCCTCGGCCGAATAGATGTCGCCCATCATGGTGAGCGGCACCGAGACGATCGAGCCCGCGCCGATGCCCTGCAACGCGCGGAACAGAATGAGCTGCAGCATGCTGCCCGAGAGGCCGGCCAGCGCCGAGCCGATGAGGAAGATGGCCGCCCCCGCGAAATAGACGCGCTTCCGGCCGTACACGTCCGCGAGCTTGCCGTAGATCGGGATCGAGGCGCCCTGGGTCAGGAGATAGATCGCGAACACCCAGCTGAAGACGCGGAAGCCGCCCAGCTCGGCGATGATGGTCGGCAGCGAGGTCGCGACGATGGTCTGCTCGACCGCGGCCATGAACATGCTGATGAGGGCGCCCGCGAAGACGATCGAGCGGCGGGTCCGGCGGGGGCTGTCGCTGTCGAGCAAGGCGATCCTCGGAGGCGGGGCGCGAGGCCTGGAAATAAGGCAGGGAAGTGGCCCTGGCAAGTGGCGCCGGGCGGCTTTCGGGCCGGTCTTCCGACCGCCTTTGCGCCCCGCTGAGCCGTGCGTCAAGGCGCATTAAACACATAAAATATGTATATTCCTGAATATTGACATCTCCAACTGTTAAATCTAGTTTTCAACGTCAAATTTGGTGTGATTGGCGCGGGACGGCGCCGGCGGGCTGGGCTCCGGGAGGACCGGAGGCTTGGCTCGGGTCCGGGCGCCGTCCCGCGTCAGTCCCCGTCGGAGAGGCGAAATGGGCTTCAGCACGTTCCCGATCTTCCTCAAGCTCGAGGGAAAGCGTTGCCTGGTCGTGGGCGGCGACGCGGCAGCCGCGCGCAAGGTCGCGTTGCTGCAACGCGCGGGTGCCGAGGTGACGGTCGCGGCGCACGATCTCGAGCCCGGGCTCGCCGCGCTTGCGGCCAAGGGATGCGTGACGCAGGCGGCGCAGTTCGAGCGCGCGTTGCTCGACGGCATGAGCCTCGCGATCGTGGCCGGGGTCGGGGAGGAATTGGCACGCGTTGTGTCGGACGCGGCACAAGCGGCGAACGTCCCCGTCAACGCGGTCGACCGGCCCGAGCTTTCGAGCTTCGTCTCGGGCGCTCTCGTCGAGCGCGCGCCGGTCACGGTCGCGATCTCGACCGGCGGGACGGCACCCGCGCTCGCGCGCGATATCCGGCTCGCGATCGAGCGGGTCTTGCCGCCCGGACTCGGCCGCCTCGCGCGCTTCGCCGAGCGCTTCCGTGCCGCAGTGCGCGCGGCGTTGCCGGAGAGTGAGACACGTCGGCGCTTCTGGGACGGTTTTTTCAAGGGTCCGATCGCGGCGCGCGTGATCGCGGGCGACGAGGCCGGGGCGCGTAGCGCCATGCTCGCCCTCGTCAACGGTCCGGAGGTCGCGCGTCGGGCGCCGGGCCGCATCGACATTCTCGAGCTCGCAAGCGGCGAGCCCGATCTCCTCACGCTACGCGCCCAGCGCCTCCTGGGCGAGGCCGACATGCTGTTGCACGATGCCTCGGTCGACGCCGCGATTCTCGACGCCAGCCGGCGCGACGCCGAGCGCCTGGTGGCGGCAATGGAGCCGGGTGCGGCCGTCGAGCAAGCGGCCGGGCTCGCACGCGCGGGGAAGCGCGTCGTGCGCTTGGTGGACCGCGACAAGGCGCGGGGCGAGAGCGAGCGGCGGGCACTTGCGGCGCGTGGGCTCGAGACGTCGCTCGTGCCGGGTGCCGGCTCGGAGATCGATTCAGCGTGGCGCGCAGGCGCCGTCAATGCGTGAGTGCGCGCGCCCGAGGATTTGGGCCTGAGTGCCTGGGCCTGAGTGCCTGGGCCTCAGTGCCGCCAAGGAAACGGAGTTGGACATGCAGATCGTGATCGCCAATCGGCTCAAGGACGGGCTCGTGGTCTATCGCGGGCGCGAGCGTTGGGTCGACCGCATCGACGAGGCCGAAATCGCCCACGATCCGGCCGGCGCCGAGAATCTTCTCGAGCGCGCAAAGCGCGCCGTCGCGGCCAACGAGGTGGTCGATCCCTATCTCATCGAGGTGGCCGAGATCGAGGGTGCCCTCCGGCCCACGCGTTGGCGCGAGCGCATTCGCAGCCAGGGCCCGACCGTGCGGCGCGACCTCGGCTACCAGGCCCGGCGCGCCGAAGCCGCGCATGCGCCCGCCGAGGCCGCCGCCTAGCCATGTACCGCTACGACCAGTTCGACCAGCGCATCGTCGACGAGCGCGTGGCCCAATTCCGCGACCAGGTGGCGCGCCGCCTTTCGGGCGAGCTCACGGACGAGACATTCCGTCCGCTCCGGCTCATGAACGGGCTCTATCTCCAGCTCCACGCCTATATGCTGCGGGTCGCCATCCCCTATGGCGTCCTCTCGTCGGACCAGCTCCGAAAGCTCGCCCATATCGCGCGGCGCTTCGACAAGGGCTACGGGCATTTCACCACGCGCCAGAACATCCAGTACCACTGGATCAAGCTCGCCGAGGCGCCGGACATCCTGGCCGAGCTCGCCTCGGTCGAGATGCACGCGATCCAGACCAGCGGCAACAGCCTGCGCAACACCACCGCCGACCCCTATGCGGGCGTCGCTGCCGACGAGATCGAGGATCCGCGCGTCTATGCCGAGATCATCCGCCAATGGTCGACGCTGCACCCGGAATTCTCGTTCATGCCGCGCAAATTCAAGATCGCGCTTTCGGGGGCGACGCACGACCGGGCCGCGGTCAAGACCCACGATGTGGGCCTGTTCCTGCGTCGGAACCAAGCGGGCGAGATCGGCTTCGAGGTGCTGGTGGGCGGCGGGCAGGGGCGCACGCCGTTCCTCGCCCGGACCGTGCGGAAATTCTTGCCCGTCGAGCATTTGCTCGCCTATCTCGAATCGATCCTGCGCGTCTATAACGAGCTCGGCCGGCGCGACAACATGTTCAAGGCGCGCATCAAGATCCTGGTGCACGAGGTGGGCATCGACAAGTTCCGCGACATGGTCGAGGCGGAGTTCGCGACATTCGAGGGCGGCGCGTTGACGCTTCCCAAGGACGAGCTCGCGCGCGTGCGCGCGTTCTTCGCACCCCCCGCCTATGAGCGCATCGCGACCCCGGTCGCCGACTACGAGGCGAAGCGCCGCGCCGACCGGGCCTTCGACCGTTGGGTGCGCCACAACGTCGCCGCCCATCGCGTCCCCGGCCACGCCATCGTGAATATATCGCTGAAGCGCCCGGGCGAGACGCCGGGCGACGCGTCGGCCGAGGAGATGGACCTGATCGCGGACCTCGCGGATCGCTACAGCCGCGCCGAGCTGCGCGTCACCTACCAGCAGAACCTGGTGCTGCCCCATGTGCGCCAAGCCGACCTTTACGAGCTTTGGCAGGCGCTCGCGGCGCGCAATCTCGCGACCCCGAACATCGGGCTCGCGACCGACATCATTTCGTGCCCCGGCCTCGATTATTGCTCGCTCGCGAACGCGCGCTCGATCCCGGTCGCGCAACGCATCGGCGAGCGGCTCGCCGATCTCGGGCGCCAGGAGGAAATCGGTCCGCTGGAGATCAAGATTTCGGGCTGCATCAACGCCTGCGGCCATCATCACGTGGGCCACATCGGCATCCTCGGCGTCGACAAGAAGGGCGAGGAATTCTACCAGGTCACGCTGGGCGGCAGCGCCGACGAGAACGCCAGCCTGGGCGACATCGTTGGCCCCGCCTTCGCGGCCGACCAGGTGGTGGACGCGGTGGAGCAGGTGGTCGAGACCTATCTCGGCATCCGCCAGGACAGCGAGCGTTTCATCGACACTTATCGAAGGGTCGGCATCGCTCCCTTCAAGGAGAAGCTTTATGCCGCTCATTAAGCAGGGGCTGCTCACCGCCGACCCGTTCCAAGCCGTGGCCGACGGCGTGGACCTGCCGCCCGAAGGCCCGATCCTGATCGGGCTCGCCCGCTGGCAGGAGGAACGCGGCCTGATCGAGCCGCGCAACACGCTCGTCGGCGTGCGCCTCAAGCCGGCCGATGCCGTCGAGCAGCTCCTGGCCGACCTCGATCGCCTGGCTCTGGTGGCCCTCGAG
>DATJLQ010000065.1:0-13157 GCA_035509415.1 Alphaproteobacteria bacterium
GGATTTCGCGAGGCCCGCGATCATCTGGGGCAGCATGACGTTCTCGAGCGCCGAGAATTCCGGCAGCAGATGGTGGAACTGGTAGACGAAGCCCAAATGGCCGCGTCGGATCTCGGTGCGCGCGTCGTCGCCGAGCTTCCCGCACGAGACGCCCTCGATCAGCACCTCGCCGCCGTCCGGCCGCTCGAGAAGCCCCGCGATCTGGAGCAGCGTCGATTTCCCGGCACCCGACGGCCCGACGAGAGCCACCATCTCGCCCGCGCCGAGCGCGAGCTCGGCGCCGCGCAGCACCTCGAGCGATTCGCTGCCCTGGCGGTAGGTCCGCACCAGGCCCTTGAGGGCGAGAACGGGCGTCCGCGCCGCGGCTTCCATCGCGTCACTCATAACGCAGCGCCTCCACCGGATCGAGGCGCGCCGCGCGCCAGGCGGGGTAGATCGAGGCGAGGAACGAAAGGCCGAGGCTCATCGCGACCACCCACAGCACCTGAAGCGGGTCCGAACGCGCGGGCAGCTGGGTCAGATAGAAGAATTCGGGCGGGAACAGGTTCTGGCCTGTGGTGCGCTCGAGCCAGAGATGGATGTTCTCGATATTGGCGCAGAACCACAAGCCGAACCCGAGCCCGAGCGCGGTGCCGACGATGCCGATGCTCATGCCCGCAAGGAAGAAGATGCGCATGACCGAGGCGCGCGTCGCCCCCATGGTGCGCAGGATCGCGATGCCGCGCCCCTTGTCCTTCACCAGCATGATCAGGCCCGAGACGATGTTGAAGGCGGCGACCACGATGATGAGGGTGACGACGATCGTGTAGAGGTTGCGCTGGAGCGCCACGAAATTGAAATAGCCGGCATTGACGCGCTCCCAGGGCAACGCGTCGTAGGCCCCGCCCGCGGCCGCCGCGATCTTGGGCGTGAGATCTTCGGCAAGGTCCGGGCTCGTGAGCCGCACCGAGAGGTCGCTTACCGCGTTGGGCAGCTTGAAATAGAGCTGGGCGGCGGCGAGCGGCATGAAGACGAAGCTCCCGTCGTATTCCGACATGCCGACATTGAAAATCGCGACCACGTGGTAGGTCTTGAGGCGCGGAATGGTGCCGAAGGCGGTGACCGCCCCCTGGGGAGAGATGAGCGTCACCTCGTCGCCCACTTCGACGCCGAGGCTGCGCGCGAGCCGGTAGCCGATCGCGAGCCCGTCCTCCGCGAAGCCCTTGAGCGAGCCCGCGACGATCTTCTGGGAGACGAGCTTGAGCGCTTGGAGATCGGCCGGTGAAATTCCGCGCACCACGACCCCGGTCGAGTTGTTGCCCGCGGTCGCGAGCGCCTGGCCGTCGATCTCGGGGGTGACGCTCACGACCCCCGGCAGCTTCGCGATCCGCGCCGCGACCGGGCCGTAATCCTGCATCGGCCCGACCGCATATTGCACCGAGACATGGCCGTTCAAGCCCAGGATGCGGTCGATCAGCTGCTCGCGGAAGCCGTTGAAGATCGCGAGCGTGATGATGAGTGCCGCCACGCCGAGGAAAATCCCGAGCAGCGAGAACCAGGCGATGACCGAGATGAAGCCTTCCTGGCGCCGGGCGCGTAGGTAACGTAGCGCCACCATGCGCTCGAAAGCGGAGAAGATCATCGCGCGCGCATCCTCGGGTCGGTTGGACGGCCGCAGCACCGTCCCGAAGCCGGGCGGGCAGCGGCCGCGTCGCGCCGCAATCTAGGCACTGGCCCGGCCCATGGCAATCGGGCTGGGGCAATCATGCTGGGGCAATCGTGCTGGGGCAATCGCGCTGTGGCAATCGGGCTGGGACAATCGTGCCGGGGCAACCGTGCTGGCGCAATCATGCTGGACGCGCGCCCTGGACGGTTCGCTTGGCGCCGCGCCCCCTGTGGATTGTTAATCCCGCGTTTATCAACAGGATATCCCGAGGATTAGAAACAGGCTAAGGCAAGGCCCGAAATTGGGGCAAAATTGGGGCGAGCCGGAAAAGCCCAATGATTACACAAGTGTCCGAAAATTAAGCGTTTTTTTGTTGCAAAGAGGCCGCCATCGGCGCATAAAAACGTCGCGGCGGCGCCTAGGCGCCGACTGCACAAAAAGGGGCCGAATCCACCGGATCGGTCAAGTGTAGCAGCGAGGAAACACTCCAGCACGCGCCTTGCCACGGGAGACGAACTCAACCGCTCAACGATAAAAACCGAATCCGCGGCGCAAGACGCGATATGGCAAGGTCCCTTCGGGACGCTTGCCATTTTTTTCGCGCGAAATCCGGTACAGCTTGGACGCGCGCACGGCACTCGGCCGACGCGCGTCGCGTGCGCTCAACGCTTCATCCAGGGTGGCGCGAGCTTCGCGATGCGCTTATAGACCGGGCAATCCTTCCGGTGCGCGCCCTCAAGATAGCCGATCGACATCAGGAACTCGCCGGTGATCTCGCCGCCGGTGAAGACGAAGGTTTCCTTGAAGAGCTTGACCCACGCCTCCTTGGGCCGCGGATGGTGCGCACCGAGCCAGCCCGCGAACGAGCCGTGGCTCGCGCGTAGAGCCCTGATGCGCTTCGCGTTCTCGATCGCCGCCGCGACCTTGAGCCGGTTCCTGATGATGCCCTCGTCGGCGAGCAGGCGCTTCACGTCGCGAGCGCCGAAGCGCGCCACCTTGTCGACCGCGAAGCCGCGATAGGCGCGCCGGAACCCGTCGCGCTTCTTGAGCATGGTGAGCCAGCTCAAGCCCGCCTGGTTCATCTCGAGCACCAGGCGCTCGAAGAGAACCGCCTCGTCCTCGACCGGAAAACCGTATTCCGTGTCGTGATAGGGCCCGTGGAAGGGATGGCCGGGGGCGGCCGCGCAATAGCCCGAAAGCGCGTTCATCGCGGCCCTAGCCGTTGCGGAACGAGATCAGGTCGGTGGACGCGATCCAGAACACGACACCCCAAAGCACGATCGCGATACCCGTCGTGACCGCCATCTTCTGCCACAATTTCGGCTTCGCGGGGGCGCTGGTCGCGTGGCCCTGCTCGACCTTGTCGGGCACATGCACGCCCCAGGGCAAGACCATGAAGAACAGCAGCCACCAGATGACGATGAACGCGACAATGCTCTCGAACCAGTTCACGTCACACCTGCTCGATCTCGACCAAGGTCCCGCAGAAGTCCTTCGGATGGAGGAACAGGACCGGCTTGTCGTGGGCGCCGATCTTGGGCTCGCCGTCGCCGAGGACGCGCAGGCCGCGCGCCTTGAGCGTGTCGCGCGCGGCGCGGATGTCGCCCACCTCGTAGCATACGTGATGCATCCCGCCCGCGGGATTGCGCTCGAGGAACGACGCGATGGGCGACTTCTCGCCGAGCGGATGCAGGAGCTCGATCTTGGTGTTGGGAAGCTCGACGAACACCGTCGTGACCCCGTGGGCCGGCATGTCGACCATGGCCGAGACCTTGGCGCCGAGCGTGTCGCGATAGAGGGCCGCCGCCGCCGCGAGGTCCGGCACCACGATCGCCACGTGATTGAGCCTGCCGATCATCGATTGCTCACTTTCCCCGCGAGTGCCAAGTTTGTCTCATCCTTCGAGACACCCGGCGTGCAAAGCATGCCTCTTGTCAGAACAAGAAGCGGGCCTTGCCCGCTGCGCCTCGTCCTGAGGCGCTTGCGCAGCAAGCGTCTCGAAGGATAACGGCGGGGTTCCTCAGGATGAGGAATTGCGCGTGCCAAAATAGTAATCAATCCCTCAAAGCCGCACCAGATGAACCTCGATCGCGGGCTTCTTGCCGCGCGCCAGGCGCACATGGCGCCGGATCGCGAGGCGCACCGCCTCCTTCAGGGCCGCGTCGTCGCCGCGCGCGGCCGGCGGCAGCTCCTCGACCGCGTCCTCGATCGCGTCCGCCGTCTCGGCGACCAGGCCCGCCGCCCCGTCCCCGTCCGCGAGGCCGGGCAGCGCCAGCTGCGGAGCACTCGCGAGATGGCCGTCGCGCGCCACCACCACGGTCGCGACCGCGGCGCCGTGCCAGAGCATGCGCGTGCGGCTCTTGACCGTCTGACCCTCGGCCGGCACCAGCTCGGTGCCGTCGAGGGCGAGGCGCCCGGCCTGGGCCTGGCCGACGATTTCGACGGCACCCGGGGCGAGGCGCAGGATGTCGCCGTTGGTCACCACCGCCGCCTCGCGGATCTGGCACGCGCGCGCGAAACGCGCATGCTCGATCAGGTGGCGCATCTCGCCATGGACCGGAACCGCGATCCGGGGCTTGACCCAGGCATACATCTCGGCGAGCTCGTCGCGCGCGGGATGGCCCGAGACGTGGACGAACTCGTCATGCTCGGTCACGATCTCGACGCCGAGCCGTGCCAAGCCGCTTTGGAGGCGGAAGATGGCGCGCTCGTTCCCGGGAATGATGCGCGAGGAGAAGATCGCCGTGTCGCCGCGCTCGAGCGAAATATGGGGATGCTCGCCCGCCACCACGCGCGCCAAGGCCGAGCGCGGCTCGCCCTGGCTCCCGGTCATGGCGAGCACCACCCGGTCGCGCGGGAGATAGGCGGCCTCGGCATCGTCGAGGAAACGCGGAATGTCCTTCAGATAGCCGTTCTCGACCGCGGCCTCGTAGAAGCGCCAAAGCGAGCGGCCGACGAGGGCCGCCTGGCGCCCGTGCGCCTCGGCGACCTTGGCCACGGTCTCGAGGCGCGCGACGTTGGACGCGAAGCAGGCGATCGCGACGCGCTGGGCGCAGCGGCCCACGATCTCGACGAGGCTCTTGCGCAGATCAGCTTCCGAGCCGGACGTTCCCTCGCGCAGCACGTTGGTCGAATCGCACACCATGGCGAGCACGCCCTCCTCGCCCACGCGCCGCAGCGCCGCGTCGTCGGTCGCCTCGCCCACCAGGGGATCGGGGTCGATCTTCCAATCGCCGGTGTGGAGGATGGTGCCGAGCGGCGTGCGGATCGCGAGCGCGTTGGGCTCGGGGATCGAATGGGTGAGCGTGATGAGCTCGAACTCGAAGGGGCCGAGCCGGAAGCGCGCGCCGAGCGGCACGACGGTGATCTCGGCCAAACGCTCGAGGCCGGTCTCGGCGAGCTTGCGCTTCAGGATCGAGGCGGTGAAGGGCGTCGCGTAGATCGGGCAACGCAGCTGGGACCAGAGATACTGTACGGCGCCGATATGATCCTCGTGGGCGTGGGTGAGGACGATGCCCAAGAGCTTGTCGCGCCGCTCGACGATGAAGGCCGGGTCCGGCATGATCACGTCGAGCCCGGGCTGATCGGCGAAGGTGACGCCGAGATCGACCATGACCCACTCATCGCCATAGGCGTAGAGGTTGAGGTTCATGCCGATCTCGCCGGCACCCCCCAGGGGCACGAACAGAAGCTCGGGCGCGGGTGCCGCCTTTTCCGGCCCGGCGCTCATCCCTTGTTCCGCAGATAGACCAGCCACAGGCCCCAAAGCGTGAGCGTCGGGTCGACCGCCTCGATCGCCGGGATCGAGCCCTCGAACAAGGGGGCGAGGCCGCCGGTCGCGATCACACCCATGGGGCTTCCCCATTCCGCGCGGATGCGCCCGACCAGCCCCTCGACCAAGCCGACATAGCCCCAGAAGACGCCCGACTGCATGGCCGGGATCGTGCCCTTGCCGATCACCTGCCGGGGCCGCTCGATATGGATGCTCGGCAGCTTCGCCGCCGCCATGTGGAGGGCGCGGAGCGAGAGGTTGATCCCGGGCGCGATCACGCCGCCGCAGTAATTGCCGTCGCGATCCACCACGTCGAAGGTGGTCGCGGTGCCGAAATCGACCACGATGAGCGGCTTCTTGTAGCGCTCATGGGCCGCGACGGTGTTGATGAGCCGGTCGGCCCCCACCTCGTCGGGCCGGTCGACGAGCGCCTTGCAGCCGAGCTCGACGCCGGGTGCCCCCACCATGATGGGCGTGCTCCGGTAATAAAGCGTGCACAGCCGCGCGAGGTTGAAATCCGCCTCCGGCACCACGCTCGCGACGATGGTCGCGTCGATGTCCGCGCGCGCGAGGCCCGCGTGCGACATCAGATGGTCGAGCCACACCACGTACTCGTCGGCGGTGCGCTCCGCTTCCGTGACCGCGCGCCACACGCCGCGCATCTCGGCCGCCTGCCAGACCGAGAAGACGGTGTTGGTGTTGTTGCAGTTGATCGCGAGCAGCATGCCGATCCCTCGGGGATGGTGCGCGGGTGTCAGGCGGGCCTGGGGGGCGCCAGTACGTCCGCCGCGGCGACGCGCCGCGTCTCGCCCCCCGGCAGCTCCAGCAACAAGGCCCCGTCCCGGTCCAGATCGCGGAAGATACCCTCGATCGGGGCCGCGTCAATGCGCACCTGGATGCGCTCGCCGAGGCGCCAGGCGCGGTCGAGCCAGGCGCGCCGCACCGGGCCGAAGCCTTCCTCGGCCCAACGCGCGGCCCAGCGGTCGAAGGCGCTGCAGAAGCCCGTGAGCACGACCTCGACCTGGATCGGCTCGCGGCTCGCGGCGTAGAGGCTGGTGGCGGGGAATTCGGTGCCCTCGGGCGCGTGCTCGACATTGACGCCGAGCCCGAGGACGAGCCAATCGACCCGCTCCGCGCGCGCGGCGGAGGTCTCGACCAGGATGCCGCCGGCCTTCTTGCCGTCGACCAGGATGTCGTTGGGCCATTTGAGGCGGATCGAGGTCGCGGGCGGCAGCAGCGCCTCGAGCGCGTCGCCCGCCGCGACCGCGGCGACTTGGCCCAACTGGCTCGCGGCCGCCGCCGGACATTCGGGGCGCAACAGGAGCGAAAGGTAGAGATTCCCGCGCGGCGAAATCCAGCTGCGCCCGCGCCGTCCCTTCCCCGCCGTCTGCTCGCGCGCCCAGACGAGGGTTCCCTCCGCCGCCCCCTCGGCCGCGCGCCGCTTCGCCTCCTCGTTCGTGCTGCCGAGGCGCTCGAACGCGATCAGCTCGTAGCCGGGTGCCAGGTGCCGGCCGGTCATCCCGGGAAGAGTGCCGCCGCCGCGACCTTGGCGCTCGCCAAAAGCGGCGCCGGATAGACGAAGAACAGGAGCGTGAACAGGCTCGTGAGCGCAAGCACGGTCGAAAGCGAGGCCGGAACCGGCTGCTCGAAGCGCGCGACCGGCTCGTCGAAATACATGATCTTGACGATGCGCACGTAGTAATAGGCGCCCACGACGCTGGTGAGCACGCCGACCACGGCAAGCGTGTAGAGGTGCGCCTCGATCGCGGCGAGGAACACGTAGAGCTTGCCGAAGAAGCCCGCGAGCGGCGGAATGCCCGCGAGCGAGAACATGAAGATCGCAAGCGCGGCCGCGAGCAGCGGCTGGGTGCGGCTCAGGCCCGCGAGATCGTCGATGTTCTCGACGTAGCGGCCCTTCTCGCGCATGCACAGGATGCAGGCGAACGCCCCCACCACCATGGCGAGGTAGATCGCCATGTAGATCATGACGCCACGCACGCCCACCTCGGTGCCGGCCGCGAGGCCGACGAGCGCATAGCCCACGTTCGCGATCGAGCTATAGGCCATGAGGCGCTTTATGTTGCGCTGGTTGATCGCGGCGTAGCCGCCGAGCGCCATCGACGCGATCGAGATGAACACCACGATCTGCTGCCACTGCGCGAGCAGCGGACCGAAGGGCTCGATGAGGACGCGCACGAACAGCGCCATGGCCGCGATCTTGGGGGCGGCGGCGAAGAAGGCCGTCACGGGCGTGGGCGCTCCCTCGTAGACGTCGGGCGTCCACATGTGAAACGGCACCGCCGCGACCTTGAAGGCGAGCGCTGCCGAGACGAACACGATGCCGACCACGATGCCGATCTCGGGCGAGCCGTGGGCGAAGAGCGGCGCCAGGTTCCCGAAGCGCGTCGTGCCGGCGAAGCCGTAGACGAGGGACGCGCCGTAGAGATAAAGGCCCGAGCTCAGGGCGCCGAGCACGAAATACTTCAACCCCGCCTCGGTCGAGCGCAGCGAATCGCGCTGGAACGCCGCCACCACGTAAAGCGCCAGGCTCTGGAGCTCGAGCCCGACATAGAGCGAAATCAGATCGTTCGCCGACACCATCATCAACATGCCGAGGGTCGCGAACACGAACAGCACCGGATATTCGAAGCGCGCCATCTTCTCGTTGGCGTTGTAGCCGAGCGAGAGGATCACCGCGAGCGCCGAGCCCGCGAGGATGAGGAGCTTCATGAACGCGCCGAACCGGTCGGCGATGAAGAGCTGGGCGAAGGCGGCGGTGGGGTGCGCCGGCGCCGTCTCGACCACGAGGAACCCGGCGACGACGAACGACGCGACCGCGAGCCACGAGACGAGCCGCGAGGCGCGGTCGCCCGCGAACACGCCGAGCATGAGAAGCGCCATGCCGACGAGGGCGAGCCAAAGCTCCGGCAGCGCGAGATCGAGATGGGCGATGTTGTCCAAGGCTGCGCTCCGTCCGGGCTAGCGTATCAGCGAGGCGAGGATCGTGTGGTTCGCGCCCGCGCCCGCCGACGCGATCCCGGCCTGGTACTGGCCGATCACGTGGGCGATCGAGGCGTGCATCGGGTCGAGGAACGAGTTCGGATAGATGCCCATCCACATCACGACGATCGCGAGCGGCGCGAATACCGCCATCTCGCGCGGGCTGAGATCGAGGATCGCCATGAGCTCGGCCTTGGTGAGCTGGCCGAAAATGACGCGTCGGTAGAGCCAGAGCATGTAGGCCGCCCCCAGGATCATGCCGGTCGAGCCCAAGGCCGCGACCCAGGTATTGACCTTGAACACGCCGAGGAGGCTCAGGAACTCGCCCACGAATCCGCTGGTGCCCGGGAGCCCGACCGAGGCGAGCATGAACAGCATGAAGGCCATGGCGTAGAGCGGCATGCGGTGCACGAGCCCGCCATAGGTCGCGATCAGCCGGCTGTGCATGCGGTCATAGACCACGCCCACGCAAAGGAAGAGCGCCGCCGAGACCACGCCGTGGCTCAGCATCTGCACCATCGCGCCTTCCATCGACTGGGGCGTGAGCGCGAAAATGCCCATGGTGACGATGCCCATGTGCGCGACCGAGGAATAGGCGATGAGTTTCTTCATGTCCTCCTGGGCGAGCGCCACGAGCGAAGTGTAGATCACGGCCACCACGCTCAACGTGAACACCAGCGGCGCGAAATAGAGCGACGCCTCGGGCATCATCGGCACCGAGAACCGGAGGAATCCGTAGCCGCCCATCTTCAGGAGCACGCCCGCGAGAATGACCGAGCCCGCGGTCGGCGCCTCGACGTGGGCGTCGGGAAGCCAGGTGTGCACCGGCCACATCGGCACCTTGACCGCGAAGGACGCGAAGAAGGCGAGCCAGAGCCAGAGCTGCATGCTGCGCGGGAAGTGCGTGCCGAGCGCCACCACGATGTCGGTCGTGCCGGTCTGGAAATAGATCGCGAGGATCGCGAGCAGCATCAGGACCGAGCCCAGGAGCGTGTAGAGGAAGAACTTGAACGCGGCGTAGACCCGGCGCGGCCCGCCCCAGACGCCGATGATGAGGAACATCGGGATCAGGACGCCCTCGAAGAACATGTAGAACACGACGAAGTCGAGCGCGCAGAACATGCCCACCATGAGCGTCTCGAGCACGAGGAACGCGATCATGTATTCCTTGACGCGCACCTTGATCGCGTCCCAGGCCGAAAGCACGCAGACCGGCGTCAGGAGCGTCGAGAGCAGCACGAAGAAGAGCGAGATGCCGTCGATCCCCATGTGGTAGCCGATCTTGAAGCTCGGGATCCATTCCGCCTTCTCGACGAACTGGAACGACGCGCTGGCCGGATCGAAGCCGGCCCACAGCAGGAGCGAGAGCAGGAAGGTGAGCAGCGACGTCCACAGCGCGAGCCAACGCGCGTTGCGCGCGACCGCCTCGGGCTCGCCCCGGATGAAGAGGATCAACACCGCCCCGAGCGTGGGGAGGAAGGTGACCGCGGACAGGATCGGGAAATGGCCCATGGTCCTACCCGTGCAACATGAAGAACATGTACCAGCTCACCATCAGCACCACGCCGATCAGCATCGCGAAGGCGTAGTGGTAGAGGTAGCCGCTTTGGAGGCGTGCGGCGCGGCGCGCGATCAGGATCGTGGCCGCGGCGAAGCCGTCGGGGCCGAGCCCGTCGATCAGGGCGCCGTCGCCGCCCTTCCAGAGGATGCGGCCCAGGAGCTTGATCGGGCGCACGAAGATCGCGTCGTAGAGCTCGTCGAAATAGCACTTGTTGAACGAGAGCAGGTAGAGCGGCCGGACCGCGCGCGCGAACGCGTCGGCGATGCCGGGGCGCGCGACGTAGAAGTACCAGGCGAGTGCGATGCCTCCGAGGCCGAGCACCGAGGGCAGGAGCTTCACCCATTCGGGCGCCGCCTCGCCGTTCGCGAGCGCCATGTGCCCGTGCAGCACGAAGATCGCGTCGCGCCAGAAGGCGCCGCGGCCGTCGCCCACCAGCATGGGATCGAAGATCCAGCCCGCGAAGATGGCCCCCGCCGCGAGCACGTAAAGCGGCCAGATCATGATGCGCGGCGATTCGTGCACGTGCTCCTGCACGTGATGGTCGGCGCGGCTTTCGCCGTGGAAGGTCATGAACAGAAGGCGCCAGGAATAGAACGCGGTCATGAAGGCGGCGGCGACGCCGAGGATGAAGGCGTACTCGCCGACGCCGCTATGGGCACCCCAGGCGGAGGCGATGATCGCGTCCTTCGAGAAATAGCCCGCGAACGGCGGAATGCCGGCGAGGGCCAACGAGCCGATCCACATGAGCGCGTAGGTCACCGGAATCTTGCGCCACAAGCCGCCCATCTTGCGCATGTCCTGCTCGCCCGACATGGCGTGGATCACCGAGCCCGAGCCGAGGAACAGGAGGGCCTTGAAGAAGGCGTGGGTCATGAGGTGGAACATCGCCGCCTGGTAGGCCGAGACGCCGGCGGCGAAGAACATGTAGCCGAGCTGGCTGCAGGTCGAATAGGCGATGACGCGCTTGATGTCGAACTGGGTCAATCCCACGAACGCCGCGAAGAAGCAGGTCGTGGCGCCCACGATGGTGACGAGCCCGAGCGCCCAGGGCGCGTGCTCGAACATGGGCGAGAGGCGGCACACCATGAACACGCCCGCGGTCACCATGGTCGCGGCGTGGATCAGCGCCGAGACCGGCGTCGGGCCCTCCATCGCGTCCGGGAGCCAGGTGTGGAGGCCGATCTGGGCCGACTTCCCCATGGCGCCGATGAAGAGCAGCACGCACAGGATTTCGAGCGCGGGGAACGGATGGCCGAGGAACACGAGGAGCATGTGCTCCTTCCCCGAAACCGCGCCGAAAATGGCGTCGAGATTGACCGTGTCGAACAGGAGGTAGGTGCCGAAAATGCCGAGCGCGAAGCCGAAATCGCCCACCCGGTTGACCAGGAACGCCTTGATCGCGGCGGCGTTGGCCGAGGGCCGGTCGTACCAGAAGCCGATGAGGAGATAGGAGCACAGCCCCACCCCCTCCCAGCCGAAATACATCTGCACCAGGTTCGACGCCGTCACCAGCATCAGCATGGCGAAGCTGAACAGGCTCAGATAGGCGAAGAAGCGCGGATTGCCCGGATCGCCGTGCATGTAGCCGATCGAGTACCAATGGACGACGCACGAGACGACCGTGACCACGAGCACCATCAGGGCGGAGAGCGTGTCGAACTTGAGCGCCCAGGAAAATTCGAGACTGCCCGAGCTCATCCAGCGCAGCACCTGGATGGTCTGGATCTGCCCGTCGAGTGCCGTCTGCCAGAATACGTAGATGCCGCACAGGGCCGCGATCAGCATGAGGCCGCAGGTGATCATTTGCGCCGCGCGGTCGCGCGTCTCGTGGTCGGGCAGCAAGGGCACGAACAGGCCGGCAACGATCGCGCCGATGAGCGGGAGGAAGATGGCGGCAAGATAAATCACGGAATCCCCTACCCCTTCATCACGTTGATGTCCTCGACCGCGATCGAGCCGCGGTTGCGGAAATAGATCACCAGGATCGCGAGCCCGATCGCGGCCTCCGCCGCCGCGACCGCGAGCACGAAGAGCGCGAACACCTGCCCCACGAGATCGCCCAGATGGGTCGAGAACGCGACCAGGTTGATGTTCACTGCGAGCAGCATGAGCTCGATCGACATCAGGATGACGATCACGTTCTTGCGGTTCAGGAAGATGCCGAAAATCCCGAGCGTGAACAGAATCGCGGCGACCGTGAGGTAATGGCCGAGGCCGATGGTCATGGGCTTGCCCCGCTGCCGCTCGGAACTTTGCGGATCTCGATCGCGCGCTTGGGATCGCGCGCGAGCTGGGCCGCGATGCGTTGGCGCCTGACGCCCTCGCGGCTCCGGTGCGTGAGCACGATGGCGCCGATCATGGCGACGAGCAGAATCATGCCCGCCGCCTGGAACAGGTAGACGTACTTGGTATAGAGCACGAGGCCGAGGGCGGCGGTGTTCTGCACCTGGGCGAAGGGGAGGATCGGGTCGGTCGCCGTGTGCGCGGCCGCGGGCGCGAGCACCCACGACCCCACGATCAGCACCAGCTCGACGAACAGGATGATGCCGACCAGCGCCCCCACCGGCAGGTATTTGACGAAGCCCTGGCGCAGCTCGACGAAATCGATGTCGAGCATCATGACGACGAACAGGAACAGGACCGCGACCGCCCCCACATAGACCACGACCAGGATCATGGCGAGGAACTCGGCGCCCATGAGCACGAACAGGCCGGCGCCGTTGAAGAAGGCGAGGATGAGGTAGAGCACCGAGTGCACGGGATTGCGCGACGCGATCACCATCACGCCCGCGGCGACGGCGATGCCGGCGAAGAGATAGAAGGCGAGCGTCTCGATGATCATCGCCGGTCCCCGCTCACCGGTACGGCGCGTCGGCAGCGAGATTGGCGGCGATTTCCATCTCCCAGCGGTCGCCGTTCGCGAGCAACTTGTCCTTGTCGTAGAACAGCTCCTCGCGCGTTTCGGTCGCGAACTCGAAATTGGGCCCCTCGACGATGGCGTCGACCGGACACGCCTCCTGGCAGAAGCCGCAATAGATGCACTTGGTCATGTCGATGTCGTAGCGCGTGGTGCGCCGGCTGCCGTCGGCGCGCGGCTCGGCCTCGATGGTGATGGCGAGTGCGGGGCAGATCGCCTCGCACAGCTTGCACGCGATGCAGCGCTCCTCCCCGCTCGGATA
>DATJLQ010000066.1:0-22887 GCA_035509415.1 Alphaproteobacteria bacterium
TAGCCGGTCAGGAGATTGAGCCCGAGCGCCGCGAGCGCGTAGACCAGGAACGGCACCATGATGGTGCTGAGCCAGTATTCGTTGCCCACGAGCGGCACCACGACGTAGGCCACGAGGAGGATGAGCGCCAAGCCGATGCGATCCTGCAGGATCGGCAGGATCGCCTGGTCCGCGGCGTAGGAGGTCTTGAACTGGCCCGCTTCGCGATAAAGCATCCCTACACCCGCTCGATGATGCGCTCGCCGAACAGGCCCTGGGGCCGGAACAGCAGGAACACGAGCGCCAGCACGTAGGCGATCCAATCCTCGATGCCGCCGCCCAAGGCCGGGCCCCAGAACACCTCGCCCACCTTCTCCGCGACGCCGACGATAAGCCCGCCGACGATCGCCCCCGGTACCGACTCGAAGCCGCCCAGGATCAAGACCGGCAGCGCCTTCAAGGCGAGGAACACGAGCGAGAACTGCACGCCCAGGTTCGAGCCCCACATGATCCCGGCCACGAGGGCCACGAGGCCGGCCACCGCCCACACGATCACCCAGATGTGCTTCAGCGGAATCCCGACCGAGAGCGCCGCCTGGTGGTCGTCCGCGACCGCGCGCAACGCGCGGCCGGTCGCGGTCTTCTGGAAGAAGAGCGCCAACGAGGTCACCAGCACGCCCGCGACCGCGGCGGCCACGAGGTCGAACTTGTTGATGAGCACGCCGCGGACGATGAGCGGGCCCGAGGGGATGCCGAGGGAGAGCGTGTGCACGTCGCCGCCCCAGAGCAACTGGCCCAGCCCCTCGAGGAAGTAGCTGATGCCGAGGGTCGCCATGAACAGGATGATCGGCGCCTGGTTGACCAGCGGGCGCAGCACCAGGCGCTCGACCCCGAAGGCGAGGATCACCATGACGATCGCGGTCGTGATGAGGGCGATCCAGACCGGCACCCCCGCCTCCATCTGGCCCACGAGCGTCAAGGCCGCGAACAGGACCATGGTGCCCTGCGCGAAGTTGAAGACACCCGACGCCTTGAAGATGAGGACGAAGCCGAGCGCCACCAGCGAATACATGACGCCCGCGAGCAGGCCGCCGATCACGACCTCGAGGAAGAACGCGGGCTGCTGCGCGATCTGCACGAAGGGGTCGATCAGGATCGAGTAGAGGAATCCCATCGCGCGCCCCTAGCCGTGGCTCACGCCGAGATAGGCGTCGATCACCGCTCTGTCGGTGCGCACCGCGTCGGGCGTGCCGTCGGCGATCTTGCGCCCGTAATCGAGCACCACGATGCGGTCGGAAATATCCATCACCACGCCCATGTCGTGCTCGATGAGCGCGATCGTGGTGCCGAACTCGTCGTTCACGTCGAGGATGAAGCGGCTCATGTCCTCCTTCTCCTCGACGTTCATGCCCGCCATGGGCTCGTCGAGGAGCAGGAGGTCGGGCTCGGCGGCGAGCGCCCGGCCGAGCTCGACGCGCTTCTGGAGCCCGTAGGGCAAGCGCCCGACCGGCGTCTTGCGGATCGCCTGGATCTCGAGGAAGTCGATCACGTGCTCGACGAATTCGCGGTGCTTCAGCTCCTCGCGCCGCGCGGGGCCGAGGTAAAGCGCATCGTAGAACACGTTCGAGCGCGTCTTGAGGAGCCGGCCGGTCATGATGTTGTCGAGCGTGGTCATGCCGCGGAAGAGCGCGATGTTCTGGAACGTGCGCGCGATGCCGTTCTTGGCCGCGTCGTGCGGGCGCATGCGGTGCACCGCCTTGCCCTTGTAGGTGATGGTGCCCGATTGCGGCCGGTAGAAGCCGTTGATGCAGTTGAGCATCGAGCTCTTGCCCGCGCCGTTCGGCCCGATGATCGCGCGGATCTCGCCCCGCTTCACGTCGAAGCTCACGTCCGAGAGCGCGTTGATGCCGCCGAAGGCGAGGCTGATGGCCTCGACCTCGAGCAGGACGGCGCCGGACGCGCGCGCGGAAGCGTCGGATCGGTTCGACAAAAAAGCCGCTCCTAGCTTGCCTTCTTCAGCGCGGGGGCCGCGCCCGTGTCCTGCACCGGCGCGTAGATCTCGGCGTCGGCAATGCGGATCGTCGCGCGCAGCGTGCCGGTGCGCCCGTCCTCGAACTTCATCTGGGTCTCGATCTCGCACTCGCGCGCGTCGGAATAGAGCGCTTCCACCAGCGGCGCGTATTTCTCGCCGATATGGCCCCGGCGCACCTTGCGCGTGCGCGTGAGCTCGCCGTCGTCGGCATCGAGCTCCTTCCGGAGGATGAGGAAGCGCTTCACCTGCGAGCCCGCGAGCACGGGATCCTTGGCGAGATCGCGGTTCGCCTCCTCGATGTTCGAGCGGATGAGATCGTAGACCTCGGCCTTGGCGGCGAGGTCGCCGTAGCTCGTGTAGGCGAGGCCGCGGCGCTCGGACCAATTGCCGACCGCCCCCATGTCGATGTTCACGAACGCGGCCGCGTAGGGCCGGCGATCGCCGAACGCCACCGCCTCGCGGATGTAGGGGAAGAATTTGAGCTTGTTCTCGAGATATTTGGGTGCGAACAGGGTGCCGTCCAGGAGCCGGCCCACGTCCTTGGCGCGGTCGATGATCTTCAAATGCCCGTGGGCGTCGATGTAGCCCGCGTCGCCGGTATGCACCCAGCCGTCGCTGGTCTTGGTCTCGGCAGTCGCCTCGGGGTTCTTGAAGTATTCGACGAACACGCCCGGCGAGCGGAACATCACCTCGCCCGCGTCCGTGATCCGGAGCTCGACCTCGCCCACGGGCTTGCCGACCGATTCGGGGTAGATTTCGCCGTTGGGCTGCATGGTGACGAACACCGCCGCCTCGGTCGAGCCGTAGAGCTGCTTGATGTTGATTCCGAGCGAGCGGTAGAAGACGAAAATGTCCGGCCCGATCGCCTCGCCCGCGGTATAGGCGAGGCAGATGCGGCTCATGCCGAGCGCGTTCTTGAGCGGCCCGTAGATCGAGAGCTCGCCGAGCGCGTAGAGCAGCCGGTCGAGGGGCGAGACGCGCCCGCCGCCCAGGATGCGGCTTCCGACCCGGCGCGCATGCGCCATGAAGCGGCGGAACAGCCAGCGCTTCACCGCCCCTGCATCCTCCATGCGGATCATCACGTTGGTGAGGATGTTCTCCCAGATGCGCGGCGGCGCGAAGAAATAGGTCGGGCCGATCTCGCGCAGATCCTGCATCACCGTTGCCCCCGATTCCGGGCACGCGACGCAGAAGCCCGCGCAATAGGCCTGGGCCACCGAGAACACGTTGTCGCCGACCCAGGCCATGGGCAGATAGGCGAGCGAGATGTCGTTCTCGTTGAGCCCGTCGAACTCGACCGCGGCCTGGGCGGTGCGCAGCACGTTGTCGAAGGAGAGAATGACGCCCTTGGGCACGCCGGTGGTGCCCGAGGTGTAATAGAAGCCCGCCTTGTCCGCGCCCGAGCCGCGCGCGATCTCGGCCTCGAGGAAGCCGGGATGGGACGCGTCGAACGCGCGGCCCTCCTCCGCGAGCGACGCGAGGCTCGAGAGCCAATCCTGGCCGTAATGCCGAAGCCCGCGCGGGTCGCTGTAGAAGATGCGCTCGAGCGCCGGACAGCGCTCGCGCACCTCGCTCAGCTTGTCGACCTGCTCCTGGTCCTCGGCGACGGCGAAGCGCACTTCGGCGTGCTCGAGCACGAAGGCCATCTCGTTCGCGCTCGAATCCTGGTAGATCGGCACCGGCACGGCACCCAGGCACTGGGCCGCGACCATCGACCAATAGAGATGCGGCCGGTTGTCGCCCACGACCGCGACCTTGTCGCCGCGCCTCAAGCCGCGCGCGGCGAAGCCGCAGGCGATCGCGCGCACCTCGGCGAGCGCTTGGGCCCAACTCCAGCTTTGCCAGATGCCGTAATCCTTCTCGCGCAGCGCCGGACGCTCCGGGCGCACGCGCGCGTGATGCAGGAGCAGCTTCGGCACCGTGTCGAGCCCGGGCATGCCCGGCTTCGGTGCCGCTCTCGCCTCCGCCGGCAACGCCGACGGCGATTTTTCCTGAAGCATCTTGTCTCCCCCGGCTCGTGCGCCGCAGAACGAGCGCCGCGCGCGACCCCACTGCCGACGCGCCCGGGAAAGCGGCCCCTCGCGCGGCGCCGCCACCCCTCGCTCGCCCGTCCGGCGCCTCCCTTGATATTTTATAATGTGCTTATGAAGCGGACGGCCGTCGAACCCTCAAGACACGGCCTACCATAGCAGGATCGCTTGAGGAATGCAGCCTCGCGCGCAGCGTTTCGTCAGCTGGTATGCCACGCGCGGCGCGGGGACCGCGCGGCGGCCTATAGGGGCGTCGGCGCTTGAAATCGCGGAATCGCGCACGAGATGGATACTTAGTCGAACGATCATGACCCTTGCAACGACCGCGCGACGCGCGCTTTCGAGCGAAGGCGGCGGCACGAATTGAGGTGCGTCAAGCCGCACGGGTCGGGCGCGTTCTACCGTAGCAAGCAGGTAGTGTGCTTTGGATTTATCGCGTAGATTGCTTCCCACACGCTCAAGGAGATTCGACATGGCTCGGCAGGTTCGCACGAGGCGCGCAGCGCCGAAACGCGCAAAGAACGCCGCTCGCGAGCGCGCGGTGCCGCGACGCCGGACGAACGGGCGCGGGGCCGGGGCGTCTCAGCTCGCGAATCTGGTCGCGGTGACGAGCCGCCTCTTCACGCGGGCACTCCACGCGTCCCTCGAGCGTCACGGCGTGGCGCCCGGGCAGCTCGCGGTCTTGCAATGCCTCTGGGCGGGCGACGGCTTGACGCAAGCCGAGCTCGCGCGCCAGGTGCAGGTCGAGCAGCCCACCATGGCGCGCACCCTCGACCGCATGGCGCGCGACGGGCTGATCCAGCGCGTGCCGAGCAAAGAGGACCGGCGCGCGTTCAACGTGCGCCTCACCGCGCGCGGCAAGAACCGGCGCCGCGCGGTCGCGGGCGAGGCGGCGCGGCTCGAATCGCTGGCGGCGTCGGCGATCGGGAAGCGCGAGCGCGCAACGCTCGCGCGCCTATTGGGCCAGCTCTCGACGAGCCTCGCGCGCGCGACGGGCCGCGACGCCGAGTGACGGTCAGCGCCTAAAGCAAGCCGCCGACGAACAGCGCGAGCGCGTCCAGCGTCGCATCCGGCCGGTCGCGCTGGGGCGAATGGCCGCACTGCCTCAAGACCAGCGTCTCGACCGGCGACCTGACGCCGCGACGGATGCGCGCGACCTGCTCGAGGGTGCCGTATTCGTCGTCCTCGCCCTGGATCACCAAGGTCGGCACCGCGATCGAGCCGAGGTAGCTCTCGATGTTCCAGGCAAGGAACTTGGGATCGAGCCAGCAATCGGCCCAGCCGCGGAAGGCGCAATCGACGTTGGTCCCGTGATGCCGCTCGAGGCGCGCGCGCAGATCCGTCGTGCGATAGGCCTCGTCGGTGCGCGCGATGGCGTCGACGCAGAATCGCTCGACGAACACGTGGGGGGCGAGGACTGCCAATCCGCGGAGACGCGGGCCGCCATCGGCGCGCGTCGCGGACGCCTTCTCTCTCAGGCCCGCATAGACGAGGGCGATCGACGCGCCGTCCGAATGGCCGATCAGGATCGCGTCGTCGATCTTGGCCGCTTGGAGCAGCGCCGGGAGCGGCCCCATCGCCTCGCGTTGCATGAAATCGAGCGGGCGCGGAAGCGCGACCGGATCCGATTTGCCGTAGCCCTGGCGGCTATAGACGAAGGCGGGACAGCCGGTCGCCGCCGCGACCGCGGCCGGAAAATCGCGCCACAGGCTCAACGAGCCGAGCCCCTCATGGAGAAAGACGAGCGTGGGCTTGGCCATGTCGGCCGCGCCGATGCGCGCATATTCGATACGCGCGCCCGCGACCTCGATCTCGCTCATGACGCGCTAAATCCCGCGGGCAAGGTCGACCTCGAGGCGCTCACAGGCCGCGCAGCTTGAAGCGCTGGATTTTGCCGGTCGCGGTCTTGGGCAGCTCGGGCACGAATTGGATCCAACGCGGATATTTGTAGGGTGCCAAGCGCTCCTTGACGTAGGCCTGAAGGGCGGCCGCGAGCTCGGGCGATTCGCTCGCCCCCGCCTTCAAGACCACGAAGGCCTTGGGCTTGACGAGGCCGTTCTCGTCCTCGTGGCCGACGACGGCCGCCTCGAGCACCGCATCGTGGGTCACCAGCGCCCCCTCGACCTCGATCGGCGAAACGTAGATGCCGCTCACCTTGAGCATGTCGTCGCTGCGCCCCTGATAGACGTAGAACCCGTCCGCGTCGATCAGGTACTTGTCGCCGGTCTTGGTCCATTTGCCGTTGAACGAGTCGAGCGACTTCGCGCGGTTGTTCCAATACATGATGGCGCTCGACGGGCCCGCGACGTAGAGATCGCCGATCTCGCCCGCCTTCACCTCAACACCCCCCTCGCCCACGAGCTCCAGCTCGTAGCCCGGCACCGGCTTTCCCGTGGTGCCGTAGCGGAGCGAGTCGGGCGCGTTCGAGAGAAAGATGTGCAGCATCTCGGTCGAGCCGATGCCGTCGAGAATCTCGACGCCGAAACGCTCCTTCCAGCGCCGCGACACGGGCTCGGGCAAGGCCTCGCCCGCCGAGACGCAGAGGCGCAACGCGAGCGCCTCCTTTGCCGGGAGCTTCGGGTCCGCGAGCATCGCGGCATAGAGCGTGGGCACGCCGAAGAACAGCGTCGGCTTGTGCGCGACGAGGCGCTGGGCGACCGATTGGGGTGTCGGCCGCTCGGCCATGAGCACGGCGGTCGCCCCCACATAAAGCGGGAAGGTCATGGCATTGCCGAGCCCATAGGCGAAGAAGAGCTTCGCCGCCGAGAACACGATGTCGTCCGGTCCCAGGCCGAGCACGGCGACGGCGTAAAGCTCGGCCGTGTGCACGATGTTGGCGTGGATATGGACTGCGGCCTTGGGCCGGCCGGTCGAGCCCGAGGTGTAGAGCCAGAAGCAGATATCGTCGGCGACGGTGGGCGCGGGCTCGAGCCGGTCGGACGCCTGGGCCAGGAGTTCGGCCAGAAGCGGCTTTCCGTGACTGCCGGCGCCGTCCACCACGACCGCGTCGAGGAAGGGCTGATCCTTCAGTGCGGGCGCGAGCTTGTCGTAGAGCGGCGCCGAGACGAGGGCGAGCGCCGCGCGGCTGTCGCGCAGCATGAATTCGTATTCGGGCGTGGTGAGGAGCGTATTGACCGGGACCGGCACCGCGCCGATCTTGATCGCGCCGAAGAAGCAGGCGACGAAGTCGGCGCTGTCGAGCATCAGCATCAACACCCGGTCGCCGAGCGCGACGCCGAGCGTGCGCATCATGTTGCCCGCGCGGTTGGTGCGCGCCGCGAGCTCGGCATAGCTCGTGGCGCCGCGATCGTCGAGGATCGCGGTCTTGGCGCCGCTTCCCTCCTCGAGATGGCGGTCGATGAATTCGGCGGCGGCGTTGTATTGCCGCGGCACCTCGAGGCGCGGCGGACGCGCGCGCCGGTCGATTTTGGTGTAGCTCGCCATGGCTCGCTCCGGACGTTCCTCCCCGGGCTCGGCGCGGCTCTTGCCGGCCCCGGCGCCGCCCGCGTTCGGGCTCAGCTCTTGGTGAATTCGATGGCGCCGCCCGGCAGCAGATAAAGCACGAGCGCGCGACCCCCCGCAACGGTCGGCACATGGGCGCTGCCCGGCCGATAGACGCGCCAGCCGGCACCATGGCCGTCGAACTCGGCTTTGCCCCGCTGCGGCATGATCATGTCGATTTCGCCGTTCGGATGGCCGTGGTGCGGACCCGCGACCTCGTCCATGTCGACCACGTCGATCGAGAATCCGTGGAGCGCCTCCGACGGTTTCGCGACGCGGCCGAACTTGATCCCGCCCGCCTCGCGCGCGCACATCCAGCCTTGGGCGATGCCGTCGCGGCACGCGGCCTCGATCGCGCGGAAGGTGGGCGAAGAGGGCGGGAAATGGGCGTTGAGCGCCTCCTCGAGCGCCGTGTCGAGCGGCTTCCCCGCGGCCCAGCGCGTCACCTCGGCGACCAGGGATTCGAATTCCGCCCGCTCCGTCACGCCGCTTCCTTGAGACGCGCCTCGAGCGCCTCGACCCAACCCTCGGCCCAATCGACGGCGATCTCCTCGGGGATGGTGCCGGCACTCGCGTCGTGGCGCATCACCTCGCCGATACGCTCGGCGCCGAGCTCGGCCAGGATTTCGTCGAAGCGCCGGCCGCCGTTGCAGAAGGTCTGGGCGTAGGTGCGGTCGCCGAGCGTGAACACGCCGTAGCGCACGCCCGAAAGATCGGGCCGGCGCTGCTGCAAATCCTCGTAGAGCTTGATCGCGTTGTCCGGCACGTCGCCCTGGCCGTAGGTCGAGCTGCAGATGAGATAGGTGCGGCCCGGCTCGAAGGTGCCCGCGTCGAGCCCGTCCATGGGCAGGACCTCGACCGCGTGGCCCTTGGGACGGAGCGCGTCGCGCACCTCCTCGGCCACGAGCTGCGCCGTGCCGGTCATGGTGCCGACCAGGATGGTGAAATCCGTCGCCACGCTCGCGCTCTCCCCGGGGTGCCACGCGGCACCCCCATCGTCGGCCGCGACCATAATGCATCGGCCGGGACCTGACAAGCATTATATTGCATATCGGGCATTGCGGGTGTAGGCTCGCCTGGAGCCTCGAGGGGGATCATGGCGCGCGCGAAATCGGGCGACAACAAAGCGGACCTCGGCAAAACTCGCCCCGAGGCGGACGAGGACGCGGATTATCTCGCGCGTCTTGGCGAGCGGGTACGCGGCGCGCGCGCCCGGCGCGGCATGGCGCGCAAGCTGCTCGCGCGGGATTCGGGCGTGTCCGAGCGCTATCTCGCCCAGCTCGAGTCCGGCCAAGGCAACATCTCGATTCTGCGCTTGCGGCGCATCGCCCAGGCGATGGGCCTGCCGCTCGGCGATCTCGCGCGCGACGGACCGGACCGGCCGGTCGAGTACGCGCTCATCCGCCAACTCATCGAGCGCCTCGAGGGCGAGGAGCTCGCCGAGGCGCACCGGCTTTTGGGTGCGCGCTTTGGCCGTTTCACGGGTGCCGCACGCCATGGCCGGATCGCCCTCATCGGCCTCCGGGGTGCTGGGAAAAGCACGCTCGGCCAACGGCTTGCGAGGCATCTCGGGGTGCCGTTCGTCGATCTCGGCGTCGCCATCGAGGCGAGCTCGGGCATGAGCCTCTCGGAGATTTTCTCGCTTTCGGGCCAGGCGACCTATCGAAGGCTCGAGCGGCGCTGCCTCGAGGAAACGGTCGAGACCCATGCGCGCGCGGTGATCGAGACCGGCGGCAGCCTGGTCTCCGAGCCCGCGACCTACGCGCTTCTGCTTCAGACCTGCTTCACGGTCTGGATCGCGGCCGCACCCGAGGAGCATATGAGCCGCGTCATCGCCCAAGGCGATTTCCGACCCATGGCGGGACATGCCGAGGCGATGGAGGATCTGCGCCGCATCCTCGCCGAGCGCGCGCCTCTTTACGGCAAGGCCGACGCGACGGTCGACACCGCGGGAGCGAGCGAGGCGGAAAGCTTCGAGGCGCTCTTGCGCGCGATCCCCACGCCGCGCGCGGCCGAACCGCCGCCGCTCCGGCGCCGCGCCGGGACCTGAGGCCGCCCTCACCCGCTCGACACCTGCGGAATAATGCTTGCGCCTCAAAGATTATGCATTATATTGCCTAGCCGGGGATGGGGCCCTCGGCCCGAGGAAACGCAGGCATGATCGAGTTCGAGACCGCGCCCGAGCGTTATCGCCATTGGAAGCTCGCCGTCGAGGGGCGCGTCGCGCGCCTGTCGCTCGACGTCAAGGAAGACGCACCCTTGCGGCCGGGCTACGAGCTCAAGCTCAATTCCTACGATCTCGGCGTCGACATCGAGCTTCACGACGCGCTCCAGCGCATCCGCTTCGAGCATCCCGAAGTGGGCGCGGTGCTGATCGCGTCGGGGAAGGAGCGCATTTTCTGCGCCGGCGCCAATATCCGCATGCTGAGCTCCTCCACCCACGCCGAGAAGGTGAATTTCTGCAAGTTCACCAACGAGACGCGCAACGGCATGGAGGATTCGAGTGCTGCGGGCGGCCTCGCCTTCGTGTGCGCGGTGGGCGGACCCTGCGCGGGCGGCGGCTACGAGCTCGCCCTCGCCTGCGACTACATCGTCATGGCGGACGACGGCAACACCTCGGTCTCGCTGCCCGAAGTGCCGTTGCTTGCCGTGTTGCCGGGGACGGGCGGGCTCACGCGTCTCGTCGACAAGCGCAAGGTACGGCGCGACCGCGCCGACTTCCTCTGCACCACCGAGGAAGGGATCAAGGGGAAACGCGCGCTCGACTGGCGCCTGGTCGACGCGCTCGTGCCGCGCTCGAAGCTCGATGCCGCCGCACTCGAGCGCGCAGAGCTTTTGGCCGAGCGCTCGCCGCGACCCAAGGACTCGCGCGGCATCGCGCTGACGCCGTTAGAGAAGCGCCTCTCGGACGACGCGATCCACTACCCGACGCTCCGCGTCGCCCTCGACCGCGCGCGGCGCACGGCCGAGATCACGGCGCTCGCCCCTACCGCAGCCCCGCCCGAAACGATCGAGGCCATCCACGCCGAAGGCGCCGCGTTCTGGCCGCTCGCCTTCGCGCGCGCCCTCGACGACGCGATCCTGCACTTGCGCGCCAACGAGCCCGAGATCGGCACCTGGATCTTCAAATGCGAGGGCAACGCAGCGCTCGTCGAGGCGATGGACGACGCCCTTTTGCTCCACGGCAAGGACTGGCTCGTGCGCGAGACGGTGCTGTTCTTGAAGCGCTGCTTCAAGCGCATCGATGTGAGCTCGCGCTCGGTCTTGGCGCTGATCGAGCCGGGGAGCTGCTTCGCGGGCACGTTGCTCGAATTGGCGCTCGCGGCGGACCGCGGCTACATGCTGGCGGGCCGGCGCGAGGGCGACAATCGCCCGCCCGCCACGTTGCACCTCACCGAGATGAATTTCGGCGCCTATCCGATGCCGAACGGCCTCGCGCGCCTCAAGAGCCGCTTTCTGGGCGAGCCCGGAAAGCTCGAGGAGGCGCGCGGCCTGATCGGCAAAGCGCTCGACGCGGAAGCGGCGGCGGAACTCGGCCTCGTCACCTTCACGCCCGACGACATCGATTGGGACGACGAGGTGCGCCTCGCGATCGAGGAGCGCGCGTCCTTCTCGCCCGACGCGCTCACGGGCATGGAGGCGTCGCTCCGCTTCGCCGGGCCCGAGACCATCGAGACCAAGATCTTCGGCCGCCTTTCGGCCTGGCAGAACTGGATCTTCCAGCGCCCGAACGCGGTCGGCGAGGCGGGTGCCTTGAAGCGCTACGGCACCGGCCAACGCGGCGAGTTCGACAAGAAGCGCGTGTAGCGCGGAGGATTTCGCGATGTCGATCGACTATCGGGAGCGCATCCCGAACAATGTCCATCTCGCGGACGACCGGCGCTTGCAGCGCGCGCTCGAGGCGTGGCAGCCCCATTTCCTCGACTGGTGGAAGGCGCTCGGGCCCGAGGGATTCCAGGCCAAGGACGTCTATCTGCGCACGGCCACCTCGGTCGACGCCAAGGGCTGGGCGAGCTACGGCGAGGTCAAGATGCCCGACTACCGCTGGGGCATTTTCCTGGCCGACGCGGTGCCCGAGCGCAAGATCGGCTTCGGCGATTTCATGGGCCAGCCCGCGTGGCAGGACGTGCCGGGCGAGTATCGCGCGATCCTGCGCCGCCTGATCGTGACCCAGGGCGACACCGAGCCCGCCTCGGTCGAGCAGCAGCGCCTCCTCGGCCAGACCTGCCCGTCGCTTTACGACCTCCGCAATCTCTTCCAGGTCAATGTCGAGGAAGGCCGGCATCTCTGGGCCATGGTCTATCTGCTCCACGCCTATTTCGGGCGCGACGGGCGCGAGGAAGCCGAAATGCTGCTCCAGCGCCATTCGGGCAGCGCCGACAATCCGCGCATCCTCGGCACCTTCAACGAGCCGATCTCGGATTGGATGTCGTTCTTCTGCTTCACCTACTTCACCGACCGCGACGGCAAGTTCCAGCTCAAGAGCCTGGCCGAGAGCGGCTTCGATCCCTTGGCGCGCACCTGCCAGTTCATGCTCACCGAGGAGGCGCACCACATGTTCGTGGGCGAGACCGGCATCGGCCGCGTCATCCGCCGTACCCTCGAGGCGATGAAGGAGCTCTCGACCGACGATCCCGCGCGCCTCCGCGCCCATGGCGTGATCGATTTGCCGACCGTGCAGCGCTATCTCAATTTCTGGTGCTCGTCGTCGCTCGATCTGTTCGGCTCCGAGGTCTCGACCAACGCGGCCGGCTATTTCGCGAACGGCCTCAAGGGACGGCCCGACGAGGAGACCCAGTACCAGGATCACGTGGCGCTGGACGCGATCCTCGAGATCGAGCAGCCGGACGGCGCGGGTGCGATCAAGGTCGAATCCGTGCCGCTTCGGAACGCGATGAACGAGGTCACGCGCAAGGCCTATTTGCGCGACTGCGACATCGGCGTGCAGCGCTGGAACCGCCTCATCAAGAAGGCGGGCGTCGCGTTCGAGCTCAAGCTCCCGTCCGAGCGCTTCCGGCGCGCGGTCGGCGTTTGGGCGGGGGCGAGCTTCGATCCCGCGGGCAATCCGGTGCCGGCGGCCGAGTGGCAAAAGCGGCTCGACCAGTGGATCCCGAGTGCGGCCGACCGCGCCCACGTCATGAGCCTCATGAAGCCCGTGACCGAGCCCGGCAAGATGGCGGGCTGGCTCGCACCCCCCGACCGCGGCATCAACAATCTCCCGGTCGAGTACGAGTATGTGAGGCTGTAGGCATCGTCGAGGGGTACGCCCCACGGCCCGGAAGCGATTCCGGGCCGCTCGTTTTTTGTGCAAGCCCGGCGCGCGGCGGACGCGGGCTCGGGGGACTCCACAGGGCGCCGCGGGGGCGGTATATATTGCCGCGCTGCATCAATCGCGCTGCCTTTTGCTTGCACGCACCCCGCCGGCGCTTGCCGCCCCTCCGATGGAGACATCCCGTGCCCGTTTCCGGCCATGACAGCTTGAAGACCCGCCGTTCCCTCACCGCGGGCGGCAAGAAGTACGATTATTTCAGCCTCGAGGCCGCGTCCAAGGCCGGCCTCGGCGACATCTCGCGCCTCCCCTTCTCGCTCAAGGTGCTGCTCGAGAACCTCTTGCGTTGGGAGGACGGGCGTTCGGTCAAGGTCGAGGATCTGAAGGCGGTCGCGGCCTGGCTCGAGCGGCGCACGTCGGACCACGAGATCGCCTACCGGCCGGCGCGCGTCCTCATGCAGGACTTCACCGGCGTCCCCGCGGTCGTCGATCTCGCCGCGATGCGCGACGCGATGGCGAAGCTCGGCGGCGACCCCAAAAAGATCAACCCGCTCGTTCCCGTCGACCTCGTGATCGACCATTCGGTCATGGTCGACGAGTTCGGCACCCCCGGCTCGTTCAAGAACAACGTCGCGGCCGAGTTCGCGCGCAACCAGGAGCGCTACGAGTTCCTGCGTTGGGGCCAGACCGCGTTCGACAATTTCCGCGTCGTGCCGCCCGGCACCGGCATCTGCCACCAGGTCAATCTCGAATATCTCGCCCAGACCGTGTGGGTGACCGAGGAGAAGGGTGCGGCGATCGCCTATCCCGACACGCTGGTCGGCACCGACAGCCACACGACCATGGTGAACGGCCTCGCCGTGCTCGGCTGGGGTGTCGGCGGGATCGAGGCCGAGGCGGCGATGCTCGGCCAGCCCATCTCGATGCTGATCCCCGAGGTCGTGGGCATGAAGCTCTCGGGCCGGCTCAAGGAGGGTGCGACCGCGACCGACCTCGTGCTCACGGTCACGCAGATGCTGCGGAAGAAGGGGGTGGTCAACAAGTTCGTCGAGTTCTTCGGCCCCGGCCTCGACAATCTCACGCTCGCCGACCGCGCCACCATCGGCAACATGGCGCCCGAATACGGCGCCACCTGCGGCTTCTTCCCGATCGACAAGGAGACGCTGCGCTATCTGCGCTTCACCGGGCGCGACGAAAAGCGCGTCGAGCTGGTGGAAGCCTACGCAAAAGCGCAAGGCATGTGGCGCGAGAGCTCGACTCCCGACCCCGTGTTCACCGACACGCTCGAGCTCGAGCTCGGCGCCGTCGAGCCCTCGCTTGCGGGCCCGAAGCGGCCCCAGGACAAGGTGCTGCTCTCGAGTGCGGCCAAGAGCTTCGGCGACAGCTTGAAGGACTTCACCGGCGAGGCGGGCCGCAGCAAGAGCCAGCATGTCGAGGGCACGGCGCACGACCTCAAGGACGGCGACGTGGTGATCGCGGCGATCACGAGCTGCACCAACACCTCGAACCCGAGCGTGCTCGTGGGTGCTGGCCTCTTGGCCAAGAACGCCAACGCCAAGGGCCTCAAGGTCAAGCCCTGGGTCAAGACCTCGCTCGCCCCCGGAAGCCAGGTGGTGACCGACTATCTCAACGCCTCCGGCCTCTCGGGCGAGCTCGACCGGCTCGGCTACAATCTCGTCGGCTATGGCTGCACGACGTGCATCGGGAATTCCGGGCCCTTGCCCGAGCCCGTGGCCGAGGCGATCGACGAAGGCGATCTCGTCTGCGCCGCGGTGCTTTCGGGGAATCGTAATTTCGAGGGCCGGGTCAATCCGCAAACGCGCGCGAATTATCTCGCCTCGCCGCCCCTCGTCGTCGCCTATGCGCTCGCGGGCTCGATGAAGGTCGATCTCACGCACGACCCGCTCGGCGAGGGGAAGGACGGGAAGCCGGTCTATTTGAAGGACATCTGGCCGTCCAACCAGGACATCCGCTCGACCATCGAGAAGGTGCTGACGGCCGAGATGTTCCGGAAGCGCTACGCCAACGTGTTCGAGGGCCCGGCCGAGTGGCGCGCGATCAAGGTCTCGGGCGGCATGACCTACAAGTGGAATGCCTCGAGCACCTACGTCCAGAACCCGCCCTATTTCGAGGGCATGGGACTCGAGCCCAAGGCGACGTTCGAGGACATCATGGGTGCCCGGCCTTTGGCCCTCCTGGGCGATTCGGTCACGACCGACCACATCTCGCCCGCGGGCAACATCAAGAAGGAGAGCCCGGCGGGCGAATATCTCATCGGCTTCCAGGTGCGCCCGACCGAGTTCAATTCCTACGGCGCCCGGCGCGGCAATCACGAAGTCATGATGCGCGGCACCTTCGCCAATATCCGCATCAAGAACGAGATGGTGCCCGGAATCGAGGGTGGCATCACCAAGTTCGTGCCCTCGGGCAAGGCGATGCCGATCTACGACGCGGCCATGGGCTATGTGAAGGACAAGACGCCGCTCATCGTCATCGCGGGCAAGGAATACGGCACCGGCTCGTCGCGCGACTGGGCGGCCAAAGGCACCGTGCTGCTCGGGGTCAAGGCGGTGGTGGTCGAGAGCTTCGAGCGCATCCATCGCTCGAACTTGGTTGGAATGGGCGTTCTACCATTGCAGTTCGAGGAGGGCACGACGCGCAAAACCCTCAAGCTCGACGGCAGCGAGACCTACGACGTGCTCGGCCTCGCCGATGGCATCAAGCCGCACAAGAAAATGACCCTCGTGGTCCATCGCCAGAACGGTCAGTCCGAAAAAGTCCCGGTCATCTGCCGCATCGATACCCTTGAAGAGGTTGAATATTACCGGAATGGCGGGATCCTCCATTTCGTCCTACGCCAGCTAGCGAAGGCGAAATAGAACGAACGGTCTGGATGCCACGGCCGCGCCGTTCTAGCGCACGGCCACGGCCTGTGCTCGCGCGAGCGGCGCTTGGCCGCTTAGCGCTTAACGGCGAGGGTGAGGGTCGGATAGGGGACGCCGGGGTGCGGCGCGCCGGCCGCGGGGCCATTGATCACGACCGAGCCGGGACGCGTCACCCCCATACGCACGGAGAGGCTCGCCCCCTGGGGACCGGCCGCGGTGAGATCGAACGTCTCGTCGAAGAACACCCGGCCGCCGGCGGAGACCGGTTTGCTGTAAAGCGCGAGCGGCGCCGTATCGCCTCCGCCCTCGCGGAACACCGCCAGCACCACCACATTGTCCCGCTCCGCATACGCGTTCGCGGTCAGGTGGACGCGTAGGATCACGGGCTTGCCGCCCTGCGCCTGGGAATATTGGATATAGCCGCCGCCGTCGGTGCCGAGAAAGCTTGCGCCGTCGGTCGGCTTCGCTTGCGCAGCGCTCGCCGGCATGAGTGCCGACACGGTGCCGATCGATTTGTATTCAGCGTGCACCAGCTCGCCGGCGTTGCTCGACGGTGCCGCCAAGGCCGCGCTCGAGGCTGCGAGCGGAGGAGCCGCCGGGGCGGGCGGCTGAGGTGCCACGGCGGGCGGCTGAGGTGCCGGGGCGGGCGGTCGAGATGCGGCGGCGGGTGCGCTCGCCTGCGGCAGTAGGGTCGCCGCTTCCTCTTGCGCCGGCGGCACGACCGGCGCGGTCTCGGCGATCGGCGGCGGACCCATCCCGAGGGTATGGATGAGGCTGAAGCCCGCGAGGCGGAACGTGAGATCCGCCACCACGACCCCCAGCATCAGCGCAAGCGCAAGCACGGCGGCGGCCTTCTTGTAGGGAACGGCGAAAAACAGGCCGACGAGCATCGCGACCCAAACGAGCCCGGTCGCGATCAAGACCGTCGTGCCGACGTCGAGGCGGCTCCCCTCGACATGGAACAACCGCAAAATACCGGCGCCAAGGAGCAAAAGCGCGACGCCGAGATAGACATTCGCGCGGCCGCTCAAGGATCGAAGGGTCATGACATCTCCGTCGTAGCGCTCGAACGTCCGGCGCGTGCCGCGCGCCTCAAAATCCCACATCGTCCCGGTTTATTCAGCATTTTTCCGCCGATGGCCGACAGCGCCCGCGTCAGAACTTGTAATAGATGAACGGCGGCGCCACGCTGCCCGACACCCAGACGTAGATCAATGCCCCGATCGCGACATTGTAGAACACGATCTTGAGCGCAAGGGGGAAGTGGCGGTAGAGATCGACGAACTCGACGTCCGCGAGATAGCCGACAAGCTCCGTGACGGCGACCGGGAGCCCGAGCAACAGGAGCATCTTCGCCATCGGCGCCATCGCCGGGTTGGCGAGGATCGCCGTCGGTGCGGCGGCGAGCGACGCGAAGATCGGGCCGAGCGCGCCGGGCTGGGCGCGGAAGAAAATCCAGCCGATCGAGACGAGCTGGAACATGACGAAGATCGCAATTGCGGCGCCGAGACGGGGGCCGAGCGCCGCGCGAATGCGCTCATCGAGCTTCCCGGTGTGATAGAGCACCAGCAACACGCCGTGATAAAGGCCCCACACGATGAAGCCGAAGCCGGCGCCGTGCCACAGGCCGCCCAGGAACATCGTGACGAGCAGGTTGCGTAGCGTCCTGAGCGCGCCGTGCTGATTGCCGCCGAGCGGAATGTAGAGATAGTCGCGCAGCCAGGTGGAGAGCGATATGTGCCAGCGGTGCCAGAACTCGGAGGGCGAGGCCGAGAAGTAGGGGGTCCGGAAGTTGCGCGTGAGCTCGATGCCGAACAGCTTGGCGATGCCGCGCGCGATGTCGGTATAGGCCGAGAAATCGCAGTAGATCTGGAACCCGAAGGCATACATGAAGACGTACCCGGCGCCGGACGCGTGGCCGCTCGCGATCGCCCGCTCGGCGCTCCCGACCACGTCGCCGAAACGGTCGGCGAACAGCAGCTTCTTGCTCAATCCCCACCAGATCAGCCACATCGACTCCTCGATCTCGGCGCGGCTCGGCAAGGGAGGCAGCTGCACGATCTGCGGCAGCAGGTTGGACGCGCGCGCGATCGGGCCGGCCACCAGCTGCGGAAAGAAGCCGACGAAGGTGATGTAGTCGACGACGTTGCCCTGCGGCCGGAATCGATGGCGATAGATGTCCGCCGTGTAGCTGATCGTATGGAAGGTATAGAACGAGATGCCGGGCGGCAGCGGCAGCACGATCGGCGCGATCGCCAGACCAAGCCCGAGCGTGGTCGCGAAATGCTGCGCCTCGAGCGAGAGCCAGCCCGCGTATTTGAACACGCTCAGGAGGCCGATCTGGATCGCGACGCTCGCGACGAAGAGGGCCTTGCGCCGTGCCCCGTCGCCCATCGCCGCGAGCCGCGCGCCGACGATGTAATCGAGCACGCAGGTGAACAGGAGCGGGATCAGGTAAAACAGGCCGTTCGAGGCGTAGAACACCAGGCTTGCGACGAACAGCACGACGTTGCGCAGCCGGGTGCCGCGCAACGCGTAATACGCGGCGAGCGTGATCGGCAGGAACAGGAAAATGAATACCGGCGTCGTGAAGCTCAGTTCCGGAATCATTCGGGATCTTTCTCCAATCGCGCTCCAATCGCGGAGTCGATGGGCCGAGACGCCGCCGCCGCGGGAGCGCGGCGGCCGAACGGGCTAGCGCGGTTTTTCCTCCGGCTTCGGCAGCACCGCCCGGACGCGCGGGTCCCTGAAGACGATCTTCATGACCGCGCGGATGACGCGCGCGTCCGGGTGGACCGAATCGATGAAGTACTGCGGGTCGTTGCTGATTCCGGGCATATCCGCGAAATCGAAGAAGATCATTCCGCTCTGGTCGAAAAAGCGGCGCCATTTGGCACTTTGGAACTCGCGCCAGATGCCGGCCTTGGGATTGGTATCGAGCCCGTTCAGGACCTTTACGTAGTAGGGCACCTGGATTCCGATCAGCGCGATGTGGTGGGCCTTGGCGACGGCGACGAAACGCTGGAATTGCGTGACCTGCTCCGGCGAGATGTGATCCGCCAGCACCACGGGCGGAACGCCCACCGTGATGTCGTCATGGAGGAGGCGGTTCGGATCGGGCGATTGGGGTTGGCCGAACAGCGACCCGTCGGCGCGGAAACCGTTGGCGGTCAGGACCGCGGCGAGCCCGCGGTAATGCTCGGTCAAGGGCAGCCTTTTCCAAAGGTCGAGCGGCGCCTTCATCAGCTGGTCGACGACCATCTTGAGATCGGCGATATGGGTCGTCGGCCGCTCGTAGAATCGGCCGGCCCAATTCAGATCGAACCCTTGGGCGAACATCCAGTAGTCGAAATTGAAGATCAGGACCTTGGGCGCGTAGCCGTTCTTCGTGATGATTTCGAGGAACCGCCGGTAATGGTCGAAGGTCCAACAGGTGAGCCCGGCGTTGTAGAACGAATAGGGCGCGAACATGTAGGCTTCGAACGAATTGGCGCGCGACGAGCCGACCACGAGAATTTGGGGCCGGAGCTCGAGGGTGCGCGCAACCTTGTAGGTCAGGTAGGAGCGGCCGTCGCCGCCGCGCCATTCCCGGTCCGGGCCGGCGCTTTGCCACTTCGCCACGAGCCACATCGGCATGGTCTCGCCGATGCGCAACGCGAACGCCTCCAGGGCGACGATGGAAAGCAGCAACGGCAACAGGACCAGCACGACCGTGAGGACGTATCGCCTAAGTTTGAAGTGCCGCGCCGTTTCAACCTGGTCTTGCGGCTCCTTATTCAAATGTCGCCCCTCCGATCATCGGCATGCGTTCCCTTGGATCGAACCGGCCGCGTCCGCGCGTCACGACGACCGGCGGGAGGGGAAAAATGACGCCAACGGCGGCCGGCACCCATATATCGTAAGTGGATTGTGTTTGCAGCCACTTTTCAGGCTCGTCCGGGCGCGCGTGGGCGCGATTATTCGAGGCTGTTCCGGCCCTTTCGGCTGGACCACATCGAGGCGGGGCGCGGCACCGCGCCGAACGTGGATGCTCGCGCGCGGAGACGCGGGCTCGGCCGGGCCCGAGCCGAAATTCCGCGCCGCGCGGCCGCGGCTCATCGGCTCGGAAGCGGGGTCGCGGCGGACGCTTCGAGCGATCGGAGCGCGTGCCGGTCGTCACCCATGGCGGCCAATCTTGGGACGGCCACCGGCGCGCAGGGCGCCTTGTCGGTCCGGCGCGCAGGCTTCGCTCGCTCGTCGTCGCGGTTGCGGTTGGTGGGCCGCAGGCTAATCGCCTAGCTCCAATGGACTGGGTCTTTTCAATTATGTACCGTCGTTCTGTTCCAAAATTATGGCGATTGTGGATTTGACGAACCCATAATTCCATACCGAACGTTCTAAGGGTATGCTATTTCGTTCGGCTAGTCAGCCAGCTGCCCTTGTGGCAGTCTTTAACCGCTGAGAAGTGGTGGGGGTGGCGGGGTTCGGACCCGCACGAGCTTGCGCTCACTGCACTCCAGATGCAGCTCGTCTACCAGTTTCGACACACCCCCTGATCGGATCGGAAGCGGTCTGTCCGGCTGGAACCAAAACAGACCGCCCCCGGGGCTTCCCGACCAGCAGAGACGAGGCGAGCAATCGCCTCGCCCTGCAACTCATCTCCTAATGGAGCGAATCGACTAGAGTCAAATAAAAGAGCGATTTCAATAGCGATGAACCCGGGGATAACTTCGCAACATCGGTAATTCGGCAAAGTAGTTAAATACATATGGGCAAAAATCCCACATACGGCAAAAACGCTCGTGGTAAGCAGCCGAAAAATTCGTCGGCCGAAAAGCCCGTGAGTCTTAAGCCATTGAAATTTAAGGAAGCAGTGGAGAGTATCCTGAAAGTGGGGCCGGACCCTAAAGGCAAGTCGGCGAAATAGAGCCACAAGCTCAGTTCATCGGCACCAATTCATCGACGTCCTTCTTAAGGAACTGAGTCTTGTCGCGACCCACATAATTGATGATGTGGGGACAGCCGTGCCTATCGAGCCAAATCTCGAAGCGGTCGTTATTGCAGCCCTCCATGAGCGCATAGTCCGCCGCGCGCAACCTAGCGCGTGCATCGGAAGCATTGGCACAAAGCGGCCTGCTATTCGGAACAGCTTTCTCTGTCACACGGGGATTATTACACCCGTGCGAGCGTCGCTTCCATAGTAATTGGCGGCGGCTTGCCAGAAGAAGCGGCATCAAAGGACGGCCTAATGCGTAGTCCTTTGAGTTTTATTTTTTCGCGGAAAACAGCCAGCATCATGGGGGGCATAAATTCCTTTAGGGCCGACTGGATAATCGGCAAAGGGCTTTCTTTTGGTTCACACAAAATCCGAAAGCCCGGCAAATCCGAACTGGAATAGCGCGTGTACCCGCCTTCCAACGTCTCCGGGCTAAGGGTGAACGTTAGTTCAATGATCATTTCCATGGCTGGTTCCAGCTTAGTCATAAACGAATCGCTAAGCGTCCAATCATGGTAAATTGTGTAAAACCAATAACTTATAGAGAAAAAAATTTCTTGACATTAGTGTACCCCAACCGACTCCCCCGAGTCACTAGAGGAGTGTAAGATCGAGTCGGGCAATGTGCGACCATAAAATTCGCATAATGTCAAGAAGTCTTTGTGACGTGTAGATGGGATTAGAGTGACGCTAAAGCTAGGGGGCCGTCGTTTTATTTTTCCGAAGTGATGACGAGTCGTTCTCTTTGGTGATGAGTGGGCGCCCGTACATAAGCCTTTTACCTTTTCCTCCCTTAATCGCCTCGCAAGAGCGCTCGCCATCCGAGATCGAGCGGCTGTTCCACTTGA
Organism: Alphaproteobacteria bacterium; assembly: GCA_035509415.1. Lineage (GTDB taxonomy): Bacteria > Pseudomonadota > Alphaproteobacteria > JACZXZ01 > JACZXZ01 > DATJLQ01. The sequence goes on from DATJLQ010000066.1 coordinate 21,520, forward strand.
ACTCGAACTCGCGCAAATAGCGCTCGATATGCTTCTCGGAAATGTGGTGGTACGCTCCCATGATCCCGCGCTTTAGCAGGCTATGGTAGCTTTCTGCAAAATTCGTATGGACGAGCCCGCGGACGTACTCTCCGCGACTGTGCTTGACGTAATGGTGCCCGGCAAAGTGCTCGCCTAGTGTCCGGTAGGTCATGTGATCGTCGGTCACGATATGGGCGACGCCCTCAATGTTCTCGACGATCTTCGGGAACATGACGCTACGGCGCGTATTCTTGACTGGGAACGTCCGCGCTTCGCCGTCGCGATCGACAAGGGTTAGAACGGCCAGCTTGCCGACCGTCCCCATCCCGTGGTCCTTGCGCTTGTCGTAATGCTTGTTCTTGGCCTTCCCGCCTACGAAAGTCTCGTCAATCTCCACAACATGGCTTTCGGCTCCGAGCTTTGACGCCAATGGCTCTTTGGTCATTGCAAGGCGCACCCTATGGCAAAGGTGCCAAGCGGACTTGTAGGAGATTGAAAGCTCTCGCTTCAGCTGGTTAGCGGAGACGCCCTTCTTGGACGAGCACATGAGGTAAATCGCGAACAGCCATTTCGAGAGGGGCAAATGGCTATCTTCGAAAATCGTGCCGATCTTGACCGTGAATTGAAGGCGGCAGGCACCGCATTTCCAGAGCCCGGGACGGGCCGTCTTGCCCTTCAGGCGCCAGACCTTCTCGGTACAGCCGCAATGGGGGCAGACCGGCCCATCGGGCCACATAAGGCTTTCCACAAAGGCTATGGCCTTGGTTTCGTCGCCAAAGAGCGGGGCAAAGGTCTGGTAGGACATAGGAGCCTCCCGTTCAAGGCTCCTTTTTAGACCGTTCAGTTGGGATTGTCAAGGTTATAATCGCCAAAATTATCTTGACAGATCGTTCCATAATTATAGCCTGAGACGTCGATTCGCCTTGAGGCCTCATGGCGCGCAGCAAATCCTTCGATCCCGACGTGGCGTTGAGAAAGGCGATGCAGCTTTTCTGGCGTCAGGGCTACGAGGCGACTTCGGTCGACCAGCTCGTCCAGGCGATGGGCATCAACCGCGCGAGCCTCTACGGGACTTTCGGCGACAAGCATGCGCTCTTCTTGAAGTCCCTCGATCGCTACATCGAGACCGTGCTCGATCCGCGTCTTGCCGCCCTCGAGGCCGCGTTCTCGCCGCGCGCGGGGCTCGAGGGCATGCTCGCCGAGCTTGCCGCCTTCGCCGCGGGCGACCCGCAGCGGCGCGGCTGCCTCGCGGTCAACGCCGCCTGCGAGCTCGGCGCGCGCGACCCCGAGGTGGCAACGCGGCTCAGCGCCCAGGCGGCCAAGATCGAGGCGGCCCTCGCAGCGCTC
>DATJLQ010000067.1:0-11396 GCA_035509415.1 Alphaproteobacteria bacterium
GGCTGGCGACGCGGCCCGAATGGGTCGGGGAACTGAGCCAGGCCGGAGCCCTGGTGCGCAATCAGGCGCTGGGCTTCTGGTGGGCCAATGTCCCCAAGGCGCGTTGGCCGCAGGACGAAGTTTCTCGTCGGCACATCGCCATGAGCTGGCATCCGGTCTACGGCGACCGTCGGCAGGAGATCGTCTTCATCGGCTCGGATATGGACGAAGCCGCCATCCGGCGGCAGCTCGATGCCTGCCTGGTGGGCGATGCCAACGCCAAGGATATGCCCATCGCGGCTTGGAAGCGTCTGCCTGATCCGTTCCCCGCCTGGAAGCGGACGGAGGAGGCATGATGGTCGCGACAATGTCGGCGGTGCGGCCGGGATCGCCCGCCGGCTCCTATCCCATCGCTGAAAGCGCAGACCCGGATGTTTTGGGCTCGATCAGGACCGCCGCGATCGATCTCGCGCTATGGACGCGGACCCTCCCGCCGCTGCTGGCCGATTGGATTGAAGGCGAGAGGCCCGCGCGCCTCCCTGATGATCGTAAGCTTGTTCGCTTGGAGCATCTTGAAGCTGCGCTAGAGGCGATGGTCCGGCCGCGTGGCGCAACCCGGCTCGCCCGGGCTCTGCTAGTCGCCGATATCGCCGATTTGGCGAGGCGCTTCGCGGCCATCGCCGCAACCGACATCGTCGACATCCGGCTAGAAGTCATTCGTCATAATGCCTGCTGGCGATTTCATCGCGACATCACGCCATTGCGGCTTTTGACCACCTATCGAGGTCCGGGTACGCAGTTGCCGCCCGCCGATCGGGCCGACCAAGCATTGCGCGAGCAGCGCAATTATCGTGGTCCACTGACCGAGTTCCCACGATATGCGGTCGCTCTCTTCAAAGGCGATCCCGACGACACCGGCCAGGGCGTTCTGCATCGTTCACCGTCGATCGTTGGAACGCGTATCGCGCGCCTGCTTCTCTGTTTGAACTTGCCGTCCAGAGCCTCGCCGGAACTCTGGACGCCTGGAGCCGCTGGCGACAATCGCTGCCGCATGTCGCCTCCGCCTTCACCACCTTTGCCACTCTCTTAAGGGCCACAATGCCGATCACAGAGTCCCAGCCCGCCGCCGGCCTTGTGGTGAGCGCCCATTCGGCCGACTCCGGTTGGCGGGCGGGCGGGGCCATAGCCCTCCATGCGCACCGAGGCCGGCATATCAACAGGACGAATGGCGCGCCCGAAGGGATTCGAACCCCTGACCTCTGCCTCCGGAGGGCAGCGCTCTATCCACTGAGCTACGGGCGCGTCGGGGGCTAGTTAGCGCAAATCGCCCGGCAAAGCTAGGGGCGGCGCCCGCAGCTCGGGCTCCGCGGCCTCAGTCGGGCCATTCCCAGCGCCGGTCGGCGCGCAACGGCGACTCCCGCCTGAGAAACAGGAGATCGGCCTGGGCGAGCGCGCCGTCGAGGGGGCGCCGGACCGCCGCGAGAATGTCGTAGAGCGCGAAGCCGTGCCTGCCGAGGAATCCGACCACCTCGGCCGTCTCGGGGCCGCCGTCGAAAGTCCCGAGCACGCTCGTTTCGATCACCAGCGCATCGATCTCGGCAATGCGGCGACCCATCCCATGGAGCACGTCGAGCTCGGCGCCCTGGACGTCGATCTTGCACAATGCGGGGCGTGCGAACGATCCGATCACGGCATCGAAACGCCGGACCCGAACCGGCGCGCTCTCGATCGGCCGCGCCAGCCCGGTGTCGCGATAGAAGCTCGAGGTGTTCGCATCGTCGAGGCGCAGATTGAACGTCCGTTTGCCCTCGCGATCGCCCAAAGCGACCGTGATGACCTTCGCATCCAGGCGCGCGGCGATCGAGCGCATGTGGCGAAGCGAAGGAAGCGCCGGGTCGATCAGAACGTAGTGGGCGTCGGGGAATGCTTTGTAGAGGTCGGGCGTTCCGGTACCGACGCCGATGTCGAATACGGTCTTGGGTGCGAAGCCGAGCGCCTTGATGCGCCCGAAGGACGCGTTCCAGTCCGGAACCCGGTCGGCCCGTGTGAGGCGGAGGCCAAAGCGGCGCAGCGCCCAGTTCGTGCAGCGCCCGAACGCGCCGAAGGATAGGGACCGCGCCTCGTTCGCCGGACGGCGCGCCGGCGCGCTGGGCGATTCCATCACGGTCGATGCACGCTTCGCGCTGACCACGTCCACTCGCTTTCCCGCCGGGCGTTCTCGCGACCTGTGCCCCGCGTCCCACGTGCCTGGAAGGCCGCCGTCGGCGGTGGTCGTGCCGGAGCGGAGTCGGTCTTACCTTAAAAGCCGTCCCCGGAGCGTAAATGGGGACAGGGCGGGTGTTCTTGATTCAGGTCAAACGGGATTCTGGATCGAGGGAGATCCGGGCTGGAGAGAATTCGGGCCGGAGAGAATTCGGCCGAGGAGGAGCCGGCCGAAGAGGAGTCGGGCCAAAGAAGCGTCGGGTAGCGAATCTTGGGTCGGGCGATCCGGCCGATCCTCGGGTGCCGCAGTCCGGCGGCTTTGGAAACCGCACCGCGCGCGCCCGATGCGTGGGCCGCTCACGGAACGGTCAGCACCAGGTTCCCCATGACGCGGCCCGCCTCGAGCGCCTCGTGCGCGGCGACGATCTCGTCGAGCGGCATGACGGCGCCGATCGCGGTCTCGAGCCAGCCCGAATCGAGGAGCTCGCTCACCTCGGCGATGGCGGCCTCGCGCTCCGCGGGCTCGAGCTCGTAGACGATGAAATAGACCAGGCTCACGCCGTTCGAGATGAAGAACGGATTCGAGATCGTGGTCTCGGGCGCGTTGGCGCCATAGACGACGACCTTGCCCTTGGGGGCCAGGATGTTCGGGATGAGCTTCGCGTTGCCCGAGATGTCGACCTCGATCACGCGCTCGACGCCGCGCGCGCCCACATGGTCCTTGACGCGCGCCGCCACGTCCTCGGTGCGGTAGTCGATCACGCGGTCGGCGCCCGCCGCCTTGGCGCGCGCGGCCTTCTCGGCCGAGCTCACGGTCGAGATCACGAAGGCGCCTTTCGCCTTCGCGAGCTGGATCGCGTAATGGCCGACCGCCCCGGCACCTCCCGAGACCAGCACCGGCTGGCCCTCCTCGAGCCCGGCGAGGGCGACCGCGTGGCTCGCGGTGAGGGCGGGGATGCCGAGGCAGGCGCCGATCTCGAAGCTCACCGTATGCGGCAGGCGTACCGCTTGCGCCGAGGGCAGCACCACGTACTCGGCCGCGGTGCCGAAAGCGCGCTTCCATTGTCCGTTCCAAATCCAGACGCGCTCGCCGAGACGCGCGGCCGACACGCCCGGCCCGACCTCGTCGATCTCGCCGGCACCGTCGCTATGGGGAATGACGCGCGGAAAGACGATGCGGCGGGTGGTGCCCGCGCGCGTCTTCACGTCGGACGGATTGATGCCCGAGGCTCGCACGCGCACGCGCACCTCGCCCGGCCCGGGACGCGGGGTCTCGACCTCGCCGAGCTTGAGCACGTCGCGGGCGGGCCCGTTGGTCTCGTAATACGCGGCGCGCATGTTTCCTCCTCGCCCCGCTCGCGGGGGCGTTGGGGGGCATTGTGGGACAAGCGGCTCGGCGCCACAAGGAGGGCGGCGCGCGGCCCGGCCTGTATGGCGCCTGGGATATGGCCAGCGGGATATGGCCAGCGGGATATGCTAAGGAAGGCGCCGATCCGAGCCCTATCCGGAGCGCCATGAGCCGCAAAAGCCGCCCTCCCGCTCGCTCGATGCCGCCGCGCGCCCCATCACCCGGGACCTTGGCCGCGCGTGAGCCGGCCGAGCTTTGGCCCGCCGCCCTCGGCGCGTTCCGCGCCGGGCGCCTCGACGAGGCGCAGGCTGGGTTCGAGGCCATTCTCGCCGCGGCGCCGGCGCACGCGCCGTCGCATCATCTTCTGGGCCTGATCCAGTTCGCGCGCGGGCGAGGCGTGGACGCGATCGCGCACCTGCGTTACGCCGTCGCCCTCGACCCCAACCTCGCCCAGGCCGAGAACGATCTCGGCGTCGCGCTCCAGCTCGAAGGCCATAACGCCGACGCGGTCGTTGCCTACAGGCGCGCGTTGGCTCTCGCCCCCGCCAATGCGACCTTCCACTATAATCTCGCGAGCGCACTCCAGGGCGCGGGCGATCTCGAAGGCGCCATCGCTGCCTATCGCGCGGCATTGGCGCTCGTGCCCGCCTATGCCGAAGCGCGCGTCAATCTCGGGAACGCGCTTCTCGACCAGGGCCGGCTCGAGGAGGCGCGCGCCGAATATCGCGTCGTGCTCGACGCCGATCCCAAGAACACGGAAGCGCTCAGCAATCTTCTGCGCGCGCTCAATTACGATGAGCGCCTGTCGCCCGAAGCCATGCTCGAGGCCCATCGCACCGCGGATGCGGCGATGCCAACAGCGCCCGCGCGCTTTGCGAATTCGCCCGAGCCCGAGCGGCGCCTACGCGTGGGCTTCGTCTCGCCCGATTTCCGCACCCACTCGGTCGCCTATTTCGTCGAGCCGCTGCTCGCCTCCCTCGACCGCGCGTCGATCGAGAGCTTCTGCTATGCGAGCCTGCTGCGCCCCGACGCGACGACCGCGCGGCTCAAAGGCATGGCCGGGCATTGGCTCGACATCTACGGCGTTCCGGATGCCGCCATCGCCGAGCGCGTGCGTGCGGACGGGATCGACATCCTCATCGATCTCGCGGGCCATACCGCGGGAAACCGGCTCGGCCTGTTCGCGCATCGGCCCGCGCCCGTGCAAGCGACCTGGTGCGGCTATTGCAACACGACCGGCCTCGGCGCGATCGATTGGCGCGTGACCGACGGGATCGCCGATCCCGCGGGGGCCGAGCGCCGGCACAGCGAGCGTCTCGTGCGCTTGCCCCACGGTTTCCTGTGCTACGCGCCCGATGCGGATGCGTCGCCCGTCTCGCCCTTGCCCGCGCGCGACGCGGGCCGCGTCACCTTCGGCTCGTTCAACGCGTTGCCGAAGCTCTCGGCGGCGACGTTGCGCCTTTGGGCGCAAATCCTCGACGCGGCGCCCGGGTCGCGCTTGCTGCTGAAAGCGCCCCAGCTGCGCGACCGCAGCGCGCGTGGGCTTCTCATGGAGCGCCTCGCGTCGGCGGGGGTCGCGGCCGAGCGGGTCGAATTGGCGCCCTCGGTGCCCACGACGCGCGCGCATTTGGCGCTTTATGGCCGCGTCGATTTGGCGCTCGACCCGTTTCCCTATAACGGCACCGCCACGACCTGCGAGGCCTTGTGGATGGGCGTCCCCGTGGTGACGCTCGCGGGCCGCGTTCATGCGGGGCGCGTGGGCGCGAGCCTGCTCGCCGCAGCCGGATTGCCCGAGTTGATCGCCGCGACAGAAGCGGACTATGTCGCGCGCGCGGCGGCCTTGGCGCGCGATCTCGACCGGCTCGAGGCGTTGCGCCTGGGCATGCGCGACCGGCTCGCGGCGTCGCCGCTTTTGGATCGCACCGGCTTCGCGCGCGATTTCGAAGGCGCGTTGCGCGCGATGTGGCGCGACTGGTGCGCAAGGCAGGCACGTTGAGCGTTGCCGCCTAGCGCCCGCCGAACTCCTTGGCGCCGATCTTGTCGGCGCCCGAGGGAAGCGGTGCGTCGCGATCGTCGATCCAATGCAGCACGTCGTTCCACACGGTCTTCGCCTCGAGATCGCGTAGCACCATGTGATAGCCGTGGGGATAAAGCGCGACCGTGACTCGGTCGCCCTTGGGGAGGCGCGCGATCATCTCGCGCGTGGGTGCGCGCGGGATGATCTGGTCGCGCTCGCCATAGAGGATCAGGAGCGGTGCCGCGTCGAGCTTCGAGGAATCGGCGAGCGCCTTGTCCATCAGGTTGACCACGCCCCAGATCGCGTCGATGCGCGTCGATTTGAGCACGAGCGGGTCGCGCCCGAGGGCGATCAGCATCTTCTCGTTGTCGGACGGCACGATGTTGAGCCCGCGTCCCGTGACCTCGAGACCGGGCACGGTGTGCACGGCGAGCCAAAGCGCCACGCGCTTCCCGAGATCCATGGTGCTGCGGCCCCAGACCGCCGGAGCCGCGAGAATGATGCCCGCGACCTTGGGATGGTCGCGGGCCGCGAGCGCCGTCATGACCACGGCCCCGCCCATGCTTTCGCCGAGGGCGAAAAGCGGGGTCCCCGGATAGCGCCTATGCAAGAGCGCGGCGAACGCGTCGAAATCCGCGTCCATCGATTCGGTGCCGGCCCAAATGCCGGGATGGGGTGCGCGTCCGAAGCCGCGTTGGTCGTAGGCGTAGGTCGCGATCCCGTGGGCCGCCCACCAGGGCCCCGGCAACGCGAAGGCGTTGGCGTAATCGTCCATGCCGTGGAGGGCGAGGATCACCGCCTTGGGCTTCTCCTTGGGCAGCCAGCGCTCGACCGGCAGCCGCGCGCCGTCGGACGCGACGAAGATCTCGTCCACATGGGGCGGCGCTGGGGTCTCGGCGCGAAGCTCGGGCGCCTGGATCGGCGGACCCGCGGAATCGATCGTGGGCGCACAAGCCGCGAGCGCCAGCGCACACACAAGGCCAAGGGCGCACCCGCACCTCAACGCGCGCGCATCCACGCTAGCGCCCGCGTTCCGGTGCCGCGGCCGCAGCGCCGGCGCGGCCGTCGCCCGTGATCTCGAGGAACAGATCCTCGAGATCCGCCTCGGTGGTCGAGAGGTCGGCGATCGAGAGCCCGGCCGCGCGCAACGCGTCGAGAATCTCGCCCGCGCGCGTGCGGCTCGGCCGATAGCGGATCAAGAGCCGGCGCGGGCTCGCGAGCGTCGCGTCGAACGCCGCGAGGGCGGGCGGCAGCGCCGCGAGATCCTCGGCGAGCGTCACCGCGAGCTCCTTGCGGTCGAGCCGGCGCACGAGCGCCGCCGTCTCATCGCACGCGATCACGCGCCCATGGTCGATGATCGCGACGCGGTCGCACAGCATCTCCGCTTCCTCGAGGTAATGGGTCGTGAGCAGGATCGTGGTGCCGGCGCGGTTGAGCGTCTCGATGTGCGACCAGAGCTGGCGCCGGAGCTCGACATCGACGCCCGCGGTCGGCTCGTCGAGCACGAGCACGGGCGGGCTGTGCACCATGGCCTTGGCCACCATGAGGCGCCGGCGCATCCCGCCCGAAAGCGCGCGCGCGGGCGAATCCGCCTGCTCGCGGAGGCTCACGGTCGCGAGGATCTCCTCGGTGCGGCGCTCGGCGCGCGGAATGCCGTAGAGCCCGGCCTGGAGGTCGAGGAGCTCGCGCGGCGTGAAGAAGGCGTCGAGGTTGAGCTCCTGGGGGACCACCCCGATCGCGGCGCGCGCGGCGCGCGGCTCGGTCGAGACGTCGAGGCCCCAGACGCGCGCCGTTCCGCCGGTCTTGATCACGAGGCCCGCGAGGATGTTGATGAAGGTCGACTTGCCGGCGCCGTTCGGGCCCAGGAGGCCGAACAGGGCGCCGCGCGGGATCGCGAGGTCGACCGCCTGGAGCGCGTGCTTCCCGGGCGCCTTGTCCTTGCCGCGATAGACCTTGTCGAGACCCACGGCCTCGACCGCGAATTCGGGCAACGGCGCCGTGGGAAGGCGGGATGGAGCAGGCTCGGCGGCCATGGCCGGAATGGGACGCCCTTTCATGCGCGGCGAACGACGGCGGCAGTTGATTGCCGGCCGGCAATGGGTATCATCGGGCGCCGGCGAAGGCAACGTCCGCCCGCCCGCCCGAAAGGTCGCTCATGGCTCAGCAGCAATACGAAAGCGAATCCTCGCCCCTGGGGCCCGCCGAGATCGTCGAGGTGGACAGCCCGGAGGTCGCGTGCGACGGCGGCGAATACGGCCACCCGCGGGTGTTCCTCAACATGGGCAAGGGGCGCGAGGTCGAATGCCCCTATTGCGACCGCCTGTTCAGGCTGAAGCCGGGTGCGGCCGCGGCCGGACATTAGGCCGCGCGCCATGAACGACGTCGTGCGTTATCGCGGCTCGTGCCATTGCGGCACGGTGCGCTTCGAGGTCGAGGGCGAGATCGCCGAGCTCGGCACCTGCCCCTGCTCGCTGTGCCGGCGGCGCCAATCGCGCGTGGCCAAGGTGCATGAGAGCAAGCTCAAGATCCTCGCGGGCGGGGACGCGCTCACCCTCTATCAATGGAACACGCGGCGCGCGCGGCATTATTTCTGCGCGCGTTGCGGCATCCACACCTTCAACGTGCGGCGCACGACGCCCGACTATTACAGCGTCAATGTCGGCTGCCTCGAGGATTTCGACGCGTCGGCATTGCCGGTGCGGCCCAATGACGGCATCGCCATGACCGTGGTCGACGCGGCGGCGCGGCCGGAATGGACCGGCCCGCGCGCCAAGGCGTGACGCGCCGCACGGACGGCGCCGCCGATCCCCTCGACTCGCGGCGCCGGTTCCGGCATGTTCGGACACGGGCGCGGCGCCGGTTGCGCCGGCGCGCGACGCTCCCCATGGCAACCTGAGCCGCGGCCCTACATGTCTTCCGTCCGAGCATGACCCGCGCCCAACGCCCCGTCTCGAGCTTCAAGCCACGCCACGTCTACCTCGTGGACGGCTCGGGATTCCTGTTCCGCGCCTTCTTCGCGTTGGCGCCCATGACGCGGCCCGACGGCACGCCGGTCAACGCGGTCTACGGCTTCACGCGCATGATGATGAAGCTCTTGGCCGACGCGGACGCGGACTGCGTTGCGGTGATCTTCGATTCGGCGCGTAAGACTTTCCGCAACAGTATCTATCCCCAATACAAGGCCCAGCGCCCCGAGCCGCCCGACGAGCTGGTGCCGCAATTCGCCCTCGTGCGCGAGGCGGCGCGGGCGTTGAACCTGCCCGCCATCGAGCAGCCCGGCTTCGAGGCGGACGATCTGATTGCGACCTATGCGCGTCTCGCCGAGAAGCAGGGGGCCAAGGTCACCATCGTCTCGTCCGACAAGGATTTGATGCAGCTCGTGCGCCCCGGGGTCGAGATGCTCGATCCGATCAAGCAGAGGCCGATCGGCCCCGCCGACGTGATGGAGAAGTTCGGCGTCGGGCCCGAGAAGGTGGTGGACGTGCAGGCGCTCGCGGGCGATTCGACCGACAACGTGCCGGGCGTGCCCGGGATCGGCGTCAAGACCGCGGCCCAGCTCATCAACGAGTATGGCGACCTCGACACGCTTCTCAAACGCGCGGGCGAGATCAAGCAGCCCAAGCGGCGCGAGGCGCTGCTCGGGAACGCCGATCTCGCGCGCACTTCCCGCGCCCTCGTCAAGCTCAAGGACGACGTGCCGCTCGACGTGCCGCTCGACGCCTTGACCGTGCACGAGCCCGATCCCGCGAAGCTGATCGCGTTCCTGAAGGACCAGGCGTTCCGCTCGATCCTCGCGCAAGTCGAGGGGCGGGGCGCGCCGACCTCAGCGAGTGCCAAGGCGAACCACGCGGCGGACGCGATCGCCGCCAACGCCGAGTCGAAGCACGCGAAGCACGAGCCGGCGCCGGCTTCGCATCCGGCGCACCCGGCGCCCCATAAGGGTCACGCGCAGGCAGGCGGCAAGTTATCCGGCGCCAAGTTCTCCGGCACCAAGTCCTACGAGCTGGTCCAGTCGATGGAGGCGCTCGAGGCCTGGATCGCGGAAGCCACCGAGGCGGGCATCGTCGCGGTCGACACGGAGACCACGTCCCTCGATGCGACGCGCGCCGAGCTGGTCGGCGTCTCGCTTTCGGTCGAGCCGGGACGTGCGTGCTACATCCCGCTCGGCCATACCGCACCTCAGCGCCAGGCGACCCTCGATCTCGGCGACGGTGCCGCCGCCAAGAGCACGGGCAAGGCCGGTGCCCTCGTCCCCGGGCAGCTCAAGCTGGACGCGGCGCTCAAGGCGCTGAAGCCCATGCTCGCCGATCCCTCGGTGCTCAAGATCGGCCATAACATCAAATACGACATGGTGGTGCTCGCCCATTACGGCGTCGCGATCGAGCCCATCGACGACACGATGCTGATCTCCTACGTGCTCGAGGCGGGGCTCCACGGCCACGGCATGGACGAGCTCGCCGAGCTCCATCTCGGCCACAAGACCATCCACTACGAGGACGTGACCGGGCGCGGCAAGGCGCAGATCGGCTTCGCCGAGGTGGCGTTGGACAAGGCCTGCGACTATGCCGCCGAGGATGCGGACGTGACGCGCCGCCTCCATGCCGCGCTCAAGCCGCGCCTCGCACCCGAGCATGTGACCACGGTCTACGAGACTATCGAGCGGCCGCTCGTTCCCGTGATCGCGCGCATGGAGCAGGCGGGCATCAAGGTCGAGCTTGCGGAGCTCGAGCGCCTCTCGAAGGATTTCGCCAAGCGGCTCGCCGAGCTCGAGAAGCAGATCCACAAGCTCGCGGGCGAGGAGTTCAACGTCGGCTCGCCCAAGCAGCTGGGCGAGATCCTGTTCGACAAGATGAGCCTCGAGGGCGGCAGGAAGGGCAAGACCGGCGCCTATTCGACCGACGCCGACGTGCTCGAGGATTTGGCCGCCCAAGGCCACGATCTTCCGGCGCGCGTCCTCGACTGGCGCCAGCTCCAGAAGCTCAAAAGCACCTACGCCGACGCGCTCATGGAGCAGATCGACCCCAAGACCGGGCGCGTGCATACCGCCTACGGCATGGCGATCGCGTCGACCGGGCGCCTTTCCTCGACCGATCCCAATCTCCAGAACATCCCCGTGCGCACCGAGGAGGGCCGGCGCATCCGGCGCGCCTTCGTGGCCGAAAAGGGAATGCGGCTGGTCTCGCTCGATTACTCGCAGATCGAGCTGCGCCTCCTGGCCCACGTGGCCAGGATCGAGACGCTCCGGCAAGCGTTCAGGGACGGCGCCGACATCCACGCGATCACCGCGAGCCAGGTGTTCGGCGTGCCCGCCAAGGGCATGGACCCGATGATCCGCCGCAAGGCCAAGGCGATCAATTTCGGCATCATCTACGGCATCAGCCCGTTCGGGCTCGGCCGCCAGCTCGGCATTCCCCAGTCCGAGGCGGCCGCCTACATCAAGGCCTATTTCGAGCGCTATCCCGGCATCCGCGACTACATGGAGGCGACCAAGGAACTCGCGCGGAAGCAGGGCTTCGTCACCACCATCTTCGGGCGCAAGATCCACACGCCCGAGATCAGGAACGCGAACCCGGCGCGGCGCAATTTCGCCGAGCGCGCGGCGATCAACGCACCCTTGCAGGGTGGCGCCGCCGACATCATCAAGCGCGCCATGATCCGGGTCGAGCCCGCGCTCGAGCATGCCAAGCTCGGCGCGCGCATGCTGCTCCAGGTGCATGACGAGCTTCTGTTCGAGGTCAAGACCGCCGAGGTCGAGAAGACCATCGAGGTGGTGAAAGCCGTGATGGAAAGCGCCGCCCATCTCGACGTGCCGCTCACGGTCGATTCAGGTGTGGCCGAGAATTGGGCCGA
>DATJLQ010000068.1:0-35088 GCA_035509415.1 Alphaproteobacteria bacterium
ACCGGCGTGGTGACCGTGGGCGCCGTGCTCGGCATGGCGGCACACATCGAAGGCAAAGGCGTAAAAATCCTCGACATGACCGGCCTCGCGCAGAAGGGCGGCGCGGTCATGAGCCATCTGCGCATCGCGCGCGACCCGGACGCGATCCACGCCGCGCGCATCGCGACCGGCGACGCCCATGCGGTGATCGCGTGCGACATCGTGGTGGCGGCGAGCCGCGAAGCGCGTGCCGTCACGCGCGACGGCGTCACGCGCGTCGCCCTCAACAGCCACGAGACGCCGACCGGCGATTTCATGCGCAAGCCCGACCTGGCCTTTCCGGGTGCGGCCCTCGAGCAGGCGATCGAGGCGGGCGTGGGCGGGCGCGCCGTCGCGTCGGTCGATGCCACGCGCCTCGCGACCCGGCTCATGGGCGATTCGATCGCGACCAACCCGTTCATGATGGGCTTCGCCTATCAACGCGGGCTGATTCCGGTCTCGGAAGACGCGATCTTCAAGGCGATCGAGCTCAATGGCGTCGCGACCGAGCAGAACCGACGCGCGTTCCTGTGGGGCCGGCTCGCGGCTCACGATCCCGCCGCGGCCGAAGCGGCGGCAGCGCCCCAAGCGCCGGCACCCGCGCGCGTCCTCTCGGCGAGCCTCGAGGAGACGATCGAGCGGCGCGCGCGTCAGCTCACCGCCTATCAGAACGCGGGCCTCGCCAAGCGCTATCGGGATCTCATCCAGCGCGTGCGCGCGGCCGAATCCGAGAAGGCGCCGGGCTTGAGCGGGCTCGCGGAATCGGTCGCGCGGAATTACTACAAGCTCCTCGCCTACAAGGACGAGTACGAGGTCGCGCGACTCTACACCGACGGCGCCTTCGAAGCGGCGCTCCACGAGCGCTTCGCGGGCGACTACCGACTGCGCTTCCATTTGGCGCCGCCCTTGCTCGCGCGGCGCAACCCGGCGACGGGCGAGCTCGAGAAGCGCGAATACGGCGCCTGGATTCTCACCGCGTTTCGCCTGCTCGCGTCCCTCAAGGGGCTACGCGGCACCTGGCTCGATCCCTTCGGCCACACGGCCGAGCGGAAGCGCGAGCGCGCGCTCATCGCGGAATACGAGCGCGTGGTGGAGGAGCTCGTGGCACGCCTCGGCCACGACAACCATGCGCTGGCGCTCGAGATCGCCTCGATCCCCGAGCAGATTCGCGGCTACGGCCACGTCAAGGAGCGCGCGATCGATTTGGCCAAAGCGCGCGAGGCCGAGCTGCTCGCCGCCTTCCGCGCGCCGCCCGCCCAACGCACGGCGGCGGAGTAGACAGCTCCGACGTATCGTTGGGTTACGCTGAATCATCGCCCCCCACCCTACCCTCCCCCTCGAGGGGGGAGGGTTGCGTAGGGTTGGCGAGGCGAACCCCCGGGCTTGACCCGGGGGCTTACCCGAAGCTGGGTGGGGGTGGGCTTCAGCTGATCAAGATCACGCTCTGACGGGCCGAGAGGCGCCTCGATTGCGCTTGCCTCATCCTGAGAAGCGCAGCGTCGCGAAGAATGAGGCCGGAAGCGGCGCGGGAGACGGGATCGCGCTCCGATCGGACGCCGCGCGGCCTACGTCTTCGGAAAAAGCGAGCCGTGGTAGAACTTGACGCAGGTGCCGGTCGGCACGTAGGCGAACTCGTTCCGGTTCTCGCTCCCACCCGTGGTCGCCAGAGTGGGCGCACCCTTCGGCCGCTCGGCGTTGGTATAGGCGCAAGTGAGCTTGTCCGAGCCGCAAACCGAGACGTCGCGCGCCGAGACGCCGTAGCATTTCTCGTCGATGGGCGGCATGGGCGAGCCCTCGGCGAGCGCAGTCGCGACCGCAAGCGGCTCAGCGGCGAAGGCCGCGACGGCGGCGGCGATCATGAGCGCGGTCTTGTTCATGCGGGTCTCCCGAGCTGGCGCGTTCCCGAGACATAGCGCCGCCCGGCCCGGATTTCAACCGCCCGCGCCGTCACTGCATGTTCATGTGGTCCATTTGCATCGGCGTCATGCCGGAATGGGGAATGGCGCCTTCGGAGACGCGGCGCTGGTAGGCCTGGAACGGGGGCGGCCAGTTGCTCTTGATGAAAGCCAACACGGCCCAGATTTGAGCGTCGGTCAGGATGCCGCCGAAGGGCATCATGTGCGTCTTGTAGCCGGGGGGCGCGTAAGCGGCGTAGCCCTTCTTCACCATGCCGAACAGGTCGTCGTCGGGATGGCGCCAGGTGTGCCCGTGCCAATCGTGGGGCGGCGCGAGGTTGTAGCCGTCGGGCTGGCGCGTCTGCCAGCCGGGCTGGCCCTGGAGACGGTCGCCGTGGCAGGCCGCGCAATATTGCTCGTAGATCTGCTTTCCCTCGGCGACCTGGGCAGCGTTGTCCGGATCGGCCTTGGTGACGTAGGGCGCGTCGCCGGTGCGCGCGATTTGCGCGTCGATCGAGGTGCCCGCGCAAGCGAGGCAGGCGAGGAGCCCGACCGCGATCGAGAGGCCCGGGCGCGTCATGGCTCGCTCCGCCGCCGCGCTAGAGCCCGAGGGCGCGCTTATAGATGTCGAGCAGCGTCTCCTGCTCCTGGCGGTCGGCGCTGTTCATCTTGCGCAAGCGCACCACCTGGCGCATGACCTTGAGGTCGAAGCCCGAGCCCTTGGCCTGGGCATAGACGTCGCGGATGTCGGCACCGAGCGCCTGCTTCTCCTCCTCGAGCTTCTCGATGCGCTCGACGAACGAGCGCAACTGATCGGCCGCGATTCCGCCGACGTCGGGCATCTCACTTCTCCTCCGCGCAGGATGGGACCGCGCCGGGCGAGCACCCGGGGTCGGCCGCTCGCGTCCCTCATAGCGGCGCGGCCGCGGCGGCGCAAGCGAGTGCCCGCGTTTATCCCCGCTATACATAGGTGTGGATAAAATTCAGGGGGCGGGCGGGCGATCGCCATCATCCTTCGAGACACCCGCCGCCCTCATCCCGAGGCGCTTGCGAGAGCCAAGCGTCTCGAAGGATGGCGGCGGGTTCCTCGGGATGAGGGAGCCACCTAATGCTTGTGCCCGGGCTCGGCCTTCGCGAAGGCGGCCTTCTGGTCGCCCGAGGCGTCCTTCTGGTACTTCTTCTTCCATTCGGCATAGGGCATGCCATAGACGATCTCGCGCGCGGCCTCGTCGGTGACCGTGACGCCCTGCGCCGCCGCCTCCTCGCGGTACCAGCGCGAGAGGCAATTACGGCAGAAGCCAGCCAAATTCATGAGGTCGATGTTCTGGACGTCGGTGCGCTCGCGCAAATGCTGCACCAGACGCCGGAACGCCGCGGCCTCGAGCTCGGTCTTGGTCTGGTCGCTCATGCTCGTCTCCTTGAGGTTCCTCGCCTCTTATATGGGGCCGCGCGCGCGGCCGCGTCAAATGGCGGCCGAGCCCTCGAAGCGCTCGACCCGGTAGAGCTCAGGGTCCGCGAGAATCGGCCCGAGCGCGCGCGCGAGGCGCTCGGCCCAAACCGCTGCGCGCGCCGGCGTGTCGATCAAGTCCTGGCGGATTTCGATCTCGATATGAGGATAGCCGTGGGATCCCGCGTGATGGGCGGCGCTGAAGCCGTGCGGGTCGCGCGCCGAATAGGGCTCGTTGTCGCCGATCACGGCACCGGGCTCGCGCCGGAGATTCTCGATGAGCGGCACCGCGATGCGCGGATCGCGGTCCCACAACACGCCGAAGTGCCAGGGGCGCGCGAAGCCGTTCATGACCGGCGTGAAGCTGTGGATCGAGATCAGCGCCGGCACCGCTCCTCGCGCGCGGAAGCGCCCGAGCGCGGCGTCGATCGCGCCGTGATAGGGACGGAACAGCGCGTCCGCGCGCGCCGCGCGCGCCGCGGCGGTGAGTTTCCGGTTCCCGGGAATGTCGACGCCGTCGCTTTCCTGGGCGATCGAGGTCGGATCGTCGAGGGCGCGGTTGAGGTCGATCGCGAGACGCGAATAGCCGGCGCGCACGAGGGGGGCGTCGAACCGGCGGCTCAGCCAACGCGCCGCGTCGCTCGCGCCGATGTCCCAAGCGATGTGCTGCTCGAGGAGCCGCGCCTCGAGCCCGAGGGTCCCGAGCGCGCGCGGCAGCGTTTTGCTCGCATGGTCGCAAATCAGGAGAAACGGCGCGCGCCCCTCGGGATTGACGATCTCGAAGGCGGGCGGATCGCCGGCGCCGAGCGGCGATGCCGCTTGGGGACGATCCGGCTCCTTGGACGCGGGGCTGGCTGAACCGCTCATTCCCGCACTATAACGGAACCTAATGCGGCTTTGGAGCAGGCGTGCCATGCCGATTCCCCGTTTCGGGCGCCCGGTGCCGCGGCCTATAAGGGCGCCATGACCGACGCCGCCCCGGCCGTGGAGCCCGGCTCCGAGGACGCAAGGGCCGCGCGCCGCTCGTTCCGCATCGCGGTCGCGGCCCTGCTGTCGGGGGCCTTCTGCACCTCGCTCTCGGCGATCTTCATCAAGCTCTCGGAAGTGCCGCCGACCGCGACCGGGTTCTATCGCGTCGCTCTTTCGGCGCCGCTTCTTTATCTCTGGCTGCGCTGGGAGCAGCCGCGTCGCGTCGCCTATCGGGGCCCACGCGACTGGCGCGATCGACGCGACCTCGCACTCTGCGGCGTGTACTTCTCGATCAACACCGCCTTCTGGTGCTGGGCGATGCGCTACACGACGGCGACGAACGGGCTCCTGATCTCGAATCTCACGCCGCTTTTCGTCGCCTGCGCCGCCTATTTCTTCCTGCGCGAGCGCTTCAACCGCGCCTTCCTCGCGGGCATGGGGATGACGATCCTCGGCGCCGCGGCGCTGGTCGCGGAGAGCGTGAGCTTCGGCGGCGACCACGTGCTGGGCGACGCGCTCGCGATCGGCTCATGCGTTTTCTGGAGCGCCTATCTTCTCACGCTGCAGCGCCTGCGCGGACGCTTCACGACGGCGACCATCATGACCTGGACCGCAATCGTCGCGAGCGTGCTGCTCTTGGCCGCGGCGGCGCTCGCGGGCGAGCCGCTTTTGCCCCACACGGCGGCCGGCTGGGCCGCGGTCCTGAGCCTCGCCTTCATCTCCCAGGTCGCGGGCCAGGGCTTGATCGCCTTCTCGATGGCGCAGCTCCCCGCGAGCTTCACCGCGATCGGGCTCCTGGTGCAGCCGATCTACGGCATGCTCGTCGCCTGGCCCATCGTGGGCGAGACGCCGACCCTGGTGCAGATCCTGGGCGGCGCCGCGATCCTGTGCGGCATCGCGCTCGCGCGCCGCGACCGCAATCGCGGCGTGGTCAAGGCGGCGCAGCGCCTCACCGAATCTCCACATCCTCCCAGAAGCTGAAGCGGTCCGCGACCTTGCGCATCTCGGGGCGCGGCTTCTCGTAGCGCCAGGCCGCGCGCGTATGGCGCTCGCCCTCGACCACCACGTCGTAGAACTGGACGCCGTGGGGGCATTCCAGGTCGCTCTCGGTCTTGGGCGCCTTCTCGAGCCAGCCGGTCTTGACCGACGCGTTCGGGAAATAGGGATAGCCGTCGCAGTCGACGATGTCGTCGCTCTCGGCGACCACGTGGCCGCTCACGATCGCTTTCATGGGGCACTCCTCCGTTCGGGTCCGATGGCCCTGATACTAATACCGGTCTCTGCCGGGGCGAGCGCTTTGGCGCGCGGGCCGCGTCTTCTTGACGCGTACCCGGGGAGACGCCTAAGGTCCCTGGTCTGGAGATAAGACCAGATGCAAGAAAGCCCAAGGAATTCGGCGCCCAAGGACACACAACGATGAGCGACGTGCGATGACCGAGACCCCGACGGGCCCGGCGCGGCCCGCGCCCGACCCCTCGTTCCGGCGCATAGCCCCCCAACGCATTTCGGACCGGGTGGCGGACGAAATCGCGCGTTTGATCGCGACCGGGCGCCTGATCCCCGGTCAGCGGCTCCCGGGTGAGCGCGATCTTGCGGTGCGTATGGGGGTGAGCCGGGTCTCGATCCGCGCGGCCTTGCAGCAGCTCAAGGCGCAAGGGCTGGTGAGCGCGGTCCAGGGCGGGGGCACGCGCGTCAAATCCTCCGCCGTCGAGCTCGACCGGCCCTTGAGCGAGCTCTTGCGCCTCGACCGCGCGAACCTCCACGACCTCGCCGAAATCCGCGCCATCCTCGAGGTGTGGGCGGCGCGGCGCGCGGCCGAGCGCGGCACGCCGGCGGACCTCGCCGAGCTCAAGGGCCTGCTCGCCGCGATGGACGATTCCGAGCGCGCGCAGCGCTACAAGGCCGAGGACGACGTGCGCTTCCACATGGCGGTCGCGCGCGCGAGCCACAGCGCCGTCTATCTCCATCTCCTGAGCGTGATCCGCGACATCCTGACCTCGATGCTCGAATATCACCGCTACGCGTTGTTCTCGAGCGCCGAGGACGACCGCGCGGTCAACGCCCAGCACCGCGCCGTGGTCGAGGCGATCGCGCGCGGCGATCGCGAGGGGGCGGCGCGCGCGATGCACGATCACCTCGACTGGGTGCTCTCGCGCTACGACGATGCGCGCGACAAGAGCCCCGGTCCTGCATCGGAAGCGAGTCCTGCATCGGAAGCGGGCCCCGCATCCGAAGCGGGTCCCGCATCCGAAGCAAGCCCTGCAACCAAGCCCGATCCCGCGTCCGAGCCGACCCGCGCGCGTTGAGCAAAAGCAACCGCGCGCGACGCGTGACATCGGGCGCGCGCCTCGCCACAATGGCCGCCGCCGGCCGGTCCTGCCGGCGCAATCCCGTCGGCGCAATCCCGTCGGCGCCGGCCTGACGCCAACTGCCACCCCATCCGAGCCGAGACCCGAGGATCGTCCGCCCATGCCCAAGCTCGCCGCGAACCTCACCACCATGTTCAACGAGGTGCCGTTCCTCGACCGCTTCGAGGCCGCGGCGCGCGCGGGATTCAAGGCGGTCGAGTTCCTGTTCCCCTACGCCCATTCGAAGGGCGAGGTGGCGGGGCGGCTCGAGCGCTTCGGCTTGAAGCAGGTGATGTTCAATTTTCCGCCCGGGAACTGGGACGCGGGCGAGCGCGGGCTCGCGATCCTGCCCGACCGGGTCGAGGAGTTCCGCGTGGCGGTCGTGAAGGGAATCGACTATGCCGAGGCGCTCGGCTGCAAGATGGTCCACGCCATGGCGGGGGTGGCGCCCTCGGGCGTGCATCCGGCGCGGCTCCGCGAGACCTACGTCGCGAATCTCAAATTCGCCGCCGCCAAGGCCGCCGAGCGCGGGCTCACGCTGCTCATCGAGCCGTGCAACACGCGCGACATTCCGGGCTACTATCTCTGCACCTCGACCCAGGCGCTCGCGGTGATCGGCGCGGTCGCGGCCCCCAATCTCAGGCTTCAATACGACATCTACCACGCCCAGGTGATGGAGGGCGATCTCAGCCACCGCATTGAGCGGCTGTTGCCGACCATCGGCCATATCCAGATCTCGGATCTCCCGGGCCGGCACGAGCCGGGCACCGGCGAGATCAACTACGATTATCTCCTCGGCCATCTCGACCGGCTCGGCTATCGCGGCTGGGTCGGCTGCGAGTACCGGCCGGCGAACGGCACCGTGGAAGGGCTCGGCTGGGCCAAGCCCTATCTCGGCGCCCACTGAGCGGCCGGGCGGCGCGGGGCGCGGGCCTGAGACGAACGAGCGAAGGGAGGCGAGCATGACCGACATCGGATTCATCGGCACCGGCATCATGGGACGGCCCATGGCGGGCCATCTCCAGAAGGCGGGGCACAAATTGGCGTTGCTCAAGCACAAGAGCCCGCTTGCGCCCGAGCTGGTCGCCGGCGGTGCCGTCGCCTGCGCGTCCGCCAAGGAGGTCGCCGAGCGCTCGGAGATCGTGATCGTCATGGTGCCCGACACGCCCGACGTGGAGCGCGTGCTGTTCGGCGCGGGCGGCGCCGCCGAGGGGCTCGCGAAGGGAAAGCTCGTGATCGACATGAGCTCGATCTCGCCCACCGCGACGGTCGAGTTCGCGAAGCGCGTCAACGCCAAGGGAGCCGACTATCTCGACGCACCCGTCTCGGGCGGCGAGGTGGGGGCGAAGAACGCGGCCCTCACCATCATGGTGGGCGGGCCCGAAAAGGCGTTCGAGCGCGCGAAGCCGCTCTTCGAGCTCATGGGCAAGAACATCACCCTCGTCGGCACCTCGAACGGCGCGGGCCAGACCTGCAAGGTCGCGAACCAGATCGTGGTGGCGCTCACCATCGAGGCGGTGGCCGAGGCGCTTCTGTTCGCGTCCAAGGCGGGCGCCGACCCGGCCAAGGTGCGCCAGGCGTTGCTCGGCGGCTTCGCGGCGTCGCGCATCCTCGAGGTGCACGGCCAACGCATGATCGAGCGCAGCTTCAATCCCGGCTTCCGCATCGAGCTGCACCAGAAGGATTTGAACCTCGCCCTCCAGTCGGCGCGCCAGCTCGGGGTCGCGTTGCCCAATACCGCGACCGCGCAGGAGCTGTTCAACGCCTGCGGCGCCATGGGCGGGAAGGCGTGGGACCATTCGGCCATGGTGCGCGCCCTCGAGGCGCTCGCGGCGCACGAGGTCGCGAAGAAGGCGTGAGCGAACGAGCGCATGACCGCGTCCCCTCACCCTCCCATCGCTTCGCGACGGGCCCCTCCCTCTCCCGATTTCGGGAGAGGGTGAAGGTGGTCGCGCCCTTGCCCCTCTCCCGCACGGGGAGAGGATCAGATCAAGAGCGCATCACCCCCTCGCCCCTCGTGGGAGAGGGGGCGGCCCGTAGGGCCGGGGGTGAGGGGGGAATGCCCCGCCGCTCGACGTCATGAGCGCTGGCGACAAAGACCCGCGCGCGACGCTACGCGCCCTGTTCGACGAAGCGGTCGCCGCGGCGCTGCCCGAGCGGTGTTTGCCGCCTTATCTCCCGCAGCCGCCCGAGGGCCGCACCATCGTCGTGGGCGCCGGCAAGGCGGCGTCCGCGATGGCGCGCGCGGTCGAGGCCCATTGGCCCGAAACGGCGCCCCTCGAGGGGCTGGTCGCGACGCGCCACGGACAGCGCTTGCCGACGCGGCGCATCGAGATCGTCGAATCCTCGCACCCGGTGCCGGACCGGGCGAGCGAGGACGCGGCGCGACGCATGCTCGCGCGCGTCCAGGGCCTCGCACCCGACGATCTCGTGCTGTGCCTCGTCTCGGGCGGCGCCTCGGCGCTCCTCGCCCTCCCGGCCCCGGGCCTGACGCTCGCCGACAAGCAGCAGGTCAACAAGGCGCTCCTCGCCTCGGGCGCCTCGATCCACGAAATGAATTGCGTGAGGAAGCATCTCTCGGCGATCAAGGGCGGGCGCCTTGCCGCCGCGTCGGTGCCGGCGGCGATGCTCACCCTCGCGATTTCCGACGTGCCCGGCGACGATCCGAGCGTGATCGGCTCGGGCCCCACCGTCGCCGACCCGACGCGCTTCGCCGACGCGCGCGCGATCCTGGCCAAATACCGCATAGCGCCCGCGCCCGCGGTCGCGCATTGTCTCGCGCAAGGTCCCGAGGCCGAGACGCCCAAGCCCGGCGACCCGCGCCTCTCTCGCGCGCGCTACGCGCTCATCGCCACACCCATGAAATCGCTCGAGGCGGCGGCAACGCGCGCACGCGCGCTCGGCCTCGAGCCGCGTATCCTGGGCGACGCGATCGAGGGCGAGGCGCGCGCGGTCGCGCTCGAGATGGCGCACATCGCGCGCGACGTCGCGCGAGAAATCGAAAAGTCCGCGCGCGCGGCGCCCATCGTGCTGCTCTCGGGCGGCGAGGCGACGGTCACCGTGCGCGGCAAGGGGAAAGGCGGGCGCAACAGCGAGTTTCTCTTGGCGCTCGCGCTCGCACTCGAGGGCGAGCCGCGCATCGCCGCCCTTGCCTGCGGCACCGACGGCATCGACGGCACCGAGGAGAATGCGGGCGCCATCGTGCTGCCCGACACCTTGGCGCGCGCCAATCGTCTCGGCCTCGACCCGCGCGCGTTGCTCGCCGACAACGACGCCTATAGCTTTTTCCAAGCGCTCGGCGACCTGGTCGTCACCGGACCGACACAAACCAACGTCGACGATTTCCGCGCCCTCCTGGTCGATCCGAAGCTGATCGACGGCGCGCGGTCGAGCGGCTAAGCTCCGCCCATGCGCCGTCAACGCAAGGCCAAGATCGTCGCGACCCTCGGCCCCTCGACCTCGAGCGAGGCGCGTATCCGCGCGCTGTTCGAGGCGGGGGTCGACGTGTTCCGCCTCAACTTCAGCCACGGCACGCAGGCCGACCACGCGGCGCGCCTGGAGACGATCCGCGAGCTCGAGCGCGCGACCGGGCGCCCCATCGGCGTGCTCATGGATCTCCAGGGGCCGAAGCTGCGCGTGGGCGCGCTCAAGGGTGGCGCCGTGAAGCTCGTCGAGGGGGCCAGGTTCCGCCTCGACCTCGATAAGACGCCCGGCGATCAAACGCGCGCACCCCTGCCCCATCCGGAGATTTTCGCGGCCCTCGAGCCGGGGGCGACGCTCCTGCTCGACGACGGCAAGCTGCGCCTCGCGGTCGAGAGCTGCGGGCCGGACTTCGCCCAATGCCGCGTCGAGGTCGGCGGCGAGCTCAAGGACCGGAAGGGCGTCAACGTGCCGGGCACGGTGCTGCCCATCTCGTCGCTCACCGAGAAGGACCGCGCCGATCTCCAGTTCGGGCTCGACCACGGCGTCGACTGGGTCGGCCTGAGCTTCGTCCAGCGCCCCGAGGACATCGCCGAGGCCCGGAAGCTGATTGCGGGCCGCGCGGGCGTCATGGCGAAGCTCGAGAAGCCGGCCGCGATCGACCGGCTCGAGGAGATCGTCGATCTGGTCGACGCGGTCATGGTCGCGCGCGGCGATCTCGGCGTCGAGATGCCGCCCGAGGACGTGCCCCCGCTTCAGCGCCGCATCGTGCGCGCCTGCCGCCTCACGGGGAAGCCCGTGATCATCGCGACCCAGATGCTCGAATCGATGATCTCGGCGCCCACGCCCACGCGCGCCGAGGCGTCGGACGTCGCGACCGCGGTCTACGAGGGGGCCGACGCGGTGATGCTCTCGGCCGAGACCGCGGCGGGCGCCTATCCGGTCGAGGCGGTCGAGATGATGGAGCGCATCGTGCACCGGGTCGAGCGCGATCCGGTCTATCGGCGCATCATGGACGTCGAGCACCCGGACCCCGAGGCGACACCCGCCGACGCGATCACCGCCGCCGCGCGCCAGGTGGCGGCGACGGTCTCGGCCGCCGCGATCGTCACCTACACGACCTCGGGCTCGACCACGCTACGCGCCGCGCGCGAGCGGCCCGCCTCGCCCATCCTGTGCCTGACGCCCAATCTCCAGACCGCGCGGCGCCTGGTGCTCGTCTGGGGCGTGCACTGCGTCCACACCGAGGACGTGAAGAACGCGGCCGAGATGGTCGAGCGCGCGGGCGTGATGGCGCTCAAGGAAGGCATCGCGAAGCCGGGCGAGCGCATCGTGATCACCGCGGGCATGCCCTTCGGCACGCCGGGTGCGACCAACCTCCTGCGGATTTCCTGGGTGACCGAGTAGGCGCTCGGCCGAACCCTCGTCTTTCGAGACGCGGCCCCGTGGCGCTGCGCGCCGCGTCCTTACAAACCGAAGCGCCCGCCGACGTTGCGGGCCGCTCCTCAAGATGAGGGTTCGGCGTAATTGACGGGTTCGCCTCATCCTGAGGGCGCCCACAGGGCGCGTCTCGAAGGATGAGGGTTCGGCCTGATTGACGGGCTCGCCTCATCCTGACGGCGCCCATAGGGCGCGTCTCGAAGGATGAGGGTTCGGTCCGATTGACGGGTTCGCCTCATCCTGAGGGCGCCCATCGGGCGCGTCTCGAAGGATGAGGCAAACCGGACCCGCTGCCTGGCGCCCCTCGTCCCACCGTGGGACGGCGCGCCGTGGGATTGGGCGCGAGCGCGGCCCTTGCGCGCGCGGGCGGGTATCACGCTATAAAGGGTGGCGTGCTATGAAGAGTGCCGGGCTATGAATATGGCGAGGCCGCGCTCAAGACGGCCCGCTTGAGGAGGGGAGAATGCTCGAGACCGCGATCGCCGGAAGCCTGCCGAAGCCCCATTGGCTCGCCGAGACCGAGAAACTGTGGCCGCAATGGCGCTGGCAAGGAGCAGAGCTCGAGCGCGCGAAGCGCGACGCAGCCCTCCTGTGGCTCAAGGAGCAGGAAAGTGCGGGCATCGACATCGTCGGCGACGGCGAGATGTTCCGCCAGCATTTCGTCCACGGCTTTCTCGAGAAGATCGACGGCATCGATTTCGAGCACAAGCGGCGCATCGGCATCCGCGACAACCGCTACGAGGCGAACTGCCCGGTGGTGGTGGGACCGGTGAAGCGCCGCGGCCCGGTGCACGGCGCCGAGATGGCGTTCCTCAGGCCCTACACGAGCCACAAGATCAAACTCGCGATCCCCGGGCCCATGACCATCGTCGACACGCTCGCCGACGCGCACTACAACGACCGGCCCAAGCTCGCCATGGCGTTCGCGAAGCTCATCAACGAGGAAGCGCGCGAGCTCGAGGCGCTGGGTCTCGACGTGCTGCAGCTCGACGAGCCCGCCTTCAACGCCTATCCCGACGCGACGGTGGAGTGGGGGGTCGAGACGATGGCGCGCGCGGTCGAGGGGCTCAAGATCAAGACCGCGGTGCATATCTGCTACGGCTACGGGATCAAGGAGAACATCGAGTGGAAGAAGACCCTCGGCGGCGAATGGCGCCAGTACGAGCATTTCTTCCCCGCCCTCGCGAAGTCGCCCATCGGCCAGGTCTCGCTCGAATGCGCCAACTCGCACGTGCCGCTTTCGGTGCTGTCGATGCTCGCGGAGAAGGAAGTGATGGTGGGCGTGATCGACGTGGCGAGCGAGCGGGTCGAGACGCCCGAGGAGGTGCGCGACCTGATCGGCGCCGCGGCCAAATATATGCCGCTCGAGCGCATCATCCCCTGCACCAATTGCGGCATGGCGCCGCTCAAACGCGAGGTCGCGGTCCAGAAGCTCCACGCGTTGGCCAAGGGGGCGAAGTTGGCGAGGGGTCAGTCCAAGAAATAGCGTTGCCCTACGCCGCCTTGCCGGCGCGCGACGGGCGGATCAGCACCTCGGCCGAGATGCCCAGGCGTTTGTGGAGGCGCCGGATCATCGCGATCGACAGGCCGCGCTTGCGGTCGAGCACCTCCGGCACGCACGTGCGAATGGGCTTGACCTCAGCGCTCATACGTCACCTCCGCCGCGTCGATCCGGCCGTAGTCCCTGTGGCTGCCGAGCCATTTGATCCAGACGATGCCCTTCTCGAAATCGATCGCCGGCACGAGCCGACGGTGACCAGTTCGAAATCGTCCTTCGAGACGCCGCCTTCGGCGGCTCCTCAGGACGAGGAAGATGGTGCCCAAGCCCTCATCCTGAGGGGCGCAGCGTCTCGAAGGATGAGGGCGGAAGCGGCAAATTGGCTCGGCACTCGAGACCCCTACCCCACCTTCTCGAGCTCGCTCCGGCTCTTGACCACGTTCTCCGCCTCGCGCCCCGTGAGCTCCTGGAGATGGTCGAAGCGCCATTCGTAGGTGCCGACGCCGTAGGTCAGGGAGCGCAGCTCGATGATCATGTCGCGGATTTCCGACTGCGGGATGTGCGCGAGCGTCTCGTCCCAGCCCTTCCAGCCCTCGCGCGGGCTGAAGCCGAGAATCTGGCCGCGCCGGCCGGTCACCAGGCGCTGCACGTTGGCGGTGAAGTCGGTGGGTGCGGCGATCTTGACCTCGAGGATGGGCTCGAGCAGCACCGGGTCGCATTTCGGCATGCCCTCGCTCATCGCCATACGCGCCGCGGTGCGGAACGCCATGTCGGAGCTGTCGACCGAATGAAATTGCCCGTCGGTGAGCGCCACGGCGAGGTCGACCACCTGAAACCCGAGCGGGCCGCGGCTCAGATATTCGCTCACCCCCCGCTCGACCGACGGGATGAATTGGCGCGGCACCGCACCGCCCACGATCCGGTCGATGAACTCGAACCCGTCGCCGCGCGGCTTGGGCCGGATCTCGATGGTCACGTCGCCGAACTGGCCGTGGCCGCCCGACTGCTTCTTGTGGCGCGCATGCTGCTCGGTCGAGCGGCGGATGGTCTCCTTGTAGGGGATTTGGGGCGCGCGCGACTTGACCTGGAGCTTGTTGCGCTCCTTGAGGCGCTCGGTCGCGATGCGCAAATGCACCTCGCCCTGGCCCCACAAAAGAAGCTCGTGGGTGTCTTGCGTCTGCTCGAAGGAAAGCGACGGGTCCTCCTCGGCGAGCTTCTGGATCGCGGCGGTGAGCTTCACCTCGTCGTTGCGGTTCTCGGCCTGGAGCGCCACGGCGAACAGCGGCTTCAGGGGTGCCGGCCATGGAGCGGCACCCGCGACCGGCTTCCCGGACGGGGTCAAGAGCTGCCCGGTCTGCGTCTTCTCCATGCGCCCGAGCGCCACCACCTCGCCCACCCCCGCCTTCGCCTGCTTCGCCGTCTGATGGCCCGTGAGCGAAAAGAGCCCGCTCACGCGCTCGCCCGACAGCGTCTCGCCGTCCGCGATCTCGCCGCGCCAGACGCGCACCACCGAAAGCTTGCCGGAATGAGGCATCTGATAGGTCTTGAACACGCGCGCGCAGGCTTCCCCCGTGCCCGGGATGCCGCGGCGCGCGAGGGTCGCGGCCGGCTCGGGCGCCTCGTGGCGCAGCGCCTTGAGCAAGCGCCGCACGCCATGGTCGCGCTCGGCCGCCCCCAGCAGCACGGGCACGAGCTTGTCCTCCTGCACCGTGCGCGTGAGATAGCCGTAGATCTCCGTCTTGTCGGGGACCGTGTCCTCGAGAAGCTGCTCGAGCAGCTTGTCGTCGAAATCGGCGAGCGTCTCGAGAAGCTCCTGGCGGCTTTGGCGCTCGCGCGCGGCCTCCGCCTCGGGCAAGGGGATCAGGTCCGACGCCTTCCCCGGCTGGTACTTGTAGGCGCGCTCGCTCACGAGGTCGACATAGCCGGTGACCGTCTCGCCGTCGCGCGTCGGCACCTGGCGCAGCACCAAGGGCCGCTCGGAGACCGCCTGCAATGCCGCGAGCGTGTCGCGCACCCGATGCGAGGCATGGTCGAGCTTGTTGACGAACACCATGTGGGGGATGCGTTGGTCGTCGAGGAATTTGAGGATGGGGGCGACCGCGAGCGCACGCTCGACCACGGGCTCGCACACCACGACCGCGACGTCCGCCACCAGGAGGGCGTTCACGGTGTCCTGCAGGAACTCGATCGAGCCCGGGCAATCGAGGAAGGTCCATTTGTCGCCGAGGAAGCTCGTGGTCGCGATGTTGACCTCGGTCGACATCTGGTGCGCGCGCGCCTCGGCGGCGCTGTCGCCCACCATGTTGCGCTCCTTGACGCTGCCCTTGCGCGCGATGGCGCCGGTCACGAACAGGAGGCTTTCGAGGAGCGTGGTTTTGCCGCCCGAGAAGGGTCCGACGAGGGCGGCGCAGCGGGGCGCGTGCTGGGTCACGGGCTCAACTCCCTGAAGTCGTTTTGCCTGGACGCCGTCTGGTCGCCGCCTGCGGGCGCGGGCTCGCGATGCCGAGCCGAGTGAGGGCCGCACGCACGCGGCGGCAGCGTTCCTTGACGCTTATGTTTCCAATTGGGGACGCCCGATGCAAGGGGAATCGGCCGCGCGCGCGGCCCCCCTCGAATGCGCTGATCCGATGCGCTAATCTCGCATTTGAGCGGTGCCGTGCGCTCCCGCGCCCGTCCTCGTCCTGAGGATCCCCGCCGCCATCCTTCGAGACGCTTGCTCCGCAAGCGCCTCGGGACGAGACGGCGGGGTGTCTCGAAGGATGAGGGCCCCAGAGAACGATGCCCGGGGGCACGGCCCCGGAACTGGAGAGAAGAATGCGCATCCTGATCGTCGGCGCCGGCCCGGCCGGGCTCTATCTCGCCTATCTCCTGAAGCGCAGCCGGCTCAAGGTCGAGCTCGAGCTCCACGAGCAGAATCCGAAGGGGGCGACCTTCGGCTTCGGCCTCGCCTTCTCGGCGCGCGCCCTCGAGTTCCTGGCGCGCGACGACCGCGACACTTACGCCGCCCTCGAGCCCGCGCTCGAGCTCTGGTCCGACAGCGTCATCGTCCATCGCGGCCGCGAGGTGCGTATCGACGGCATGACCTATTCGGGCATCGCGCGCCTGAAGCTGCTCGAGATCCTGCAGGACCGCGCGCGCGCCGTGGGCGTCGAGCCCCGTTACGAGCACGCCCTCGCGGACGTGGACGCGTCCGCCGACGCGTTCGGCGCCGATCTCATCGTGGGTGCCGACGGCGCCAACTCCGCCGTGCGGCGCGGGCACGAGCGCGCGTTCGGCACCACGATCTCCGAGCTCACCAACCGCTTCGCCTGGTACGGCGCCCCGGTGCGTTACGAGGCGCTCACCCACACTTTCCTCGAGACCGAGTGGGGGCACTTCAACGCGCACCATCACCGCCAGAACGCGACCAGCAGCACCTTCGTGGTCGAGGTGGACCAGGCGACCTATTTCCGCGCGGGCTTCGATAAAATGCCGCAGGAGGAGGCGCAACGCGTGTGCGAGCGCGTGTTCGAGCGCACGCTCGGGGGTGCCAAGCTCATCGCGAACAAATCGATCTGGCGCCGCTTTCCGAAGATCGCGAACGCCCGCTGGTCGGTCGGGCGCCGCGTGCTGTTGGGGGACGCGCTGCACACCGCCCATTTCTCGATCGGCTCGGGGACGCGCCTTGCGCTCGAGGACGCGATCGCGCTCGCCCGCGCGCTCGAGACGCACGAGGGCGACATCCCGGCCGCGCTCGCCGCCTTCGAGGCCGCGCGCAAGCCCATCGTCGCCAAGCTGGTGGCGGCGGCCAACGCGAGCGCCGAGTGGTACGAGCATTTCGGCGCGCATATGCGGCTTTCGCCCATGGAGTTCGCCATGAGCTACATCACGCGCTCGGGCCGCGTCGACCGCGAGCGCTTGCGCAAGCTCGCCCCCGGCTTCGTCGCCGCCTACGAGGCGGCGAGCCCTTAAACGAGCCCTCTCCCCTTGAGGGAGAGGGTTGCTGAGGGTTGGCGAGGCGAAGCCGAGCCTTACCCGAAGCTGGGTGAGGGGTATCTTCGGAACGACCCCCCACCCCAACCCTCCCCCTCAAGGGGGGAGGGTGGCGAATGCAGTGAGCAGGTGAGGGTTTCAAAAGCTTAGCACCCCTCACTTTCCCACCGCTGCGCCCCGGCGCGCACTGCGCGCCCGCTTTAACAATAAAAGCAGGCCTTCGGCCTGCGGGGGCCCCTTCCTCTCCCACAAGAGGCGAGGAAACTCGGCGCTACTTCTTCCCGCCTGCCTGGAGCTTGAGCGCGGTCGCGATGAAGGCGTGGACCGGCGTGGCGACGCCGAGCTCCTTCCCCAATCGCGCGACCGCGCCCGAGAGCCACGGGAGCTCGAGCCGATTGCCGCGCTCGAGGTCGACCGCCATGGAGGCGCGCATCTCGTAGGGAAACTTCGCGACCATGGCGAGCACGGTCTCCGCGTGGTCGGCCGGAAGTGCCACGCCCTTGGCGCGCGCGACCGCGACCACTTCGCCCATCGCCGCGCGCAGCATGGCGTGAAGCTCGGGGTCGTCGCGGATCGGCCCGATGGTCGCGCGCGTGAGGGCGGTCATGCCGCTGAAGGACGCCAGCAGCACGAACTTGGTCCAGATGTCCTTCTCGATCTCGGCCGAGAGCTTCGCCGCGATGCCCGCCTTGAGACACGCCGCGAGCAACGCCTCGCCGCGCGCGGACTTCCGCCCGTCGAGCTCGCCGAAGGCGAGCGTCGCCATGGTGCCGATCATCTTGATGGTCCCGGGAGCCGCGATGGTGGACGAGATCGCCGCGACCCCGCCCATCACGTGCTCCTTCCCGAGAATGGCCGCAAGGCGCCCCTCGCTCTCGACGCCGTTCAGGAACGAGACCACCGCCGTGTCGCGCCCGATGAGCGGTTTGCAGGCCGCCCCGGCCGTGTCCATGTCCCACAGCTTGACCGCGAAGAGCACGATGTCGACCGGGCCGATCTTGGCGGGATCGTCGGTCGCTCGAGCTGGCTTGATCAGGAGATCGCCGTTGGCGCTTTCGACCTTGAGGCCATTCGCCTCGATCGCGCCGAGATGCTTCCCGCGCGCGACGAAGGTCACGTCCTCGCCCGATGCGGCGAGACGCGCGCCGAAATAGCCGCCCACTCCGCCCGTCGCCATCACCGCGATTTTCATGGCCGCTCCCTCATGCTTGCGCGCGCCGCGAGATGCGGCGGCTCCGGCCGCGCGCGCCGGTCCGCGCGCCGATCTGGGCGCCGCGGCTCGCCCGCCCACATAGGTCGCAGGGCCGCGCGGGGGAAGCTACATCAAGGCGCCGCAGGCCCGCTGGATGCGCCGGCACGCTTCCTCGAGCGCCTCGGTCGAGGTCGCGTAGGAGATGCGGAAATGGGGTGCGAGACCGAAGGCCGAGCCCTGCACCACCGCGACCCCCTCGGATTCGAGGAGATAGGTGACGAAGTCCTCGTCCGACTTGAGCGTGGTCCCCGACGGCGTCTTGCGGCCGATGGTGCCCGCGCAGCTCGGATAGACGTAGAAGGCACCCTCGGGCTTCGGGCAATGGATGCCGTTCGCCTGGTTGAGCATCGACACCACGAGGTCGCGCCGGTCCTGGAACGCCTTGTTGTGCTTCGGGATGAAGTCCTGCGGCCCGTTGAGCGCCGCCACCGCGGCCCACTGGGTGAGCGACGCGGTGTGCGTGGTCGAATGCGATTGGACCGCGTTCATCGCCTTGACGAGCGGAAGCGGCCCGCCCGCGTAGCCGAGACGCCAGCCGGTCATGCAATAGGCCTTCGACACGCCGTTGATGGTGAGCGTGCGCTCGTAGAGCCTGGGCTCGAGCTGCGCCGGCGTGGTGAACTCGAAATTGTCGTAGGTGAGGTGCTCGTACATGTCGTCCGACATCACCCAAACATGGGGATGGCGCACCAGCACGTCGCACAGCGCCTTGAGCTCGGCGCGCGTATAGGCGGCGCCGCTCGGGTTGCTCGGCGAGTTCAAGAGCAGCCACTTGGTCTTGGGCGTGATGGCGCGCTCCAGCTGCTCGGGGGTGAGCTTGAAGCCGGTCGAAGCCGGACAATCGAGTGGGATCGGCGTGCCCTCGCACAAGAGCACCATGTCCGGATAGCTCACCCAATAGGGGGCGGCGAAAATCACCTCGTCGCCCGGATTGAGCGTCGCGAGGAAGGCGTTGTAGAGCACCTGCTTCCCGCCGCAGCCGACCGAGATCTGGTCGATCGAATAGTCGAGCCCGTTCTCGCGCTTGAATTTCGCGCGGATCGCCTGGCGCAGCTCGGGCACGCCGTTCACGGGCGTGTATTTGGTCTTGCCCTGGCGCAACGCGTCGATCGCCGCCTGCTTGACGTGCTCGGGCGTGTCGAAGTCGGGCTCGCCCGCGCCGAGGCCGATCACGTCGCGCCCCGCGGCCTTGAGCTCCTGGGCCTTGGTGGTGACCGCGATGGTGGGAGACGGTTTGATGCGGGCAAGGCGCGCGGCAAGGAACGACACGACACGGAGCTCCTTCCAAGGTTCGGGGATGCGGTATCGACCGGCGCGTCCGGCGGCTGCGTCGTCGCGACTTGGGCAAGAGCGACTCGGAGGCACCGGAATTCGCGCGGGGCGCACCCTACGCCGCGGCGCCCTTGGGTTCAAGGGCCGAGGTGTCGCGGCGGGCCGGAGCGGTCACGACCGATCGGCGTAAGTAATTTTCTTTCTTCTACCGTTACGAGATTTTTGATAGTTTGTCACTTCAGCGTCCGCATTTCGGATGATCGTTGCGACAACGGGGCGGCAATTATGAGTACCGAGCTCGTTACGGGTGGCGCCGACCCCTCGAAGCCCCCGGACGGCAAAAGCTACGTCGAGGCGGTCGTTGCCGCCGGCAAGCGCTCTCGTGGGATTGTCTATTTTATCCTGATCATCCTTCTGCTCACCATCACCTGCATTAGGAACACCTATAATCCAGATTGGTTTTCCGTCACGATCGATCTTTACCAGGATTTATTCGGATGCTTGGATTCGAACGACCGCAGCGAACATTATTGCAAGGACCTCGAAGCGCGCGCCGCGCGCTATAACGAGATCTTTCCCATCGATGCCGGCCATGACGTTTCGCTGCTCGATGCGTTCGTCGAAATCATATTCGAACAGGATATGCCGAAAAGCGGCGTTTTGGCGGGCCAGCCGGCGCTTCGGGGCAAAATCGGCGACCCGAGTTTCAAGCGCGACAATTATCTGAAGATTGCCCAGGCGAAGAGCCGGTTGGACGAATACATAAAGCGCGATCTGGCCGAGGAGATCATCCCGATTCCGTTGGTCGGCTCGTGGATCAACGTCAACGATCTTTGGATGGTCGGTGGGGCGGTCATGGCGTTCCTGCTCTTCCTGCTCAAGGCAAGCCTTACGCAAGAATATCGAAATTTGCATTACATAAGGTCCAATTTGCCCGCCTATATGGATCTCGCGATCATGAGCCAGGATATCTCCGCGCTGACGTTGAACGTCGGCCGGTTCTACGGCGTTACGCGCGCGTTCATTATGTTCCTGCCTTCCATGGTCTATTCGTGGCTCGTTTATTGGGACTTCAGGACGTACCAGATACCCTACATGGTTGTGAGCACGCGCGAGACCAATTTCGAATACGCCCTTGAGTCCCTGATGCTGCTCGTTGTCCTTTGGCTCAATCTGACGTGCTATCGAAGCCAGAGTCGCCTCCACAATCTGGTGCGCGAATATGGCGGCGGCCTGATTTCCCGGACCGCTTGACGCCGCGCCCCTTGTTCCGCGGCGGTGGACGCTCAAAGACCCGCTCGCGGGCATTTCATCCACTCCCCCGGCGCAATCCAGCCATGCCGCGCGCGGTTGGAAAATCCGCCAATTCTGACAAAGCGTTAATTTCCGGGTGCTTGCGAAACGGGGGGCGATCCATTATGTGCAGGTCCCCCGCAGGAACGGAAAAGCTCAAGCGTATCCGGACTTGCGAGGGCGTTGAGGCGATACGAGGACCACGAGGTCGATGTCCATAGGTGAACGGCGCATGCAGGCGGGCGAGCCTGCGCGCGCTCCGGGACTGGACGGCGCGATGGCGGCCGATCCCGATCCCCTCGGCCACCAGCGCACGCTGGCGGCCTCTCTCATCAAGAATCTCGGCTACGAGGACGCGGTCGATGCCTGCCGGCGGAACGGCTGGTGCGGCGTCTTGAAGGTGCTGCTGGAACAAGCACCCGGCGCGGCTTAGGCCGAAGCCGGCCGCCGACCGCGGCACGGCCGCCAAGCCCGGGCTTGGCGCGAGGAGGAGGCGCGACACCGGCCCCCGCCCAGTCGCGGGACTCTCGCCCCCGCGACTTCGGGCCCGACGCGACCTATACTCCCGCCATGACCGATCTCGCCTTTTATGAGCGCCTGGCGGGGCCGCCGCTGCGCCACGAGCGCGTCGAATCGTCGCGCCCGCTCAAGATCAAGTCCGACTACGCGCCCGCGGGCGACCAGCCCGAGGCGATCGCGGAGCTGGTCCAGGGCCTGTTGGCCGGCGAGAAGGACCAGGTGCTGCTCGGCGTCACCGGCTCGGGCAAGACCTTCACCATGGCGCACGTGATCCAGCACGTGCAGCGCCCGACCCTCATCCTCGCGCCCAACAAGACCCTCGCGGCCCAGCTCTACGGCGAGATGAAGGGATTCTTCCCCGACAACGCGGTCGAGTATTTCGTCTCCTATTACGACTATTACCAGCCCGAGGCCTACGTGCCGCGCTCGGACACCTTCATCGAGAAGGAAGCCACCATCAACGAGCAGATCGACCGCATGCGCCATTCGGCGACGCGGGCGCTGCTCGAGCGCGACGACGTGGTGATCGTGGCCTCGGTCTCGTGCATCTACGGCATCGGCGCGGTCGAGACCTATTCCGAGATGGCGATCGCGTTGCATGCGGGCGCCGCCCTCGACCGCAACCAGCTCCTGAAGCGCCTCGTCGAGCTCTCCTACCGGCGCAACGACACTTTCTTCGAGCGCGGCAGCTTCCGCGTGCGCGGCGACGTGGTCGAGCTCTGGCCCGCGCACTTGGAGGACCGCGCCTGGCGCGTCTCGCTGTTCGGGGACGAGATCGAGCAGATCGTCGAGTTCGATCCGCTCACCGGCCACAAGACGGCGACCCTCGAGGCGGTCAAGGTCTACGCCAACAGCCACTACGTGACGCCGAAGCCGACCCTCGAGCAGGCGATGCGGGGCATCAAGGACGATTTGAAGCTGCGCCTCGCCGAGCTCTACGCCCAGAACAAGCTCCTCGAGGCGCAGCGGCTCGAGCAACGCACCACCTTCGATCTCGAGATGATCGCGACCACCGGCTCCTGCGCCGGGATCGAGAATTACTCGCGCTACTTGACCGGCCGCAATCCCGGCGAGCCGCCGCCGACCCTCTTCGAATATCTCCCGAAGAACGCGCTTCTCATGGTCGACGAGAGCCACATCACCGTGCCCCAGCTCGGCGGGATGTTCAAAGGCGACTATGCGCGGAAATCGACCCTCGCCGAATACGGCTTCCGGCTTCCTTCCTGCGTCGACAACCGCCCGCTCAAGTTCGAGGAGTGGGAGACCATGCGGCCCCAGACCCTGTTCGTCTCGGCGACCCCGGGCCCGTGGGAATTGCAACGCACCGGCGGCGTGTTCGTCGAGCAGGTGATCCGGCCCACGGGCCTGATCGATCCCGTGTGCCTCGTGCGCCCCGCGGAGACGCAAGTCGACGACCTCATCGCCGAGGTGAAATCGGTCGCGGGCAAAGGCCAACGCGCGCTGGTCACCACGCTCACCAAACGCATGGCGGAGGATTTGACCGAGTATCTCAACGACGCGGGTGTCAAGGTGCGCTACATCCATTCCGACGTCGAGACGCTCGAGCGCATCGAGATCATCCGCGATTTGCGCCTCGGCGCCTTCGATTGCCTGGTCGGAATCAATCTTCTGCGCGAGGGGCTCGACATTCCGGAATGCGCCCTCGTCGCGATCCTCGACGCGGACAAGGAGGGCTATCTGCGCTCGCGCACGTCGCTCATCCAGACCATCGGGCGCGCCGCGCGCAACATCGAGGGGCGCTGCATCCTCTATGCCGACCAGATGACCGCGTCCCTCGACTACGCGCTCGCCGAGACCAACCGGCGGCGCGAGAAACAGCAGGCCTACAACGCCAGCCACGGCATCACGCCCGAGAGCGTCAAGAAGGGCATCTCCGACATTCTCGATTCGGTGTTCGAGCGGGACCACGTCACGGTCGCGACCGGCGACGCCGAGACCAAGCATCTCGTCGGCAAGGACCTGGCCGCCCACGTCGCCGACCTCGAGAAGCGCATGCACGACGCTGCCGCCAATCTCGAGTTCGAGGAGGCGGCGCGCTTGCGCGACGAGCTCAGGCGCCTCGAGGCGCTCGAGCTCGGCATCGCCCAGGCCGGCGGCGAGAACAACCGCCTCGCGCGCGCCATTGCCGCCCACAATCTCGGCCGTGGCGGGGCCGGCACGCCCGGCGCGCGCGCGCGGGGACCCCAAATCCGCTCGAGGGATCCCAAACGGCCGCGTCCCGGGCGCGGCGGATAATCAAAAATACTCCTTCCATATCAATCAATTACCTTCGTCCTAAAAATATAACGCAACGGTACCGTTGCGTTTTGTACGATGCTCCGTATATGGGTCTATAGGCGCCCACCGGCGCCCGTGACCCGAAGGAGGTCGCCATGATCCGCCTGTCCCGCTCCGACATGATCGCCACGTTCGCCCGCTTCTGGCGCGGCCGCTGGCGTCCGCTCACGGCCGCGTTCCTGCTCGCGTCGCTGCTCGCGGGCTGCGTGGTCTATCCGGCCTACGGGCCGCCGCACCCGCGCTATTACGAGCGCCCCTATTACGGCTATTACGGCTATTGAGGCGGCGTTTCGCCCTTGGCGCCGACTCGAGTCGGCGCTTATGGTGCGGCCAAGAAGGATCGCTTCATGGAGGAACGCTTGGAGCCGGCCGCGCGCGCAGCGCCCAGGCCCCCGTCCGCAAGACGTCCGCGCGGGCGCCGCCCGCACTCGGGCGGACGCCCGACGCGCGACGCCTCGGCGCGCCTTCCGGAGCGCATCCTCGAGGTCGCGACCGCGTTGTTCCTGAGCCAGGGGTTCGGCTCGACCAGCATCGAGGCAGTGGCCGCGCGCGCGCGCATCTCGAAGCGCACGCTCTATTCGCGCTTCGCCGACAAGCGCGACCTGTTCCGCGCCGTGGTGCGGCGCCTCATCGAGCGCTGGCTGCCGCCCTTCGATGCGTCGCTCCTCGGCCCGGGCCCGGTCGACGAGGTGTTGACGCGCGCCGCGCGCGAGATCCTCAAGGCGGCACTCTCGCCCGAGGCGCTGGCGCTCACGCGCATCATGCAGACCGAGGCGCGGCGCTTTCCCGAGCTCGGCCGCGCCATGATCGAGAGCGGGGCGCGCAAGGGCAGCGAGAGCATCGCGGCCTTCCTCGCGCGCGAGGCGGCGGCGGGACGCATGCGCCTGTCCGACCCCGCCTTCGCCGCCGAGGCGTTCATGGTCCTGGTGCTGACCGTACCCCAACGCCGCGCCATGGGCATCGGCCCGGCGCTCGGCCCCGACGAGCTCGCACGCTGGGCCGAGCGCGCGGTCGCCCTCTTCCTCGACGGCTGCCGCGCCTAAGTAGTGCCTCGGTTCGAAATCCTGACACGGGTCATGGCCGGACTTGGTCCGGCCATCCACGTCTTGACGCTCAAAAGACGTGGATCACAGGGACGTGAAGCTTGGCCTCGGGCCGGCCGACGGCCGGTCCCGGGGGCCCGGTGATGACGCGAACTTGGACCACGGCCGGAAATTCAAACCGCGTCACGACCCGCGCCTAGGCCCTGTTTACATAGTCCTTGCGCGGCTGCGATGCTTGGATTTGCCCGGATGCCAGGAGACGCGCCGAAGGCGATGCGGCACATCGGCGCGGCGGGTCGACGCCGTAGCCGGTCGAATCCAAGCATGCCGATTGGATTGCGGCCCGCAACGACAATGTAAACAGCGCCTAGCCCTTCTTCTTCTGGCCCACCAGGTCGTCGATCATTTCCATCTGGATCTGCTGGATCTCGAGCAGGTGCGCCCATTGATGGTGGATGAGCTGGTCGAGCTTGTCGCCGATCGCGCGCACCTCGAGCTCGGCCTTGAGGTTGACCTTGAAGTCGTTCTCGGCGCGCAGCCGGTCGCGCGCCTCCTGGCGGTTCTGGCTCATCATGATCACCGGCGCCTGGATCGCGGCCAGCAGCGAAAGCACCAGGTTGAGCAGGATGTAGGGATAGGGATCGAACGGATTCTTGAGCAGGAGGATGCTGTTGGTGACGATCCACAGCGCCATCACGGCGAAGAAGATGAAGATGAAGCGCCAGCTGCCGCCGAACTCGGCGACCTTGTCGGCGATGCGCTCGCCGAGCGTGAGGCTCGCGTCGAACTCCTTGTTGAGGTTGTCCGCGATCGATTCGCCCTCGCGCAGGCTGCGCATGACCTCCTGCTCGAGCGCCGAAAGCGCGCCGCGGTCCTTCTCCATCTCGTTGCGCACGAGCTCGGCGCGGAAGCGGTTGAGGCAGGTGCGGCAGATGAGCCCGCCCGGCGCCCAGTCGGGGTCCTTGGAGGCGATGAGCTGCGCCACCTTGTCGCGCACCAGGCTCCCGGGCAGCACCTGGGTCCTCGGGAAGCTGCCCTTGCACACCTGACACTCATGGCGCTCCGGACGGCGCGGACGCGCCGCGCCCGGCGCAGGTGCTGCGGCCGGCGCCGGGATTGGGGCTGCGGGCTCGCTCGGCGTGTCGCTCGCCATGGCTCGATCCTCCCTTGGGTCGTGCGGGCACGGGCCCGACGCCTGTCATGCGCGGCGCGTAACGGGAGTCGGCGGAGATGCCGTTTGCCGCTTCGGCCGGCGCCGCAGTATACAAGGATTCATGACCGATTCATTGCCGGCCGGCGGGCCGCCGACGTCCGACCCCCAATCCATGGAGCCCGCGCTCCCTTCGCCATCGATCCCGTCCGCCGGCGCCGAGGCGCCCGAGCGCAGGATCGGCCTCGCCGAGCTCTTCTTCGGCTTCGCCTCGGCCGGCCTCTCGGGCTTCGGCGGCGTCATGCCGTTCGCGCGCCGCATGATCGTCGAGGAGCGGCGCTGGATGACCGAGCGCGAGTTCACCGAGGTCCTGAGCCTCGGCCAGTTCCTGCCCGGGCCCAACATCGCCAACGTCTCGGTCATGATCGGCGCGCGTTATCAGGGAGCGCTCGGCTCGGTCGTGGCCTTGGCGGGGCTCATGCTGCCGCCGTTTGCCATCTGCATCGCGCTCGGCGCCCTTTATGCGCGCTACGGCCATGTCCCGGCCGTCGAGCATCTCTTCGCCGGCATCACGGCGGCGGCGTCGGGACTTCTGCTCGGCACCGCGGGGAAGCTCGCGCGCCCGCTGGTCAAGCGGCCCGCAGGCGTGCTGTTCCTCGCCCTCGCCTTCATCGGCATCGTGGTGCTGCGTTGGCACATGATCCTGGTTCTCTTGGCCCTCGCGCCCTTCAGCACCGCCGCTTATTGGCCGCGCGCGCGCGGGCCTCGCGCCGGTGCGCCGAAAGCGGACGCGTCGAAAGCGGGCGGACCGTGAGCGAAGCCCATACGCTCGTCTCGCTCGCCCTCCTCTACGCCCATCTCTCGCTGATCGCGGTCGGCGGCGGCATCGCCGTGCTGCCCGAGATGCAGCGCCAGGTGGTCGAGCTCCATGGCTGGATGACGAGCGCCGAGTTCGCCGAGCTGTTCGCCCTCGCCCAAGCGGCGCCCGGGCCCAACATCCTGGTGGTGACGCTGATCGGCTGGAACGTCGCGGGCTTCCTGGGTGCCCTCGTCGCGACCGTCGCCATGACGGCGCCCTCGGCGCTCCTGACCTACGGCGTCGCCTACGTCTGGGACCGGTTCCGCCATAAGCCCTGGCGCATCGCACTCCAGGCAGGCCTGGCGCCCATCACGGTCGGGCTCATTTTGGCGGGCGGCTATTTCGTGACGCGCGCCGCGGTGCATAGCGTTCCCGCCTACGCGATCTGCGCCGCGACCTTCGCCATCGTGTTCTTCACCCGCATCCATCCGCTTTGGATGTTCGCGCTCGCGGGCGCGCTCGGGCTCATGAACCTGGTCTGAGGCGGCGCGCGGCGGCCGCGCCTCGCCGGGCCGGGGCTTGATCGCGCGCCCGGTTCCCGGCATGGTCCGGCCCATGGCAGGGGAGCGCATCCCGAAATCGGCCCTGGTCACCGGCGCCGCGCGGCGCATCGGCCGCGCGCTCGCGCTCGAGCTCGCGCGCCAAGGCTACGCGGTCGCGATCCATTACGGTGCCGGTGCCGAGGACGCGGCAGCGCTCGCGGCCGAGATCGAGCGCGCGGGCGGGCGCGCCGCGTTGCTCGAGGCCGATCTCGCGCGCGAGGCGGAGGTCGCGACCCTCGTGCCGCGCGCGATCGCGGCGCTGGGGCCGCTCGGCGTGCTCGTCAACAATGCCGCGCGCTTCGAGCGCGACGAGGTCGCCGACGCGACGCGCGCGAGCTGGGATCTCCACATGGAGGCCAATCTGCGCGCGCCCTTCGTGCTCGCGCAGGCTTTCGCGGAGGCGCTCCCCGCGGGTGCCAACGGCGTCATCGTCAACATGGTCGATCAACGCGTCTGGCGTTTGACGCCGCATTTCGTCTCCTACACGGTGAGTAAGGCGGGGCTTTGGACCTTGACCCAGACGCTCGCGATGGCGCTCGCGCCGCGTATTCGCGTGAACGCGATCGGGCCCGGCCCGGTCCTGCCGAGTCCGCGCCAAAGCGAGGCGCAATTCGCGGCTCAGTGGGCCTCGACCCCGCTCGGCCGCGGTGCGACGCCCGAGGAGATCGCCGCCGCCCTCGCCTTCATCCTCGCGAGCCCGGCCATGACCGGGCAGATGATCGCCCTCGATGGCGGCCAGCATCTCGGCTGGCCGCGCGAGGCGACCCAACGCGCCGAGGAATGAGCGCGCCCGGAACCGGCATCCCACGAACGCGTGCCGAGGCTTTACGAAGCCGCCGCGGCGCACTAGGTTAGAGGCTGCATCCTCGTCGTGCCGCCTCCAGAGTGCGGGCGTGGGCGCCGGGTGCGACATTCATCGATCTCTGGATTCGGCCCCCAGAGTGCGGGCCTCCGGCGAATTTTCCGGCGCGAAGCCGGCCCCGCGAGGTGCGCATGAGCGAAATCAAGGCTTCGACCCAATCCTTCCTCGACAAGCAAGCGGCCGAGCCCGCCTCGGCCGGTGCGCGTTACCGCATCTTCGTGCGCGATCTCGAGCTCGACGGGCGCATCGGCGTACGCGCGCACGAGCATGGCCGCACCCAACGCGTGCGCGTCAACCTCGAGCTCGCGGTCGACGGGCTCGCGACTCCGCTCGCCGACCGCTACGAGAACGTCGTGTGCTACGACGAGGTGGTTTCGGCCGTGCGCCGGCTGGTGGCCGAGGGCCACGTCAATCTGGTCGAGACCTTGGCCGAGCGCATCGCGACCCTCTGCCTCGAGGATCCGCGCGTCGGACGCTGCAAAGTGCGGGTTGAGAAACTAGACGTTTATCAAGACGCCGCGAGTGTCGGCGTCGAAATCGAACGTCTCCAAACGCCGTCGCGCACGATTGTTTCGCAAGTGCGATAAGCGCGCGCCGGCCCTCCCAGGGTTGTGCACACCCCCCTCGACTCGGGGCGGCAAAATGGGACGGGCGCGAAGGTTTCCACTGTTTGAAGGTTTGTTTACACCGACTCGATAATTCTTCGTCTCAAATCAAAAGCTTGCTATTATTGCCTATAAAATAGGCAATGTGCTTAGGGCCTTGTACTAGCTTGGGCCTTTGAGGGCTCAAGGACGCTTTTCGACAAAGTTACCCACACGAATCGTGGATATCCTGTGACGGGCTTGTGGCGCGCTCCGGCGCGCGCCGACCATGTGGTTGGAATCGCTCGGGCTTTGCATCGGCTTTCGCAACGAGCAAAACCGCGCGCGGCAAGATTGACGCGTGCGATGTCGAGACCAGAATGCCTCTCATGAGCGAGATCGAGACGCGCGCGACGAACGCGAGAAGCGGCGACGAGGCGCCGAGCGAGCATCGTCTCGCGCGCGGCGTCGAGGTGTTGCGCGCGGCCTTGCGCACCATGCCGTCCGCGCCCGGCGTCTATCGCATGTTGTCGGCCGCGGGCGACGTGCTTTACGTCGGCAAGGCGAAAAATCTCAAGAAGCGCGTCACGAGCTACACGCAAGTGTCGCGGCTCGCGACCCGCACCCAGCGCATGATCGCCGAGACCGCGTCCCTCGAGGTGGTCACCACCCATACCGAGGTCGAGGCGCTGTTGCTCGAGGGCAATCTGATCAAGCGTCACATGCCGCACTACAACGTGCTGCTGCGCGACGACAAGAGTTTCCCTTACATTTTAATCACCGGCGACCATGAGTGGCCGCAGCTCACGAAATATCGCGGCGCGCGCTCGCGCCCCGGCGATTATTTCGGGCCGTTCGCCTCGGGCCTCGCGGTCAACGAGACGCTCGCCGAGCTCGAGCGCGCGTTCCTGTTGCGCTCCTGCGCCGACACGGTGTTCGCGAGCCGCACGCGCCCTTGCCTCCTCTATCAGATCAAGCGCTGCAGCG
The DNA here is from genome assembly GCA_035509415.1 of Alphaproteobacteria bacterium. Taxonomy (GTDB): domain Bacteria; phylum Pseudomonadota; class Alphaproteobacteria; order JACZXZ01; family JACZXZ01; genus DATJLQ01. The sequence continues at coordinate 29,669 of DATJLQ010000068.1, forward strand.
GGCCCTGCGTCGGCCGCGTGTCGCGCGCCGGCTACGACGAGCTGGTCGCCGAGGCGCGTACCTTCCTCCAGGGCAAGAGCCAGGGCGTCCAGCGCCGGCTCGCTTCCGAGATGCAACGCGCCTCGGACGCGCTCGATTTCGAGCGCGCGGCCGTCTATCGCGACCGCATCCATGCGCTGACCCAGATCCAGGCGAAGCAGGGCATCAACGTCGCCGGCATCGAGGAGGCGGACGTGATCGCGGCGCATCAGGCGGCGGGCGAGACCTGCATCGAGGTGTTCTTCTTCCGCGCTGGGCGCAATTACGGCAACCGCGCCTATTTCCCGCGCCACGAGCGCGAGCTCGGCGCGGCCGACGTGCTCGGCGCCTTCATCGGCCAGTTCTATCAGGACAAGCCGCCGCCCGAGCTGGTGCTCTTGAGCCACGCGGTGCCCGAGCAGAGCTTGATCGAGAAGGCGCTCGCGCTACGCGCGGGGCGGCGCGTCATGCTGGTCGCCCCGCGGCGCGGCCTGAAGCGCGACATGGTCGAGCATGCGCGTGCCAACGCCGAGACGGCACTCGCGCGCCGCCTCGCCGAAAGCGGGACCCAGCGCCAGCTGCTCGACCGGCTCGCGGCGACCCTCGGGCTCGACTCCGCCCCCCAGCGCATCGAGGTCTACGACAACAGCCACATCATGGGGACCAACGCGGTCGGCGCCATGATCGTCGCGGGCCCCGAAGGGCTGATGAAGGGCGCTTATCGCAAGTTCAATATCAAGACCGCCGCGCGCGTCGCGTCGACGCTGTCTCCGGCATCGGCAATTCGGGAGACCGGGGCGGCGGCGGCAAGTGCCCTCCCCGCCGGCACCATCGCGCCGGGCGACGATTACGGCATGATGCGCGAGGTGCTGACGCGGCGCTTCGCGCGCGTCCTCAAGGAGGATCCGGAACGCGCGCGCGGCCAATGGCCCGAGCTGGTGCTGATCGATGGCGGGCTCGGCCAGCTCAACGCGGCGCTCGGCGTGCTCGCGGATCTCGGCGTCGGCGACGTGCCGGTGGCGGCGATCGCCAAGGGCCCGGACCGCAACGCGGGGCGCGAGCGCATCTTCCTCCCCGGACGCGATCCCATTGCCCTCGATGCGCGCGATCCCGTGCTTTATTTCCTCCAGCGACTCCGCGACGAGGCACACCGGTTCGCCATCGGGACCCATCGGGCCAAGCGCGCGCGCGCCCAGTTCCGCTCGGCCCTCGACGAGGTGCCGGGAATAGGCTCCAAGCGGAAGCGGGCGCTGCTGCACCATTTCGGCTCGGCGGGCGGCGTCGCGCGCGCGGGATTGGCCGATCTCGAGGCGGTCGCGGGCATCAGCCGGGCCGTCGCCAAAAAAATCTATGATCACTTCCACCCCGAGGGCTAAACTCCCGTCCGGCGCGCCTGGAGGCCCGGGCGGCCGATCCGGATTGCCCGGAAATCCAGGGGCAAGTCCACGCGGAGATCCGACGGGAAAATCCAAGCGAAACGCGAAGCGATTCGACCCATGATCACCAGCGTCCCGAACCTACTCACCTTTTCGCGCATCGCGGTGATTCCGATCATCGTCGCGCTCTTCTGGGTCGACGGCAACGGCGCGCGCTGGGTCGCTTGCGCGATCTTCAGCGCGGCCGGCGTCACCGATTATCTCGACGGCTATCTCGCGCGCAGCTGGCGCGAGCAATCGCGTCTCGGAGCGCTGCTCGACCCGATCGCGGACAAGCTCCTGGTCGCGACCACGCTCCTGCTGCTCGCCGCCTTCGGCCGCATCGGCGGCCTCACGCTCCTGCCCGCGATCCTGATCCTGTGCCGCGAGATCCTGGTCTCGGGCCTGCGCGAGTATCTGGCCGTGCTCAATGTCGGCCTCCCGGTCACCAAGCTCGCGAAATGGAAGACCGGCATCCAGATGACCGCGATCGGCTTCCTCATCGTGGGCTCGGCGGGCACCTGGATTTTCCCCTACACGGTCGAGGTCGGCATCGTCGGCCTCTGGATCGCGGCGGCGCTCACCCTCATCACCGGCTACGATTATTTGCGCGAGGGGCTGCGCCACGCGGTCGGCCCGGACGATGTCGCGGCACCGGTGAAGGCGCCGACCGCCAAGTCCCAGGCCGCCAAGTCCCAGGCCCCCAAGCCCCAGGCCGCGAACGCCTCGGGCCCCGAGCCGGTGGCGCCGGCGGCCAACGGCACGCGCCCAATTCGGCCCTGAACGCGGCCGTCGCCTTGACTTTGGCGTTCCGGCACCCGATAGGCTAAAACAGGCCTCGGGCGGCGGCGGGCGGCAAAGATAGGCGCAGAATGAAGATTTTCGGCCTCGCGGGATGGAGCGGCAGCGGCAAGACGACGCTGGTGGCCAAACTCTTGCCCGAGCTCCGGCGCCGCGGCCTGTCGGTCTCGACCGTGAAGCACGCGCACCACGCCTTCGACATCGACCAGCCCGGGAAGGACAGCTACACGCACCGTGCCGCGGGTGCGGTCGAGGTCATGATCGGCTCGGCCAATCGCTGGGCTTTGATGCACGAGCTGCGCGGTGCCGCCGAGCCCGGGGTCGAGGAGCTGCTCGCGCATATGTCCGAGGTCGATCTGGTGCTCATCGAGGGCTTCAAGGCGCACGCCCACGACAAGCTCGAGATCTATCGCGCGGACAGCGACAAGCCGCTCCTGTGCCTCGAGGACCCGCGCGTGGTGGCCCTCGCGAGCGATCTTCCGGCGGCCGTGCTCGCGCAACGCGGCGTTGCGGTGCCCGTGCTCGACATCGACGACGCGGGCGCCATCGCCGATTTCATCGTGCGCCATCTAGCACTCGCGCGGCCGCAACGCGGAGTGGCTTGAGGTGGCACAACTCAGCAACGATTGCTTCGCCGGTGCGGACGCGCTGATGCCGGTCGACGAGGCGCTGGCGTTGCTCGCCGCGCGCATCCATTGCGTCGCCGAGGCCGAGACGGCGCCGCTCGCGGCATGTCTCGACCGCGTGCTCGCCGAGGATTTGATCGCCGCGCGCAACGTCCCGCCCCACGACAATTCGGCGGTCGACGGCTACGCGGTCTATTTCGACGATCTCGATGCGGCAGCGCCGACGCGGCTCAAGCTCATGGGCCGTGCCGCCGCGGGCCATCCCTACGCGGGCGCCCAACAGCACGGTACGGCGGTGCGTATCTTCACTGGCGCCGTCATGCCCCAGGGCATGGGCGGTGCGGCACCCGACACGGTCATGATGCAGGAGGATTGTACGCTCGAAGGCGACGTCGTCGTGATCAGCCCGGGCATCAAGCGCGGCTCGAACCGGCGCAAGGCGGGCGAGGATGTGAGCGCGGGCTCGACCGTGCTACGCGCGGGCCAGCGTCTCAGGCCGCAGGATTTGGGGCTCGCGGCGTCGCTTGGGTTGACAGCCCTTCCGGTGCGCCGCGCGCTTGCGGTGGCGCTTTTCTCGACCGGCGACGAGCTGCGCGAGCCCGGCGCCGAGACGCCCCCCGGCACGGTCTATGACGCGAACCGCACCACCCTCGCGGCCTTGCTTACGCGCCTCGGCTGCCGCGTGGTCGATCTCGGCATCCTGCCCGACCGAAAGGACACGATCCAGGCGGCGCTCGCGCGCGCGGCCGAGGGATGCGACGCGCTCATCACCTCGGGCGGCGTTTCGACCGGCGAGGAGGATCACGTCAAGGACGCGGTCACGGCGCTCGGCAGCCTCCATTTCTGGCGCCTCGCGATCAAGCCGGGCCGGCCGCTGGCGCTCGGCCAGGTGCGCGCCAAGCCCTTTATCGGCCTTCCCGGCAATCCGGTCGCGATGATGGTGACGTTCCTGCGCTTCGCGCGCCCGGTGCTGTTGCGGCTCATGGGGGCGAGCGACGTCGAGCCCGTGCTCTACCGCGTGCGCGCCGATTTCGACCACAAGAAGAAGGACGGGCGGCGCGAATGGGTGCGCGCACGCCTGGTCGCCGACGGCGCGGGCGGGCTCGTCGCGAGGAAATTCCCGCGCGACGGCGCCGGCATCTTGAGCTCGATGGTCGAAAGCGACGGCCTCGTCGAGCTCCCGGAGGCCATGACGCGCCTTGCGGCCGGGACCATCGTCGACTTTCTCCCCTTCGGCGAGGTGAGCCGATGAAGCTCCTGTATTTCGCCTGGCTGCGCCAGCGTACCGGCATCGCCCAGGAGGAAGTGGCGCCGCCCGCGAGCGTGACCGACGTCGCCTCGCTCCTCGCCTGGCTCAAATCGCGCGGGCCCGGCTATGCGGCGGCGCTCAAGGATCTTTCGGTCGTGCGCGTCGCGGTCAACCAGGAATACGTCAAGGCCGACCATCCGGTCGCGGCGGGCGACGAGGTGGCGTTGTTTCCTCCGGTCACGGGGGGCTGAGCATGATCCGCGTCCAACGCGAGGATTTCGACCCCGGCCGAGAGATCGAGCGACTCGCCCACGGCAATGCCAGGATCGGCGGGGTCGCGAGCTTCATCGGCCTCGTGCGCGACCTGGCACCGGACGGACAGGTGGGTGCGCTCACCCTCGAGCATTATCCCGGCATGACCGAGAAGAAGCTCGCCGAGATCGAGGCGGAGGCGCGCGCGCGTTGGCCGCTCGAGGATTGCCTCGTGATCCATCGCTACGGGCGGCTCGAGCCGGGCGCGCGTATCGTGCTCGTGGTGACCGCGTCCGCGCACCGGACGGCGGCGCTCGAGGCGTGCCATTTCCTCATCGACTGGCTCAAGACCAAGGCGCCTTTCTGGAAGACCGAGGAAGGCAGTCAAGGCGAGCGTTGGGTCGAGGCGCGCGCGGCCGACGACGCGGCCGCCGCCGCATGGGTCGATCCCGCCGGGCCGAAACGCGCGAACGAATCCTGAAGGCCGTTCCCCGTCATGGCCGGGCCCCCGGGACCGGCGCGCCGCCGGCCCGAGGACAAGCTTCACGTCCCGGCCATCCACGTCCTTTTTCAAGACGTGGATACCCGGGTCACGGCCTTCGGCCGGCCCGGGCATGACGAGCATCGAAGCTTCACTGGCCTGTCGAACCGCCCCGCGGGTCGCGGCTCAGCTTGAAACCGTGGCTTTTGTGTCATGGCCGGACTTGGTCCGGCCATCCACGTCTTGACGCGCAAAAGACGTGGATTACCGGGGCGGGCCCGGTGACGACGCGAATTGGACCACGGCCGGCGTTTCAAACCGAGTCACTCCCGCCCCGCGCGAATCATTGACACGGCGTCGCGCGCGACCCTATCGTGGGCGCGATGGTTCCCCGACGGATGAATCCAGGGGATTAATAGGGAACACGGTGCGGACGACCCAATCGGGGCCAAAACCGTGGCTGCCCCCGCAACTGTAAGCGGCGAGTCGAGCGCCATCGAAGCCACTGGGAAGCCCGTTCGGAGTTCCCGGGAAGGCGGCGCAAGACGGCGACCCGCGAGCCAGGAGACCTGCCATCG
>DATJLQ010000069.1:0-16325 GCA_035509415.1 Alphaproteobacteria bacterium
GCTGCTCGGCACCAACGGCAACGGCAAGAGCACGCTGATGAAATGCGTCATGGGGCTGGTGCGACCGACCGCCGGCAGCATCACGGCCGAGATCGACGGCGAGCGCCATCAGTTGATCGGCCGTGCGACCCAGGAGATCGTCGCACTCGGCATCGCCTTCGTGCCCGAAGGCCGGCGGCTGTTCCCCCGCCTTTCGGTGACGGAGAACCTGATGCTCGGCGCATTCCGCCACGCCGCACGAAGCGCGATCGCGCGGAACCTCGACCTTTGCTACACGATCTTTCCCCGCCTCGCCGAGCGGCGGCGGCAATTGGCCGGCAGCATGAGCGGCGGCGAACAGCAGATGCTGGCCTTGGCGCGTGCACTGATGACCGGGCCACGCATCCTGCTGATCGACGAACCCTCGGTGGGCCTGGCGCCGCTCCTGGTCAGCCGGACCATCGACCAGATCAGGGAGCTGCAGGCGGCGTATCGCATCCCGGTGCTGATGGCGGAACAGAACTTTGCCCAGGCGATCCGCATCGCCGACCGCGGCTACGTGATCGTCCATGGCCGCATCGCCTTCGAGGGCGGCTCGGCCGACGAGCTCAACAACAACGACCTGATCCGGAAGTTCTATCTCGGGCTCTGAGACGGGCGCGGCGCGGCGCGTCCGCGGGCCGAAGCGTCACGCCCGGGCCGGCCGCAGACCGTGTTTCCGGCATCCACGCCTAAACCGGACGCGCGCGCATGGCCGGGACGAGCCCGGCCATGACACGCCGCGCCGACAGTCGCGCCCCTATTCGGCCGCGCCGTAGGGATAGATGAGCTTGCCCGAGGCGTATTCCGCGGGCGCCACCACGGTCTGGGTTCCCATGGTGCGGAATTGCTCGAGATCGTGGCCTTTGATGCCGTGGAACTGGATCTGGATCACGCGGCTCCGGGCCCACTCGCCGTTGGCGGCGAACTTGATGTCGCCGACCACGGTCTTGAAGGCGTGGGCATGGATGTATTTCCCGAGCGTCTCCTGGTTGAGGCTCTTGGTCGCCTCCACCGCATCGGCCAGCACCTGCATCTGCGCGTAGGCGAAGGGCACCATGTAGTAGCCGAGCGGGTCGACGTTCGCCGCCGCGGCCTGGGCCTGGTACTTCTTGAGCAGCGCCTCGACGCCTGGGAATTGCATCTTCGGCACCGGCTCCCAGAAATCGTAGTTGGTGATGCCGTTGAGCTCGGGCCCGAGCTTCATCTTGATCGCCGTCGCCTGGAGCCCGACCATGGCGCCGCCCATCATCTTGGGCTTGAGCCCGACCTCGCTCGCCGCCTGCACCATGCCGACCGAGCCGAGCGGATAGGCGCAGATCACGACGATGTCGGGATTGGTCGCCTGGATCGCGCGCGCGACCGAGGTGTAGTCGGTGCTGGTGGGCGGGAAGTTCCGGTTGTAGACGATCTTGAGGCCCGCGGCCTTGGCGTTGGCGATGGCGCCGTCGGCGGCGTTGCGCGCGAACTCGTCGTCCTCGGCGGCGATCGCGACCGTCTTCGGCTTCGGCGTCTGCGCCATCGCCGCGTCGAAGAAGCCCTTGGTGAAGGCGACCTTCGGGTCCGGGCCGCTCGGGATCATGGCGAAGTACTTGTCGTACTTGAAGTTGGTGTTGACCGCGAGGCCGAACAGCCCGAGGAACACCTTGCCGTGCTGGATGATGACCGGCATCGCGGGCGCGATCATGTTGGTGCCGTAACCGCCGACCACGAGGTCGACCTTGTCGACGTCGAGAAGCTTGGTGTAGATGCCCGGCACGGTCGCGGGATTGGTCTGGTCGTCGTAATAGACCAGCTCGACCTTGCGCCCGAGGATGCCGCCCTTGGCGTTGACGTCGTCCATCCAGATTTTTTGCGCCAGCACGGCCGACTTGCCGTTGACCGCGAGCGGGCCGGTGAGCGAGATGCCGTAGCCGATCTTGATCGGCTCCGCGGCCCGCGCGCCCGCGAGCCCGAGCAAAGCCATCGCCACCGCGGCCAGGACAGCCGCGACGCCGAGACGGACTCCGTGACCTTTCACATGGTGAAACATCGAGCCCTCCCTTACAGTGTTTTTATGTGGGTATATTCATTGCCATCCTATCCGGTACGGATACGAAGTCAAAGGGGCGCATTCTCACGCGTCACTTCCCGTGCCGCGTGCGCCGCACAAAAATCTCAGCGCCGCGTCGCCGCGTCGTAATAGGCGAGATCGACATAGCGCTCGGGCGCCTTCAGTTTCTTCCGCGGCTCGCCGTACTGCTCGCGCAACGCAATCACCGTCTCGACACCCGCCATGTCGATACGCGCGCCGCGCGTGAAGCCATGCCTCGGGTCGAGCAGCACGCCGTGGACGCGCTCCGCCATCTCGGGTGCGAGCTGCGGCAGGTTCGCGCGCAGGATCTCGAGGGCCGCGGCCTTGTTCTCGGGCCGATAGAGCCAGTCGACCGCGGCAACATAGGCGCCGATATAGGCGACGAGCTCGGTCTTGTGGGCGCTCGCCCAATCGCGCCGCACCGCCGCGACCAGCCCCTGGTAATGGCCGAACGCGTCGATGGCGCTCGCGAGCTTGTGGAACCCCTTGGCACCCGCCATGAGCTCGAACGGCGAAAGCAGCAACGTGCCCGCGTGCTTCTTCTCCAAAAGCGCCTGGAAGCGCTCGAGCACGCCGCCCGCCTTGACCAGCTCGTAGTCGCCCTCGCCGAGCCCGCCGCGCTCGAGAAGCTTCCGGAGCACGAAGGCGTAGCCTGTGGTGCGCGCGTCGACCGAGAGCTGCTTGCCTTTGAGCGCCGCGACGCTCGCGACCTCGGGCACGCTCACGAGATGGAGAAAGCCGTTGTCCCCGCCCATGACCGCGACGAGATCGGGCTTGGCACGCGTCGGCGCCTCGCCCTGGCCCTCGTTATAGGCGATCAGATTGTCGATCGCGGTCATGGCGAGATCGAACTTGCCGTCGATCAGGTTGGTGAGCTGGAAGATCGAGCCCGGCGTGGGCGTCAAGCGCACCTCGAGCCCGCGCGCCTCGAAATAGCCTTGGGCCTGGGCGACCCAGATCGGCCAGTTGAAGCCGCCCGGAAATACGATGACCTCGAGGCTCGCACGCGCGGCCGATGGTGCGCTCATCTGTCTCCTCCCGATTCTGCCAGAACCCTTCGCGAACCCGCCATTGGCACGGGGCCGTCTGCCCAAGTCAAACCGATTCGGCGCCGGATTAGCCGTTCCCCTGGCCGCCTGCCTAGGATTTAATCATCGATGCCGGGGCGGAAGACCCCGGCCGCCTAGCCCGGGGCGGCGCGCCCGGGACCGCCCGGCCCGCTGGTCATGGCATGGAACTTGCGGAATTCGGCCCATCGAGCCCCTGCCGGCCACGCCGGACAAGAACGCGGGCGATCGCGCGGTCGGACAAGCAAGGGAAAGGCCCCGATCGCCGGCAGCGTCCCACCCATCGAAGCGAGGCGAGCATGATCTCCATCCGATCGATTTCCCGGCGCGCGGCGGTCCTGACGCTCGCGGCCCTCATCCCGGCCCTCGGCCTCGGCGTCCACCAGGCGCGCGCCGACGCGCTTTCCGACATCATGAAGAGCGGAGAAATCCGCATCGCCGTGCCCCAGGACTTTCCGCCCTTCGGCATGGTCGGCACCGACATGCAGCTCGAGGGCTACGACATCGACATGGCGCGGCTGATCGCGAAGGACATGAAGGTGAAAATCGACCTGGTGCCGGTGACGAGCGCCAACCGCCTTCCCTATCTCCAGACCCACAAGGTCGACCTCGTGATCTCGACCCTCGGGAAGACGCCCGACCGCGCCAAGGTGATCGACTTCTCGGACGCCTACGCGCCCTTCTTCTTCGGCGTGTTCGGCCCCAAGAGCATCAAGGTGACGTCTCCCGCCGATCTCGCGGGCAAGACCATCGGCGCCACGCGGGGTGCGCTCGAGGAGCTCGAGCTCAGCAAGATCGCGCCGCCGAGTGCCGTGATCCAGCGCTTCGAGGACAACAACACGACCATGACCGCCTACGTGACCGGCCAGGTCCAGCTGATCGCGACCGGCAACGCGGCGGCCGCCGTGATCGGCATGCGCGATCCCTCGAAGAGGCCCGAGACCAAGATCGTCATGAAGGTCTCGCCCTGCTATGTCGGGCTCAACAAGAACGAGCCCGCGCTCATGGCCAAGGTCAACGAGATCATCAAGGCGGCGCGCGCCGACGGCACGCTCAACAAGTTCTCGGAGAAGTGGCTGGGCGAGAAGCTGCCGGCCGATCTTCCCTAGGGCCTAGGGTCCGCGCCGCATGGGCTACCAGTTCCATTTCGGCGACGTCTTCGCCTACAAGGATCTGCTGATCCGGGGCACGCTCCTCACCCTCGAGCTGAGCGCGGCCGCAACGGTGCTCGGCCTCGTGGTCGGGACGGCGGGAGCGCTCGCGCGCAACTCGGCGCACATCCTGCTGCGCTGGCCCGCCGCGGTCTATGTCGAGGTCATCCGCAACACGCCGTTCCTGGTCCAGCTGTTCTTCCTGTTCTTCGGCCTCTCGGCGGTGGGCGTGCGGCTCTCGGCCGAGTTCGCGGCCCTCCTTGCGATGGTGGTGAACCTCGGCGCCTACGCGACCGAGATCGTGCGCGCGGGGCTCAAATCGGTCGGGCGCGGGCAGATCGAGGCGGGGCTCAGCATCGGCCTCACGCGTTGGCAAATCTTCCGCCACGTGGTGATCCTGCCGGCACTCCAGGCGATCTACCCGGCCCTTTCGAGCCAGGCGATCATCGTCATGCTCGGCTCCTCGGTCTGCTCCCAGATCTCGGCCCAGGAGCTGACCTACGCAGCCAACTTCATCCAGTCGCGCAACTTCCGCAGCTTCGAGTGCTACCTGGTCGCGACCGCGATCTATTTCGTGCTCACGGTCCTCTTGCGTCAGGCCTTCGCGCTGGTGGGCCGGCGCGTGTTCCGGCGCTCGTGAGGCCGCGGCCCCATGATCCAGTTCACCATCTGGGACATATTGCGCAATCTCCTGCTGGCGGCGCGCTGGACCGTCGGCCTCTCGCTCATCGCCTTCGTGGGCGGCGGCGCGCTCGGCCTCGTCATGACCATGCTGCGCGTCTCGAAGTCGCGCGCGGCGCGGGTCGCCGTGCGCTGCTACATCGAGGTGATCCAGGGCACGCCGCTGCTGATGCAGTTGTTCCTCTCGTTCTTCGGCCTCGCCCTCATCGGCTTCGACGTTTCGCCGCTCGCGGCCGCGTCCTTCTCGCTGACGCTCTATACCAGCGCCTTCCTCGCCGAGATCTGGCGCGGCTGCGTCGAGGCGATCCCGCGCGGCCAGTGGGAAGCGTCGTCGAGCATCGGCCTCACCTATCTCGAGCAGCTGCGCCATGTGATCCTGCCCCAGGCGCTGGTGATCGCGGTGCCGCCCACGGTCGGCTTCGCGGTCCAGGTGGTGAAGGGCACGGCCCTCGCCTCGATCATCGGCTTCATCGAGCTCACCAAGGCCGGCACCATCATCAACAACGCGACCTTCCGCCCGTTCCTGGTCTACGGCATGGTCGCCGCGATCTATTTCTGCCTGTGCTTCCCGCTCTCGCTCTACGCCAAGAAATTGGAACGGAGGCTCGATGTCGCTCGTAAGGCTTGACGCGATCGAAAAGAGCTTCGGCGACCACAAGGTCCTCCAGGGCGTCGATCTCAAGATCGCCCAGGGCGAGGTGGTCGCGATCATCGGCAAGAGCGGCTCGGGGAAGTCGACGCTGCTCCGCTGCATCAACGCGCTCGAGACCTACGACGACGGGCGCATCGAGGTCGACGGCATGGTGGTGGGCGACCCGCGCACGGACTTGCGCAAGCTGCGCGAGACGGTCGGCATGGTATTCCAGAGCTTCAATCTGTTCCCGCACATGACGGTCGGGCGCAACATCATGCTCGGGCCGACGGTGGTGCGGAAGATGGCGGCGAAGGAAGCCGAGACGCTCGCGCGCGCGTGCCTCGCCAAGGTCGGCCTCGCCGAGAAGTTCGACGCCTATCCCGACCGGCTTTCGGGCGGCCAGCAGCAGCGCGTCGCGATCGCGCGCTCGCTCGCCATGTCGCCCAAGGTCATTCTGTGCGACGAGATCACCTCGGCCCTCGATCCCGAGCTCGTGGGCGAAGTGTTGAAGGTGGTGGGCGCCCTCGCCGAGCAGGGCATGACCCTCGTCATGGTGACCCACGAGATGGGCTTCGCGCGCGAGGTCGCGGACCAGGTCGTGTTCATGCATCTCGGGCGCGTGCACGAAATCGGCCCGCCCGCGCAGCTGTTCGATCAGCCGGCGACGCCCGAGCTCAAGCAATTCCTCGGCGCGGTGCTGTAGGGCGCGGTGCTTTAGGGCGCCGAACGCGCGCCGTTTCCGGCCACGTTATTTCCGGGCACTCGGCGGCGGTGCCGTCGCCTCGATCCGCGCCAAGGCGGCGCCGATCGCGCGGCTCGCGGCCGCGATGTTGTCGTTCATCGCCGCGACTTCCGCCGGAAGATCGCCGCTCGCGGCATGGGCGCGGAGCGAGAGGTTTCCGGTCTCGAGCAGCTTGCTGTCTCGCGCGTCCGCGATCGCCCAATGGCCGACCAGCGTCGCGTCGCCGCTGCGGTCGAGCTCGAATTCCGTGAGCACGAGCCGCACCTCGTAGTCGAGCGGCTGGCCGAACGCGGTCGGGATCAAGGAAATCGTGTCCTGGGGCAGGAGGGCCGCGAGATTGAGGGTCAGGACGCGCGAGATGTTGACCGAGAGCCGTTCGGCCCAGCGGTCGCCGCTCAGCGCCGTGAGCTCGTTGGCGCCGCTACGCACGACGATCTCCGGCCGCTCGAGATATTCCGGCACCGACGTGGGCGCGACGCCGATGACGCGCACTCCCGTCGCCTTGACCGGCGTGCTCGGCGCTGCGGCCCCCGGCATGGGGTTCAGCACATAGAGATGGGCCGGCGGCAGCGTCGTGCCGCAGCCCGCGAGCGCGAGGGCGAGCGCGCCGAATGCCGCGAGCGAGAGAAGCGAGCGCCGAACCGTTCGGTCTTTCATGTCCTATTTCCCCATGATAACGGCGTTGGGGTTGCGGTCGATCTGCTCGGCGAAGGAGCGGATCGATTCGCTCGCGATCGTGAGGTTACGCAGGAGCTCGTCGAGGTCGGCGCGTTGTTGCGAGTTCTGCGCGACCAGCGTACCGGCGGCGGCGACGGTCTTCTGCGTCGCGGCGAGCGTCGCGTCGCTCTCGGCGAGCGTTTGCTGGAGCTGCTTGAAGGTCTGCGCCATGCCGGCGTTCGCGGTGGTCGCGACCTGGTCCACGTTCTTGCGCGTATCGGCCGAGAGCTTTTCGGTCTCCTTGAGCGTTGCCTGGGCGTCGGTGAGCGTCTTCTGCAGGTTCCCGAGCAAGGGGCCGATCTCGCCCTGCAGATCCTGCATCGTGCCCTGGAACGCCTTGGCGCTCCCCGAAAGCGACGCGAGCAACGTCTTCGCGTCCTGGCTCCCGAGCAGCGCGTCGAGGTCCCGGAGCGTCTTGATCGCCGCGTCCGCGAGCTCGCGCAGCGGGAGATCGCTCAGCTTCGCCTTGAACACGTCGAACGTCGAGGGCACGGTCGGAATCTCGGGCACCGACTTGTCGAGGCCGACGAGATGGATGGGGGTCCCCGGCTGGAACGAGACCTCGACCGAGAGCTGGCCGGTCACCAGGCTCTGGACCTGGAGCTGGGCGCGCAGGCCGCTCTCGATGGCACCCTGGAGGCTGGGCTTCTGGTTCTGGCCCGCGATGCGGTGCAGCTTCCCCGGCGTGAATTCCATGTAGACCGGAATGTAGATTTTCTTGTGCTCGGAATCGTAGACGAGCTGGATGTCCGTGACCGACCCGACCGGAACGCCGCGCAGCGTGACCGGCGCCCCCACGCTCAAGCCGCTCACCGAGCCCTCGAAATAGGCGACCGCGACCGGGCGCGTGACGAACAGGGAGACGCTGCCGAACAGCACGAGGGCGAGGACCACGAGGGCGATGGCGCCCACGATGAAGCCGCCGACCAGGACCGGGTTGGCGCGCTTGCTCACGAAGCACCCCCCGGTGCCGCCGCGCTTTGCCCCTCGCCGCGCTTCAGGAAGCTCAGCACGCGGGGATCGTGCGCCGTCTCGAGGAGCTTGCGCGGATTGCCGTGGGCGATCGCGGTGCGCGCCTCGGGATCGAGATAGATCGCATCGTCCGCGATCGCGAAGATGCTCGCGAGCTCGTGGGTCACGACGACCACGGTGGCGCCCAGATTGTCGCGCAACTCGAGAATCAGGTCGTCGAGGCGCTTCGAGCTCACGGGATCGAGCCCGGCGGACGGCTCGTCGAAGAACAGGATGTCCGGATCGAGCGCCATGGCGCGGGCGAGGCCGGCGCGCTTGCGCATGCCGCCGCTGATCTCGGAGGGATAGAAGCGCTCGAACCCGCTGAGGCCGACGAGGGCGAGCTTCAAGGCCACCAGCCGGTCGACCTCCGCGGCGGGCAGGCGCGTGTATTGGTATAGCGGCAAGGCGACGTTCTCCGCGAGCGTCATCGAGCTCCACAAGGCGCCGCTCTGGAACAGCACGCCGAACCTGCGGCCGATCTCGGCGCGGCGCTCAGGCGCGGCCTTCCAATAGCCCTCGCCGTCGTATTCCACGTCGCCGCGCGCGGGCTCGTTGAGCCCGATCATGTGGCGCAAGAGGGTGCTCTTGCCGCACCCGCTCGGCCCCATGATGACGAAGATCTCGCCCCGGCGCACGGAGAAATCGAGGTTGCGTTGCACGACGTAGGTGCCGAACGCCATGTCGAGGTCGCGCACGCGGATGCGGGGCGGGGCGTCTTCCATCGGGCGCCTCAAATGCCGAGCACGTTGAGCACGACGGAGAAGATCCCGTCGGCGACGATGATGTAGAGGATGCCCATGACGACCGCCCCGGTGGTCGCGTCGCCCACGGCGGCAGCGCTCCGGCCGGCGTTCATCCCCTTGAGGCAGCCCGCGAAGGCGACGATGGCGCCGAACACGGCGCTTTTCGAGATGCCGATCCAGAAATTGGTGAGCGACGCCGCGTGCTGGGTCTCGACCAGGTAGCCCGTGGTCGTGACGTCGAGCAGGCTCGAGCCCACGATGAGCCCGCCCAGGATGCCCATAAGGTTCGCGTAGACGCACAAGAGCGGCATCATGAGCATGAGCGCCACCACGCGCGGCAGGACCAGGAACTCGATGGGCGAGATGCCGAGCGCGGTGAGCGCGTCGATCTCCTCGTTCCCCTGCATGGTGCCGAGCTGGGCCGCGTAGGCCGCACCCGTGCGGCCGGCGAGCACGATCGCCGTCATCACCGCCGCCATCTCGCGCATGGTCGCGACGGCGACCAGGTCCGCGACGTAAATGTCGGCGCCGAACTGCTTCAACTGCACCGAGCCCACGAAGGCGAGGATGAGGCCGATCAGGATCGAGATGACCGTGACGATGGGCAGCGCCTGGGCGCCGCATTCCTGCATGTAGAGGAACAGATCCGACGCGCGGAAGCTCGCGCGGCCCGTGACCAGCTTCGCGAGCGCGATCGCGATGGCGCCCAGGAACTCGATGCTGCGGCGCGCGTCGGCGGCCTTCGTCTGGGCGAAGCGGCCGACCGCCTCGAGGAACGGGACGCGCCGCGCGTCGCGCCCGGTGCCCGTGCGCTCGGGCACCGCGGTCGCGAGATCGAGAAGGCGCTTGACCCCCTCGGGCAGGCCCGCGAGGTCGAGCTCGAGCCCCGCGCGCGCGCACGATTCCTGGAGGTCGACGAGGAAGGCGATGAGCGAGCTGTCCCAGCGCCCGAGCCCCTCGGCCTCGACCCGGACTTTCCCTCCGGCAGCGCCCGAGGCGAGCGCCGCGCGCACCGGCCCGAGCGGCTCGAGGCCGCGCGCGAACTGCCAATCGCCCGAGAGCGAGATACGCACGGCGCCGCCCGCGCGCGCGTCCGCGCGCTCGACGCTCACCCGTCCGGCCGCTCGCCCGATCGTCGCCGCTTGTGCCATGGTCGCTCGCGCCGGTCCCGCGATAGTCGCTGCAGCATGACTGAAGCACGGGGACGCGGCAAGCCGGCGGCAGGGGCGACATCCCGTGCCGGCTGGCGCGGCGTCGCGATCGCCTGCATACTGGGCGTCCATTCGGGCCGCCCATGCACAAGACCGTCCGCACGCCCCGCCTCGAGATCGCCTATCTGGAACTCGGTCCCGTTTCCGGTGCGCCGACCATCCTCCTCCATGGCTGGCCGTCGGACGTGCATGACTGGGACGCGGTCGCACAGGCGCTCGCTTCCAAGGGGCGACGCGTGCTGGTCCCCTGGCTGCGCGGCTTCGGCCCGACGCGCTTTCTCGATAGCTCGACGCCGCGCTCGGGCCAGCAGGCGGCGCTCGGCCACGACCTCCTCGATTTCATGGATGCGCTCGGCCTCGAGCGCGCGAGCCTAACGGGCTACGATTGGGGCGGGCGTGCCGCTTGCGTCGTCGCCGCCCTGTGGCCCGAGCGGGTGCGCGATCTCGTCTCGATCACCGGCTATAACATCCACAATGTCCCGGCCGCGGGCACGCCGGGCGACGCGCTTGCCGAGCACCGGCTCTGGTATCAATGGTATTTCCATACGCCGCGCGGCATCGCGGGGCTCGAGCGCAACCGGCGCGACATCGCGCGGCTCCTGTGGCGCCTCTGGTCGCCCAACTGGCGCTTCGACGACGCCGAATTCGACGCGAGCGCGGCGAGCTTCGACAATCCCGATTTCGTCGCGGTGACCATCCACTCCTATCGCGTGCGTTACGGCAATGCGCCCGGCGACCCGGCCTACGAGGCCCAAGAGCGGCGGCTCGCAACTCAGCCCGCGATCGCCGTGCCGACCATCGTGCTCCATGGCGAGGCGGACGGGGTGCAGCCGCCGGAGCAATCCTCGCAAGCGGCGCGCCATTTCACCGGGCGTTACGAGCGGCGCGTCGTGCCGGTCGCCGGACATTTCCTCTCGCGCGAGGCGCCAGCGAGCGTGATCCAGGCGCTCGACGACCTCGCGCGCTGACGCGCAACGGATTTGGTTCAACGAAGAGGCACCCAGGAACAAGGGCGCGCTCGAAGGGAGGGGACGATGAGGGGAACGATCTCGATCGCGCGGCTCTCGATCCTGGCGCTCATCATGGGCGCTTGCGTGGCGATACTCGCGCAAGGTGCGCGCGCCGCGGCGCCTCCTTGGCCCGACACTCTCACGACGCGCCTCGAAGCCGAGGCGCTCATCGAGACGCTCGACGCTGATTTCCTCGCGACGCGTAGTGCGACCCTCACGCTCGAATCCTGGTGTGCGACCCACCATCTCTCGGGCGCGCAACCGGCCAAGATTCTCGCGAAGCTCGACCGGAGCGTGGACAAGCCCGCCTCGCCCGAGCAACGCGCGCGTCTTGCGGTCGGGCCCGACGAGCCGATCAAGTTCCGCCACGTGCTGCTCGCTTGCGGCGACACGGTGCTGTCGATCGCGGACAATTGGTACGTGCCGAGCCGCCTCACGCCCGAGATGAACAAGCTCCTCGAGACCACCGAGACGCCGTTCGGGAAGGCGGTGATGGCGCTCCATTTCTACCGCCAGAATTTCGAGGCCAAGATTCTGTGGCACCCGCTGCCCGAGGGATGGGAGACCAAGCCCTTGCCGAAATTCCCGGGCGGCGCGCTCGCGATTCCGGCCGAGCTGTTCGAGCACCGCGCGTTGCTGTTCACCGGAGCCCGCGTGCCTTTCTCCGAGGTACGCGAAGTCTATCAGCGCGCCCTCCTCGGTTTCCCGCCGCCGCGGCGCTAGGGCTGGTGCGAGCGCCCGCCTCCGCCTAGCGCTTTTGCGGCCTGCGTTAAATATTCACCCCCCACCCCACCCTCCCCCTCAAGGGGGGAGGGTTGCGAAGGGTTGGCAAGGCGAACCACCGGGCTTTACCCGGGGGCTTACCCGAAGCTGGGGGGGGTGTGGTCAAAGGTCGCCCGATCGTGCCCGTGGCGGGACAGAGGGCCCGGAGATTTCTGGATACATGTTGTTATTCAATAGGTTGCCTCTGCAGTGGGAATAACGCAACGATACCGTTGCGTTTCATTATGGCCGGTGCTATAGTGCCTTTCAGGGTGGCGCGCAATCCGATCCTCGGATGCCGCAAGCCGCCAAGGAGTAACGGTCATGAAGCTCAAAGCCCTTGCGATCGCCCTCTCGACCGCCGCCGCGGTTGCCGCGGCGCCGGTCGCCCCCGCCTCGGCCCATGGTTGGCATGGCGGCCGCGGCGGGCTCGCCTTCGGACTCGTCGCCGGCGTCGCGACGGCGCTCGTGGTGGGCGCTGCGACGATCGCGGCCGCACCCTTCAACGCGGTCGCCGCGGTGGCCCAGCCGGTCTACGCGCCCCCGCCCCCGGTCTACTACGCGCCGCCGCCGCGAGTCGCCTACGCCCCCGCGCCGGCCTATTACGCCCCGGTCACCCCGGTCTACGCGAGGCCGGTCTACGCGCCCGGTTACGGGCCCGGCGCGGTCGTCGTCCCCGTCTACGGACGCTGAGGGTGTCGGCTTGAACGCATCCCGACGCAAGAGCGCGCATCGCGGCGGCCGTCCGTCCCGCCTCGAGGCCGAGCGCCTCAAGGACCGGATCCTGGACGCCGCGAGCGCGCTCTTCCTGACCCAAGGCTACGGCGCCACCAGCATCGAATCCGTGGCGGCGCGCGCGCGCGTCGGGAAGCGCACGCTTTATGCGCGCTTCCGCGACAAGGCCGAGCTGTTCGGCGCGGTGGTGCATCGGCTCATCGCACGGCTCCGGCCCGCCGGGGCCGAGAACATTTTCCTCGGCGGCGGCGTCGAGGAAATCCTGGTACGCCTCGCCGATGCGATCCTGCTTGCCGCCTTGACGCCCGAAGCACTGGCGCTCTTCCGCATGACGGTGGCCGAAGGCGCGCGCTTTCCCGAGCTCGCCGCGGCGCTCGATCGCGAAGGTGCTCGGCGCGAGGCGATCGACGGCATCGCGCGCTTTCTCGGCAGCCAGATCGCGACCGGCGCCCTACGCCCCCTCGCCGACCCCGCCTTCGCGGCCGAGGAATTTCTCCAGCTCGTGGTCTCGGTGCCTCAGCGCCGCGCCCTCGGTCTCGGCGCGCCCATGACCGAGGCGGAGCTTCGCGCTTGGGCGCGCAATGCGGTGAATCTGTTCCTGGAAGGGTGCGGGCGGCGCGGGTGAGCGCGCCGGCCCTCGCGACATCCCTAAGACGTCAAGGCTTCGGCGCCGCGGGCTTCGGCGCCGCGGGCGGCGCGGCCGTCTCTTCCTGCATGATGTCCGAGAACAGGTCGGTCTTGGGGTCGCCGATGTCGGTCTTCGTCCCCGCGGGCGGCACGTAGCGCTTGCCATCGAAATGGAGCACGAGCTTGCGGCTCTTCCCGGGCTCGTCGGTCTCCTTGCAATCGTCGCCCTGCTTCGCCGAGGTCGCGTCCGTCTCGGTCTGCGCGACCACGAGATCGCGATAGCCCGTCGGGCCCGCCGGTCCGAGCGAAATCGTGCGCTTCACGGTCACGAGATCGCCGGCGCAATCGCCGTTATTCTCGCCGTTCTGGCGCATGACGATGAGGCCGTCCAGTACGCGGCGGATGCGCCCGCCTTCGTAGGTGTAAAGCCAGAGCGCATCCTCAAAATAGGGGTTCACGCGCGAGCTGCCGGATTGGGAGGTGCGTAGGCCGAACGCGCGCAGATCGCCCTTGAGGTCGTAACGCGCCGTATCGAGGGCGACGTCCCCAAACTGGACCGCGTCGCTATAGGCCATGCCCGTCTCGACGCGCCGGGCGATCGGCTTTCCGGTCGCGCTGTCGGCGACGATGATCTCGACGTCGCCGTTCGTCTCGTCCTGGCTCGCCGGGGTCGCCTCGGTGAGCGGCACGACGAGGAGGGTGAGCGCAGGATTGGCGGGCCAGACCTTGCAGCCGACCGAATCGGGGACGATCAGCCGCGCATAATTGCCCTCTTCCTTGAGCCCGCCGACCGTAAGGCCGTTCTCGCCCGGCTTCGCGTCCGGATAGGCGCTCTTGAGGAGGGCCGCGGCATGGTCGCACGCGGCGAACGCGGGCATGGCCGGCAGCGCGAATGCCAAGGCGACGGCGCAGAGTGCGGCGCGGAGCAAAAGCGGCTTGTTCATTGATCTGGTTCCGATCCGGCCGTCGAGGCTGCGCTGACCTGGGTGCGCCTGGGAAGAAGGCGGCGCGGCAGAGAGAATGCCGGGCTAATCGCGCAAAGAGCAAGTCATGTTTGTTGCGTGCGGCCGACAGCGACTTCGTGTCCGCCTACTTACGGTCCCATGACCGAGCCGACGCACCACGACTGGGCAAGGACCGCGGCGAAGCTGCTCTTGGAGGCGCGCGGAACCGGACCGCAGCCTTTCGGCGCCAAGGGGCCGATCCTGCCTGGCCGCGGTCTCGAGCGCGATCTTGCGACCCGCGCCGAATTGACTATAATGACTAGATAGTCGTTTCGAGGGCAGACACGCCATGGATAGCGCCGATTGGACGGTCGCCGAAGCGAAGGCGAAATTCAGCGAGATGATCGCGCGTGCCCGGTCCAAGGGACCGCAGACCGTCACGCGCCGCGGACAGCCCGCGGTCGTCGTGGTCTCCGCCGAGGAATGGGAGCGCAAGACCAAACGCACGGGCACTCTCGCCGAATTCTTCGCGGCTTCGCCGCTACGCGGCTCGGGGCTTCGAGCGAGCCGCGCGAAGGATCGTCCGCGCCGGATCGATTTGTGAGCTTCCTGCTCGATACCAATGTCGTTTCGGAATGGGCCAAGCAAAAGCCCGACCCGGGCGTGATCTCGTGGCTGGTCGAAGCCGACGAGGATCGATTGTTCCTGAGCGCGATCACGCTCGCGGAATTGCGGCGCGGGATCGAGCGCCTGCCCGCGGGGCGGCGGCGCGCGCAGCTCGACGAATGGGTACGCCACGATCTTCCAACTCGATTCGAGGGACGCATTCTCGCGGTCGACGTCGCGGTCGCCGATGCTTGGGGCAGGCTCGTCGCCCGACGCGAGTCCGCCGGACGGACGCTTCACGTCATGGACGGCTTCATCGCGGCAATCGCGACGGTTCATGGCCTGACCCTCGTCACGCGCAACGTCGCGGATTTCGACGGCACGGTGCCGGAGATCGTGAATCCGTGGCGGGTTGGAGCGTAGAGCTTTATCGTTTCAAGTTGAACCGCCAATCCAACCGCGCTCCTCGAATTGGGTTGCTGAGGGTCGGGGACGCGAAGCCAAGCCTTACCCGGAACCGAGTGAGGGGGTATAATACCGCGCTAATTCGAATTTCATTTTTCAATCATCCTAATTCAGAAAGAACTCGCAAGAGGAAATGGCTATGGACGATGACCGCAGAATTAGATTTTTAATTTCGCCAATGATCTTCTTCGCGTCGCTGGTGTGGGGCGCCTGGTGCGATCCGGTGGCACGTTGCTGGCTGATCGACATGGCCAAGAATCCGAGCTGGACGAGCATAATCGGTGCGGTTGTAGCGGGCGGTGGCATTCTGGTGTTTGCGTTCGGGTACATATTTGGGACGGTTCTGTACGCCTTGCTGCGGGTAGGTTTTCTTTTCAGATCAATAATTAGCCGCGATATGTCCCGCTACCATGAGGTCGCGCTCTCCAGGTCGACGCTGGATGGCCTCGCCTGGGCGCTGCACCTTCCGAACAAATTAGAGCGCTCTTACGAATTATGTGCCGGTGTTGTGTTCGATCACGCCATTTTGCGAGCTAAGCAACCCGGCATACACCGCTGGCTGTTTCGGCGCTGGAATGCGTTTAGTGTCGCAGGGACATCACTCGTGGCCTTAGTGTTATCTTTCTTTTTCGGCCTCGCGCTCGGAATTTCCTTTACGATGACGTGGTTACTGCCACTCGCGGTTTTTGCGATTACGCTGCTTTACGTTACGTGCTTGGCGTGGTGTGACACCATGAAGATGATGAAATTTATGATAACGAACGACTTTTCAAGTTTACCCACTAATTCCCCTACTCCACCGTGACACTCTTCGCCAAGTTGCGCGGCTGGTCGACGTCGGTGCCCTTGAGCACGGCCGTGTGGTAAGCGAGAAGCTGCACCGGGATTGCGTAGAGGATCGGCGCCACGAACGGGTCGACCTCGGGGAGCTCGATGGTGGCGAAGGCCTTGCCGCCGAGCTTCGCGATGCCCTTCTTGTCGGAAAGGAAGATCACCTTGCCGCGCCGCGCGATCGCCTCCTGCATGTTGCTCGCGGTCTTCTCGAAGAGGGCGTCCGAGGGCGCGATGACGATGATCGGCACGCCGTCGTCGATGAGCGCGATCGGCCCGTGCTTCATCTCGCC
>DATJLQ010000070.1:0-21845 GCA_035509415.1 Alphaproteobacteria bacterium
GACGATCTGCGCGGCGATGCCGGAGGGGTTGCCGCCGCCCGCCGCGGTCGCCGAAAAGACCACGAACCCGGCCGCGCCGATCGCGACGAGCGCGTTGGTGCGCAGCCCGGCCATGCGCTGCCGCCACTGCCGCTCGAAGCCGATCACCGCGCCGACGAGCAGCGCGACGCCGAGCCGAAGCGCGATCTCCAGCAGGGTCATGACTGAGGGGAGGCGATCAATTCAACCGCGACGACGGTGGCCGTTGCGGGCGGGCCGGTCGGCGGGCGACGAGCTGGCCCGCCTGGTGATGCGCCATGCGCCAAGCGCCGTCCTCGCGCACGAACCAGTTGCTGGCGACAAGCGTGCCGCCGTCGATTTCCTCCTCGCAGATGACCAGCGCCGTGTCGCCGTAGAGAAACACCTGCTCGTCGTAGCAGACGATCCGCGGCGACGCGGGGTTGGACATGATGCCGATCCAGCTTTCCATGACCGTCGTGCGATCGGCGAGCGGCGGCCAGCCGGGATGGACGCAGGCCACCGGGGAATGCCGCGCCCACAGCGCATCCATCGCGTCGGTGTCACGCGTGGTGAAGGCTCGGTAGAATTCGAGATTGGCGGCGAGCACGGCGTCGCGATCGTCCATTTTGCTCTCCTTTTGCGCCGCTCAGCATAGCGCGATGCTCCCAAGCGCCGGGGCAATTTCGGCGCGGCATGAAAATGATGGGAACACACGCCTAAGAAATTGCCAGTCTTTTGCCTAAAAATTAGGCGTGATGAAGAAATGGGCAAAGCCGCCGAACTCACGGCGGCGTGAGCGCCCATTGGCCTCGATCTTGCTCAACGGATCGGGCGAGCGGCCCCCAACGCCGCCCAATCGCAGAACGTGAGGGAGAGATGAGATTTTTCCAGGGGAAAATTGGTGCGGTGCTGGCCGCGCTGGGGCTGATCGGCGCGCTGGCGTCGGCTCCGGCGAAGGCGGCCGATGACACGATCAAGATCGGCGTCCTGCATTCATTGTCGGGCACGATGGCGATCAGCGAGACGACACTCAAAGACACCGTGCTGATGATGGTCGACGACATCAACAAGAAGGGGGGCCTTCTTGGCAAAAAGGTCGAGGCCGTCGTTGTCGATCCGGCGTCGAACTGGCCGCTTTTCGCCGAAAAGGCGCGTGAGCTTTTGACGAAGGACAAGGTTGCCGTGGTGTTCGGCTGCTGGACCTCGGTCTCGCGCAAATCGGTGCTGCCGGTGTTCGAGGAGCTCAACGGGCTCCTGTTCTATCCCGTGCAGTACGAGGGCGAGGAGAGCTCCAACAACGTGTTCTACACGGGTGCGGCGCCGAACCAGCAGGCGATCCCGGCGGTCGAGTACCTGATGAGCAAGGAAGGCGGGTCGGTGAAGCGTTGGGTGCTCGAGGGCACCGACTACGTCTATCCGCGCACGACCAACAAGATCCTCGAGGCGTTCTTGAAGTCCAAGGGTGTGGCGGCGTCGGACATCCGCATCAACTACACGCCGTTCGGCTTCTCCGACTGGCAGACCGAGGTGTCGGCGATCAAGAAGTTCGCCTCGGAAGGCAAGAAGACGGCGGTGGTGTCGACCATCAACGGCGACGCCAACGTGCCGTTCTATAAGGAGCTCGCGAACCAGGGGATCAAGGCCACCGACATTCCGGTGGTCGCGTTCTCGGTCGGCGAGGAGGAGCTCTCGGGCATCGACACGAAGAACCTGGTCGGCCAGCTCGCCGCCTGGAACTACTTCGAGTCGCTGAAGAACCCGGTGAACGCGGCGTTCATCAAGAAGTGGCACGCGTTCATCAAGAACGACAAGCGCGTGACCAACGATCCGATGGAGGCGACCTACATCGGCTTCAAGATGTGGACCCACGCGGTCGAGCAGGCCGGGACCACCGACGTCGACGCGGTGCGCCAGGCGATGTACGGCCAGAAGGTCAAGGCGCCGGACGGCTACACGGTGGTGATGAACACCAACCACCACCTCTCGAAGCCGGTCTATATCGGCGAGATCCAGGCCAACGGTCAGTTCCGCGTCGTGTGGCAGACCAAGGGCGTGATCAAGGCCGACGCGTGGAGCCCGTACCTCCCGGAGGACAAGGGCAAGATCGCGGACTGGACCTATCCGTGGGTGTGCGGCAATTGCACGGAGGCCAAATACAAGGACTGGTACTGAGCTGAAATCCGAACTGGCTTTCCGCTTCCGCGGAGAGCCGGCTCAAGCGCGGGTCCGTCCGGCGGGGGCGGGCGGACCCAGCCGTCCCGGTGGGCGGCAGCGCGTTCCCCCGCCCAATTTGGATGACGTCGAGGATACCGGCCGATGATTCGTGTTGCGCGCTACCGAAGGCTCTTGGCGATGCTCGCGCTTCTGGTCGGTGTGTTCGTGGCGGCGGCGCCGCGGCCGGCGGCGGCCGACGAGTACGCCGATCTCGTCCACAAGCTCGGCTCCGACAGCTTCGACGACAAGGAAGCGGCGATCAAGGCGCTCGGCGGCCTCGGCGACGACCGCGCGATCAAGGTGCTGCAGGCGCTCAACGACGGCAACCTCATGACCACGACCGAGGGCAACAACGTCGTGATCGCGAGCCCGGCGGGCGACGACTACAACATCGTCGACGCGGTCGACGGCAAGCCGCTCGGCAAGGTCGACAGCGACAAGGTCAACAGCATCATCGCCAACGACCAGCTCCGGAGCGACATCCAGGACGCGCTCTCGGGCCTGCAGATCTTCTCCAAGGACCCGAAGGTGCGCCTCCAGGCGGCGCTCGACGCCGCCGGCAACGCCACGCCCAAGATGGTGGGCGAGCTTTCGAGAGCGATCGCGGTCGAGACCAATCCCGACATCAAGGAGGCGATGCTCAAAAGCCTGGCGGCGGTCTACCTCAAGGTCGGCACGGTCGCGCAGAAATTGCAGGCGATCAAGGAGCTCTCCGATTCGATGGCGCCGAGCGTCGACAACATGCTGCGCGCGGCGGTCGACAACACGTCGAATTCCAAGGAGGTGCGCGACGCGGCACTCGCCGCCGCCGAGAGCATCGAGGGGCGGCTCAAATACGTCGCGGTCGGCGCCAACCTCGTCGAGGGCATCAGCCTCGGCTCGGTGCTGTTGCTCGCCGCGATCGGCCTCGCCATCACCTTCGGCCTCATGGGCGTCATCAACATGGCGCATGGCGAGATGATGATGCTCGGCGCCTACACGACCTACGTGGTGCAGGAAGCGTTCGTGAACTACCTGCCGCCCTCGGTCTTCGGGCTCTACCTGATCGTTTCGATCCCGGCGGCGTTCCTGGTCGCGGGCGGGGTGGGCGTGCTGCTCGAGCGCAGCGTGATCCGCTTCCTCTACGGCCGGCCGCTCGAGACGCTGCTCGCGACCTGGGGCATCAGCCTGGTGCTCCAGCAGGCCGTGCGCACGATCTTCGGAGCCCCCAACAAGGCGGTCGCCAATCCCGCCTGGATGACCGGCGGCTTCAACGTGATCGGCGGCTTCACCATCACCTGGAACCGGCTCTACATCGTGGTCTTCTGCTTCCTCGTCCTCGGAACCCTGGCGCTGGTCTTGGCGCGCACCTCCTACGGGCTTTATGTGCGCGCGGTGACCCAGAACCGCCCCATCGCGTCGGTCATGGGCATCCCGACCGCGCGCATCGACGCGCTCACCTTCGGGCTCGGCTCGGGCATCGCGGGCATGGCCGGCGTCGCGCTCTCGCAGATCGGCAATGTGAGCCCGAACCTCGGCACCATCTACATCGTCGACAGCTTCCTCGTGGTGGTGCTGGGTGGGGTCGGGAGTCTCATGGGCACGCTGGTGGGGGCGATGGGTCTCGGCATCGTCAACATCATGCTCGAGCCGTTCGCGGGCGCCGTCTTGGGCAAGGTCGTGGTGCTGGTCGCGGTCATCCTCTTCATCCAGAAGCGGCCGCGCGGGCTGTTCGCCCTCAAGGGCCGCGCGGCGGAGACCTGAGATGGGCCCGGCCGCCGCACGCATCGGCTCGCTGTTCGACAGGCGCGGCTGGATCGCCTATTTCGCGGTCGGCTTCGTGCTGATCGTGGTGGTCCCGCTGTTGAACCTCTCGACCTCGTCGGGCTCGTTCTTCCACATCGGCGACTACGCGATCCCGCTCCTCGGCAAGTACGTGTGCTACGCGATCCTCGCCCTCGCCATGGACATGGTGTGGGGCTACGCGGGCATCCTTTCGCTCGGCCATGGTGCCTTCTTCGCGCTGGGCGGCTACGCGTTCGGGATGTATCTCATGCGCGAGATCGGGGCGCGCGGCGTCTACGCCAACCCGATCCTCCCCGACTTCATGGTGTTCCTCAACTGGAAGGAGCTGCCCTGGTACTGGTACGGCTTCAACCATTTCTGGTTCGCCGCCATCATGGCGTTCGTCGTGCCGGGGCTCTTGGCGCTCGCGGTCGGCTGGTTCGCGTTCCGCAGCCGCGTCACCGGCGTCTACCTCTCGATCATCACCCAGGCGATGACCTTCGCCCTCGAGCTCGCCTTCTTCCGCAACGACATGGGCTTCGGCGGCAACAACGGCCTCACCGACTTCAAGGACGTGATCGGCTTCGATCTCCACGACAACTCGACGCGCATCGGGCTCTATGTCTGCTCTGTGCTCGCGATGGGAGTCTGCTATCTCATATGCCGCTACGTCGTGACCTCGAAGCTCGGGCGCGTGCTCCTGGCGTTGCGCGACGCCGAGCCGCGCGTGCGCTTCCTCGGATACTCGGTCACCAACGCCAAGCTCTTCGTGTTCACGCTCTCGGCCCTCATCGCCGGGCTCGCGGGGGCGCTCTACGTGCCCCAGATCGGCATCATCAACCCGAGCGAGTTCTCGCCCGCGAACTCGATCGAGATCGCGATCTGGGTCGCGGTCGGCGGGCGCGGCACGCTGGTCGGCGCCATCATCGGCGCGTTCCTGGTGAACTTCGCCAAGAGCTATTTCACCGGCGCCTTGCCCGACGTCTGGCTGTTCCTGCTCGGCGCCCTCTTCATCCTGGTCACCATGTTCCTGCCCAAGGGTGTGATGGGCCTGGCGGCGCAGATGCGCGACTGGCATCTCGGCCGGCGCGCGGCGCAATCGGCGGCGCGCGAGGCGGGGGTGAGCCAATGAGCGAAGCCGTCGCCCTCAAGCCCCAGGCGCCGCAAGCCCCCGAGCGCGGCAAGGCCGCACCCAAGCCCGCCGCCGATACCCATCTCTACCTCGACGGCGTCAGCGTGAGCTTCGACGGCTTCAAGGCGCTCAACGAGCTCTCCCTCGTCATCAACAAGGGCGAGCTCAGGACCGTGATCGGCCCCAACGGCGCGGGCAAGACGACGATGATGGACGTGATCACGGGCAAGACCCGGCCCGACGGCGGCGACGTCTATTTCGACGGCAAGATCGACCTCACCAAGCTCGAGGAAAGCGACATCGCCAATCTCGGCATTGGGCGCAAGTTCCAGAAGCCGACCGTGTTCGAGAACCTGACCGTGTTCGAGAATCTCGAGCTCGCGCTGCGCACCTCGCGCGGCACCTGGAAGACGCTGTTCGCGCGCCTGATGGGCGAGCAGCGCGACGCGATCGACGCCATGCTCCAGCGCATCGGCCTGGTCGAGCGCGCGCGCACCGTCGCGGGCGCCTTGAGCCACGGGCAGAAGCAGTGGCTCGAGATCGGCATGCTCCTGGTGCAGGACGCGCAGCTCCTGCTGCTCGACGAGCCGGTCGCGGGCATGACCGACCACGAGACCGAGGCGACCGCCGAGCTGTTCGTCTCGATCGCGGGGGCGCGCACCCTGGTCGTGGTCGAGCACGACATGGAATTCGTGCGCCGCCTGGGTGCGCGCATCACGGTGCTCCACGAGGGCACGGTGCTCGCCGAGGGGCCGCTCGACCACGTGCAGAACGATCCGCGCGTGATCGAAGTCTATCTCGGCCGGTGAGCGGGGGACGCTGAGCATGCTCGCGGTCGAGAAGATCAATCTCTATTACGGCGCGTCGCACACGCTGCGCGACGTGAGCGTCGCCGCGACCAAGGGCAAGATCACCTGCATCCTGGGCCGGAACGGCGTGGGGAAGACGAGCCTCCTGCGCGCGATCTTCGGCTTGAAGGAGATCGCGAGCGGCGCCATCAAGTGGGAGGAGCGCGACATCTCGAAGCTCCGGCCCTACGAGCGCGCGCGCCTCGGCCTCGCCATGGTGCCCCAGGGGCGCGAGATCTTCCCGCGCCTCACCGTGCTCGAGAACATGAAGACCGGCTTCGCGTGCCTGCCGCGCGGCGAGCGCAGCATCCCGGACGACATTTTCGAGCTGTTCCCGGTGCTCAAGACCATGCAGGGCCGGCGCGGCGGCGACCTCTCGGGCGGCCAGCAGCAGCAGCTCGCGATCGCGCGCGCGCTGGTCACGCGCCCGCGCCTCCTGGTCCTCGACGAGCCGACCGAGGGCATCCAGCCCTCGATCATCAAGGACATCGAGCGCGTGATCCGCAAGCTGGCCGAGCGCGGCGACATGGCGATCATCCTGGTCGAGCAGTATTTCGAGTTCGCGCGCAACCTGGCCGACCAGTTCGCCGTCATGGACCGGGGCGAGGTGATGATCGCGGGCCGCGCCGAGGATATGGTCGAGAGCGAGGTTCGCCGCTACCTTACGGTCTGAATGAGGCGCAATGTCCTCCTGGCCGAGGTGAGCCGGCCGCCCGAGCCTCGGCTCGAGCGCTCGCGGGGTGCTGCCGAAATCCGCTTTGCGCCGGGCGCCGTGGGCGGGATCGCCCACCTCTACCAACGCACGCCGTGCCGGGCGCTGTTCCCGCGCGTCGAGGCGGGCGACCCCCAAACCGCGGTCCTGCTCACGACCTCGGGCGGCATCACGGGCGGCGACCGGCTCGAGATCGCCATAGGCGCGGAGGCGGGGGCGGAAGCCCTCGCGACCACCCAGGCGGCCGAGAAAATCTACCGCTCGCTCGGCGCCGACGCGACCATCGAGCTGCGCCTCGAGGCCGAGGCGGGCGCTACCCTCGAATGGCTGCCCCAGGAGACCATCCTGTTCGACCGCGCGCGCCTGGTGCGCCGCACCGCGGTCGTGGTCGCGGCGGGGGCGAGGCTGCTCGCCCTCGAAATGCTGGTGTTCGGGCGCGAGGCCCATGGCGAGCGCTTGCGCTCGGGCCGCCTTCTCGACAGTTGGCGCGTCAAATACGACGGCAGGCTCGTCTGGGCCGATGGGCTGAAGCTCGAGGGCGATCTGGCCTTCATGCTCGACCGGCGCGCGGGCTTCGACGGCGCGCGCGCGCTCGCGACCCTCGTCTATCTTGCCCCCGATGCGCCCGGCCGGCTCGAGCTCGCGCGCGAGCTCGTCGAGGGCGCGGCGAGCCGCGCCGGGGCGAGCGTCGTCGGACCGGTCCTGATCGCGCGCTTTTTGGGGCGCGACGCCTTGGCGCTGCGTCGGGACGTGGTACGCTTCGTCGCCGGCTTTCGCGCCGCCGCCTTGGGCCTGCCGGCCCGCCTGCCGCGGGTCTGGGCGACGTGAAGAACGATCGAGGGGGAGCCTGCCCATGAACCTGACGCCGAGAGAGAAGGACAAGCTCCTGATCGCCATGGCGGCGATCGTCGCGCGCCGGCGCTTGGAGCGCGGCGTGAAGCTCAACTACCCCGAGGCGATCGCGCTCATCACCGACTTCGTGGTCGAGGGCGCGCGCGACGGCAAGAGCGTCGCCGATCTCATGCGCGACGGCGCCACGATCGTCAAACGCGCCCAGGTGATGGAGGGCGTCGCCGAGATGGTGCACGAGGTCCAGGTCGAGGCGACCTTCCCCGACGGCACCAAGCTCGTGACCGTCCACAACCCGATCCGCTAGGAGGCACGCCCATGATTCCGGGAGAAGTGATCGCCAAGCCCGGCGAGATCGTGCTCAACAAGGGCGCCAAGACCGTGACCCTCGAGGTCGCGAATTCGGGCGACCGGCCGATCCAGGTCGGCAGCCACTATCATTTCTACGAGACCAACCCCGCACTCGCGTTCGAGCGCGAGAAGGCGCGCGGCATGCGCCTCGACATCCCCGCCGGCACGGCCGTGCGCTTCGAGCCCGGCCAGAAACGCGCGGTGACGCTGGTGCCCTATGGGGGTGCCCGCACGGTCTACGGCTTCAACGCCAAGGTGAACGGCAAGCTCTGAGGGTGCCATGGCCTACAAGATACCGCGCAGCGTCTATGCCGGCATGTTCGGCCCCACGGTCGGCGACAAGGTGCGCCTCGCCGACACCGAGCTCTTCATCGAGGTCGAGGAGGACCGCACGATCTACGGCGAGGAGGTCAAGTTCGGCGGCGGCAAGGTGATCCGCGACGGCATGGGCCAGAGCCAGGCGAGCCGCGAGCAGGGCGCCGTCGACACGGTCATCACCAACGCGCTCATCCTCGACCATTGGGGCATCGTCAAGGCCGACATCGGCATTCTCGACGGGCGCATCTTCGCGATCGGCAAGGCGGGGAACCCCGACGTGCAGCCCGGCGTCGACATCATGATCGGCCCGGGCACCGAGGTGATCGCGGGCGAGGGCCGCATCGTGACCGCGGGCGGAATCGACGTGCACATCCACTTCATCTGCCCGCAGCAGATCGAGGAAGCCCTCATGAGCGGCGTCACCACCATGATGGGCGGCGGCACCGGCCCCGCCACGGGGACCGACGCCACCACTTGCACGCCCGGGCCGTGGCACATCACGCGCATGCTCCAGGCGGCCGAGGCGTTCCCGATGAACCTCGGCTTCTTCGGCAAAGGCAACGCGACCCTGCCCCACGCGCTCGTCGAGCAGGTCGAGGCGGGGGCGTGCGGCCTGAAGCTCCACGAGGATTGGGGCACCACGCCGGCCGCGATCGATTCCTGCCTTGCGGTCGCGGACGCGATGGACGTGCAGGTCCTGATCCACACCGACACGCTGAATGAATCCGGCTTCGTCGAGCACTCGATCGGCGCCTTCAAGGGGCGCACCATCCACGCCTTCCACACCGAGGGTGCGGGCGGCGGCCATGCGCCCGACATCATCCGCGTGTGCGGCGAGGCGAACGTGCTGCCGTCCTCCACCAATCCGACGCGGCCCTATACGGTCAACACTCTCGACGAGCATCTCGACATGCTCATGGTGTGCCACCACCTCGATTCCAAGATCGCCGAGGACGTGGCCTTCGCCGAGAGCCGCATCAGGCGCGAGACCATCGCGGCCGAGGACATCCTCCACGATCTCGGCGCCTTCTCGATGATCTCGTCCGACAGCCAAGCCATGGGGCGCGTGGGCGAAGTGATCATCCGCACCTGGCAGACCGCCGACAAGATGAAGCGCCAACGCGGCCGCCTCAAGGAGGAGAAGGGCGAGAACGACAATTTCCGCGCCAAGCGCTACGTCGCGAAATACACCATCAATCCGGCGATTGCCCAAGGCATCTCGCGCTATGTGGGCTCGATCGAGGTGGGGAAGCTCGCCGACCTCGTCGTCTGGTCGCCCGCCTTCTTCGGGGTCAAGCCCGAGTTGGTGCTGAAATGCGGCTCGATCGCGGCCGCGGCGATGGGCGATCCCAACGCCTCGATCCCGACGCCGCAGCCGGTCCATTACCGGCCCATGTTCGCGAGCTTCGGGCGCAATCTGGTCGAGAGCTCGGTGCTGTTCGTCTCGGCCTCGGCGCATACGGGCGACGTCGCGGCGTCGATCGGCGTCGCGCGCCCGACGCTCGCGGTCGAGAACACGCGCGGCGGCATCTCGAAGAAAAGTCTCGTGCACAATAGTGCCACGCCCAAGATCGAGGTCGATCCCGAGACCTACGAGGTGCGCGCGGACGGCGAGCTCTTGACCTGCGAGCCGGCCCGGGTGCTGCCCATGGCGCAGCGCTATTTTCTGTTCTAGACCAAGGATTTGGCGATGGAGCGCGCGATCAAGGTGATCCGCTCGGGCGCATGGGATCGATCCCGCGAGCAGGGTCGCATCACGCTGCCCTTCGTCGATCGCCATCGCCGGCGTCTCGTCCTGCGCGCCGATGGCGGCACCGAGTTCCTGCTCGACCTCGCCGAGACCACGGCGTTGCGCGCGGGCGACGGGCTCGAGCTCGAGAGCGGGGCGATCGTCGTCGTGCGCGCGGCGGACGAGGATCTTTACGAGGTGATCGCGCGCTCGCCGGCCGAGCTCGGGCGTCTCGCCTGGCATCTCGGCAACCGGCATCTCCCGGCGCAGATCGAGCGCGAGCGGATATTGATCCGCGCCGACCATGTGATCGCCGACATGCTGCGCGGCCTGGGTGCTTCCGTGCGCGCGATCTCGGCACCCTTCGATCCCGAAAGCGGGGCCTATAGCGGCGCGCACGGGCACGAGCACGCGCACGATCATGAGCACGGGCACGATCATGGGCACGATCCCGGGCGCGCTCATGAGCATGCACACGAGCATGAGCGGGGCAGGGTGCGATGAGTACCACGCTCGACTCCGACTCGCTCTATCGTCTCATGGCCTGGCTCTCGCCCGCCTATCCGACCGGCGCCTTCAGCTACAGCCATGGCATCGAGTACGCGATCGAGGCGAAGCTCGTGACCGACCGCGCGTCGCTGGTCGATTGGATCGCGTGGATTCTGCGCCGCGGCGCGGGGCAGGTCGACGCGGTGCTGCTCATTGCGGCCTACCAGGCCGCGCACGACCCGGCGGCACTCGACGACGTCGCAACGCTCGCGGCGGCCTTGCGCGGCAGCGCCGAGGCGGCGCTCGAAAGCGCCCAGCAGGGCCATGCCTTCCTCGCGACCACGCGTGCCGCTTGGCCCGAGAAGCGTCTCGACACGTTCGCCGCGCGGTGGGGCGAGCGCGCACTCGCACTCCCGGTTGCTGTCGCCCTCGCCTGCGTGGATCGGGTGCCGCTCGATCTGGCGCTTCGGGCCTATCTCCAATCCTTCGGCGCCAATCTGGTCTCGGCCGGCGTGCGGCTCATTCCGCTCGGCCAGACCGACGGACAGATCGCGATCGCAGCACTCGCTGCCGCCGTCGACGAGTCGGCCGAGGCGGCGCTTGCGACCCCGCTCGAGGAGATCGGCTCGGCCGCGCCCATGGTCGATTGGACCTCGATGCGCCACGAAACCCAATATACGAGGCTGTTCCGCTCATGACCGCACATGCGACCGCGACCTCCCAACACGGACCCCTGCGCGTCGGCATCGGCGGGCCGGTCGGCTCGGGCAAGACGGCGCTCGTCGACCGTCTCTGCAAGCACATGCGCGATGTCTACCGGCTCGCGGTCGTCACCAACGACATCTACACGAAGGAGGACGCGCAGTTCCTCACCCGCTCGGGGGCCTTGGCGCCCGAGCGCATCGTCGGCGTCGAGACCGGCGGCTGCCCGCACACGGCGATCCGCGAGGACGCGTCGATCAATCTCGCCGCGGTCCGGGAAATGTGCGCGCGCTTCCCCGACCTCGACCTCGTGTTCATCGAATCGGGCGGCGACAATCTCGCCGCGACTTTCAGCCCCGAGCTCGCGGACATCACGCTCTACGTGATCGACGTCTCGGCGGGCGACAAGATCCCGAGGAAGGGCGGGCCGGGCATCACGCGCTCGGACCTGCTGGTGATCAACAAGATCGATCTGGCGCCGCTGGTGGGCGCAAGCCTCGAGGTGATGGATCGCGACGCGCGGAAGATGCGCGGCGAGCGCCCGTTCCTGTTCACCAATCTCAAGGAGAACAAGGGCGTCGCCGAGATCGCCTCGTTCCTCGCGCGCGTGGGCGGGCTCGCGTCCGTGAGCACGCCCATCGCGGGCTAGCCCGGGCCCCCTTGCCGCGGCCGGCGCCGGGTGGCATAGCTCGTCATTGGAACCCGCGCGCGCGGGCGCTTCAGGGAGGAGCCTCGGATGAAGCTCGCGATCCTCGACGATTACCAGAACGTGGCCCTCGGCCTCGCCGATTGGAAGAGTCTCGAGCCCGATATCGAGACGGTTTCGCTCCACGACGTGCTCGCGGACGCGGACGCGGCGGCGCGGCGTCTCGCGGATTTCGACATCGCGATCGCGATGCGCGAGCGGACCCCGTTCCCGAAAGCGCTTCTCGAGCGCCTGCCCAAGCTCAAGCTCATCGTCACCGCCGGCATGCGCAACGCCTCGATCGACGTGAAGGCGGCCTCGACGCGCGGCATTACCGTGTGCGGCACGAGCATGCTCGCGACCCCCACGGCCGAGCTCGCCTGGGGCCTCATCATCGGCCTCGCGCGCTCGATCCCGCGCGAGCACGCGGGCATGCGCGCGGGCGCCTGGCAGACCACGGTCGGCATCGGGCTCGCGGGCAAGGTGCTCGGCATCGTCGGCCTCGGCAAGCTCGGGAGCCAGATGGCCAAGATCGCGACCGCGTTCGGAATGGAGGCGATCGCCTGGAGCCCCAATCTCACGCCCGAGCGCGCGCGCGCGGCGGGCGCCGCCGCGGTCTCGAAGGAGGAGCTCTTCAAGCGCGCCGATTTCGTGACCGTGCATGTGGCGCTCAATGCGGGGAGCCGCGGGATCGTCGGCGCCGGCGAGCTCGCGCTCATGAAGCCCACCGCCTATCTCGTCAACACCTCGCGCGGGCCGATCGTCGACACGGCGGCGCTGGTGGCGGCGCTCAAGGCGCGCCGGATCGCGGGCGCTGCGGTCGACGTTTACGACCAGGAGCCGCCGGCCAAGGACCATCCGCTCCGCGCACTCGACAACGTGCTGCTGACCCCTCATCTCGGCTACGTCACAATCGAGAATTACCGCGACGTCTACGCGCAGGCGCTCGAGGACGTGCGCGCCTGGCGCGCGGGGAAGCCGGTCCGGGTCATCGCCCCCTGACGGGGGCTCTCGGATAAAATATTGACTTGGCGGGAGGTCCAGCCTTTACCTAGGCAAGTGCCGATTGCGCGGGCGCCGCATGGGGAGGGGCCAAAAACGCGCGCCCGGTCCCGGCCAGGGCCGGACAACGAGAAAAGAGCGCGGAAGGTGCCATGGCGACGGCGATCGCGGATCCGATCCTCCAGGCGATCTACGACTATTGGGCGTCGAAGCGCGCGCCTGGCGCCATCCCGAGCCGCGCCGCGATCGATCCGGTCGAGTTGCCGCTCAAGACCTGGCCCTACATCATGCTGATCGACGTGATCGAGGACGAGGGGCGCATCCGCTACCGCTACCGGCGCGTGGGCGGCGATTTCGACACCACCTTCGGCTGGGACCCGACGGGGCGCTATTTCGACGAGGTGCTGCCCAACCGCAACGCCTATCTCGAATACGTGGCGCGCCTCTACAGCCAGGTCGTGTTCGGGAAGCTCGGCCTCTATTCCGAGACCATCTTCAAGTCGGCCGACGTCTCGGTGCCGCTCCATATCCGGCGGCTCACGCTGCCGCTCGCGCAGGACGGCAGGAAGGTCGACATGATCCTCGCCGGCCACCGGTTCGAGCGCTCGAAGCCGAGGACCTTCGACCTCTCCGACGTGGGCTCGTTCGAGGAAGTGAAGTTCTTCGCGCTCGAGTAGGGGGCACCGAGACGTCGGTCCGGAAACCAAGCCCGAGCGTCAAGGGCGAAGGGGCGCCCGGATCGGTTTCGGCGTTCCGTTCGCCATCCCGGCATGCGCGGACCGAGCCGGAAAACGAATTCATCGATTAGGCATAAGAGCCCCATTTATGCTCGATTTTCTCTCGTTCGCAGAACGCGCGGAACTCGTCGACCGCTCGACTCCGGCCGGCGTATTTCTCCCGCAGCAGCGCGAACGCCAATTTACCGAGCGCTTCGGCGGGGACGTCGACCCAGAACTCGTAATCGCTGTCGCCCCACACTTCCTCGACCTGCTTTCCCATGTCTTGGGCATCCAATCGGACCGACCCGTCCGCATTGACGCACAAGCGGACCGAACGAAAGGAGTCGCCTTCTTGGCGAAATATTTCGCTCGAGTGGGTCTCGGTCATTTATTGCCTCCCGATCTTTTCGGTTTGCCCGAAATAAGCGTACGCCGCGGCAACGACCGTCTCCGCTCGGTCCTCGATGGCGCGCGCTAGGAGCGAGCGCCCGCCTTGGGCTTGACGCTTTTCTCGGCGAATTCGGGCATCACCTCGCGCGCGAAGATGCGGAGCGCATCGAGGGTCGGGCGCGGGTTGACGAGCAACACGTACTCGACCCCGCCCGCCTCGAGGCGCTTCAGGCGCGCGACGATCTCGTCGACCGTGCCCAAAAGCGGCGCGTCGTCCTCGGCGAGGCGGCCCGAGTCCTTTTCGTCGAGGGTGAGGTATTGCGCCGCCGCCGTGCCGCGCGCGAGGCCGCCCACGGCCTTCAAGGCCGCAAGGCGCGTCGCGTAGGCGGCAGCGCGCTCGGATTCTTTCCGGAAAATCTGGAGGCCGCGCGTCACCCCCACCATCGTACCCTCGTAGGCGCGGCCGATCTTGGCGCACTCGTCGCGGAAAGTCGCGACGCGCTCGATCGTGAGGTCGGTCGAGCCCACCTGGTCGAGCAACAGGTTATAGCCCTCGCGCGCGGCGCGCCGGATCGACTCCGGGCTGCCGGCCCCCATCCAGAAGGGCGGATGCGGCTCCTGCACCGGCTTCGGCTCGACCACCACGCTTTCGAAATGCCAGCGCTTGCCATGGTGCGAGAAGCGCCCGGGCTCGCGCCAGGCCTTGCGGATCACGTCCAACGCCTCGTCGAAGCGCTCGGTCGCCTCGGCCTGGGGGATGCCGAAGCCCGCGAACTCGTAGTCGCGATAGCCCTTGCCGACGCCGAAATCGAAGCGTCCGTTGGAGAGCAGATCGAGGGTCGCGGCCTGCTCGGCGAGCAACACCGGATTGTGCCAGGGCAGCACCACGACCGCGGTGCCGAGCCGTAGCCGCGTCGTGCAGGCGGCCAAGTAGCTCAGCAAATTCATCGAGGCCGAGACCTGGGCGTGGCCGGTGAAATGATGCTCGACGATGAACACGCTCGCGAAGCCGAGCGCCTCCGCCTCGCGCACATAGGCGATGTAGTCGGCGTAGCCCTGGCTGTCGCCGGGCCCGCCGCCGCGCGTCGCCTTGGCGCCGCCGAATAAGCCGAATTTCATCTGTGTCCCTCGTTCGCCGGGTGCGTCAGCGCATGGTCGGCATGGTGAACTCCGCACCCGCGCGGATGCCGGTCGGCCAACGCGAGGTCACGGTCTTGAGATGCGTATAGAAGCGCACGCCCTCCATGCCGTGGACGTAATGGTCGCCGAACAGCGAGCGCTTCCAGCCGCCGAAACTGTGGAAGGCCATCGGCACCGGGATCGGCACGTTGACGCCGACCATGCCGATCCTGGCGCGCGCGGCGAAATCGCGCGCGGCGTCGCCGTCGCGGGTGAAGATCGCGGTGCCGTTGCCGAATTCGTGCGCGTTCACGAAGTCGAGCGCCTGCTCGTAGTCCTTGGCGCGCACGACCGCGAGCACGGGGCCGAAAATCTCCTCCTTGTAGATGCGCATGTCGGGGGTGACGCGGTCGAACAGGCAGCCGCCGAGGAAGAAGCCCTTCTCGTAGCCTTGGAGCGAAAGGCCGCGCCCGTCGACCACGAGCTCGGCCCCCTCGCGCACGCCGAGATCGACGTAGGATTTGACGCGCTCATAGGCCTGGCGGGTCACGAGCGGGCCCATCTCGGCCTCGGGGTCGGTCGAGGGACCGATCTTGAGCGCGCGCACGCGCGGGGCCAGGCGATCCACCAGCGCGTCGCCCGCTTGCCCGACCGCGACCGCGACCGAGACCGCCATGCAGCGCTCGCCCGCCGAGCCGTAGGCGGCGCCCATGAGCGCGTCGGTCGCCTGGCCCATGTCGGCGTCGGGCATGACGACCATATGATTCTTGGCCCCGCCCAGCGCCTGGACGCGCTTATTGTGCGCGGTGCCCGTGTGGTAGACGTATTCCGCGATCGGCGTCGAGCCGACGAAGCTCACCGCATCGATGCCCGGATGGGCGAGAATGGCGTCGACCGCCTCCTTGTCGCCGTTGATGACGTTGAAGACGCCCGCGGGCACTCCCGCCTCGGCCAACAGCTCGCCGAGAAGATAGGGCGTCGAGGGATCGCGCTCGCTCGGCTTGAGCAAGAAGGCGTTGCCGCACGCGACCGCGACCGGATACATCCACATCGGCACCATGGCCGGGAAGTTGAACGGGGTGATGCCCGCGCACACGCCGAGCGGCTGGCGCACCGAATAGCTGTCGACGTTGGTGCCGACGTTCTCGGTGAATTCGCCCTTGAGCAAATGGGGGATGCCGCAGGCGAACTCGACCACCTCGATGCCGCGCGTGACCTCGCCCTGGGCGTCGGCCAGCACCTTGCCGTGCTCGCTGCCGATCAGGGACGCGAGCCGGTCGCGGTTCTTCTCGAGGAGCTCCTTGTATTTGAACATCGCGCGCGCGCGCACCAGGGCCGGAGTCTGGGCCCATTTCGGGAACGCCGCGCGCGCCGCCGCGACCGCCCGGTCGATCTCGGCCTTCGACGCGAGCGCCACCCGCGCCGACACTTCGCCGGTCGCGGGGTTGAACACGTCGGCGAAGCGGCCGCTCGCACCCGCGACCGCCTTGTTCGCGATGAAATGCCCGATCTCCTTGAGGCTGGTCTTCGTGCTCACGGCCCGTCTTCCTCCCATATTCGCTTGTGCCAGCGATCGTCGCCCGCGCCACTTTATCGGGCGCGGCGTCTCGGTGCAAAGCGCTTCCCCGAGCGCGCGCGGCGGCCCCACGGGATTTTTGCGGAAACTTTAGGCAGAGAGCGCGTCCCACGCCGGGATGCGGCACGGTTTCTCTTAGAAATGGGCCGCCGAACCGTGCTAGGCTCGCGCCGCAAGGTGGGCCGCAAGGTCCAGAAAAAGGCGCCGCGTCCGCGTGTCGCGGCCGATCGGGGGGCGACGCCGGATGGGCGAGGATTTCATCCTCGAAACCGAAGGCTTGACCAAGGAGTTCCGCGGCTTCGTCGCGGTCAGCGACGTGCGCCTCCGCGTGCGCCGCAACTCGATCCACGCGCTCATCGGGCCGAACGGGGCGGGGAAGACAACCTGCTTCAACCTCCTCACCAAGTTCCTCACGCCCACGCGCGGGCGCATCCTCTATAACGGGCGCGAGATCACGGGCACGCCGCCCGCCGACGTGGCGCGCCTCGGCCTCGCGCGCTCGTTCCAGATCTCGGCCGTGTTCCCGCATCTGAGCGTGCTGGAGAACGTGCGCGTGGCCCTCCAGCGCGCGCGGGGCGCCTCCTTCGACTTCTGGCGCTCGGAGAAGGCGCTCGACGCCTACAATGCGCGCGCCCTCGAGCTCATCGCCGACGTGGGCCTCGCCGAGGCGGCGCGCGTGCCCGCGGTCGAGCTCGCCTACGGGCAGAAGCGTGCGCTCGAGATCGCGACCACGCTCGCCCTCGATCCCGAGATGATGCTGCTCGACGAGCCCACGGCGGGCATGGGCCACGAGGACATCGGCCGCATCACGCGCCTCATCAAGCGCGTGGCCGCGCGGCGCACCGTGCTCATGGTCGAGCACAATCTGAGCGTGGTCGCGGACCTCTCTGACCGCATCACCGTGCTCGCGCGCGGCGAGGTGCTCGCCGAGGGCGATT
This sequence comes from Alphaproteobacteria bacterium, assembly GCA_035509415.1. Lineage (GTDB taxonomy): Bacteria > Pseudomonadota > Alphaproteobacteria > JACZXZ01 > JACZXZ01 > DATJLQ01. The sequence goes on from DATJLQ010000070.1 coordinate 17,538, forward strand.
ACGCGAGCGTGTCGGCGAACCCGGACGTGATCCAGGCCTATATGGGGTCGGGCGATGGGTGAAGCGGCGCTTCTCGACGCGCGCGCGGCACGGGAGCCGGTGCTCGCGGTGCGCGGGCTCAACGCGTGGTACGGGGAATCCCACATTCTCCACGGCGTCGATTTCGACGTGTTCCCGGGCGAGGTGGTGACGCTCCTGGGCCGCAACGGCGCCGGCAAGACGACGACGCTCAAATCGATCATGGGCATGGTCGGCCGGCGCGAAGGCTCGGTGCGCTTCGAGGAGCGCGAGACCATCGGGATGGCGTCGAACCGCATCGCGCGGCTCGGGCTCGCCTTCTGCCCCGAGGAGCGCGGCATCTTCGCGAGCCTCAGCGTGCGCGAGAATCTGACTCTGCCGCCCGAGGTCAAGCCCGGCGGCCTCGAGCGCGCGCGCATCTTCGCGCTGTTCCCGAACCTCGCCGAGCGGCTCTCGAGCCAGGGCACCAAGCTTTCGGGCGGCGAGCAGCAGATGCTCGCGATCGCGCGCATCCTGCGCACCGGCGCGCGGCTCCTGCTTCTCGACGAGCCCACCGAGGGGCTCGCCCCCGTCATCATCCAGCAGATCGGCTCGACCGTGCGCGAGCTGAAGGCGCTCGGCTTCACCGTGCTCCTGGTCGAGCAGAATTTCCGCTTCGCCGCGACCGTGGCGGACCGGCACTACGTCATGGAGCACGGCCGGGTCGTCGACCTGATCCCGAACGACGCGCTCGAGCGCAACATGAAGAAGCTGCACGACTATCTCGGGGTCTGAACGAGGCGTCCACAAGTCAACCGACGCGCAACACGAGGGGAAAACGCCATGAAGAAGCTGCTGCTGCTATCGGCCCTTGCCTTCGGCCTCGGCGCCGCGAGCGCCCATGCCGAGATCACGGTCAAGATCGGCGACCTGAGCGACATGTCGAGCCTCTATGCCGACGTGAGCGGGCCCGACGGAATCTCGGCCGTCAAGCTCGCGGTCGAGGATTTCGATCCGGCCAAGAACGGCATGAAGGTCGAGATCGTCTCGGCCGACCACCAGAACAAGCCCGACGTCGGCGCCGGCATCGCGCGCCAGTGGTACGACGTCGACCACGTGGACGCGATCGTCGACGTGCCGAACTCGGGCGTAGCACTCGCGGTCTCGCAGGTGACCCAGGAGAAGAACAAGGTGTTCCTCATCTCGGGCGCCGCGAGCTCGGACCTCACGGGCTCGAAATGCACGCCCAACAACGTGCACTGGACCTACGACACCTGGGCGCTCGCCCACGGCACCGGCGGCGCCATCGTGGCGAACGGCGGCAAGACCTGGTTCTTCCTGACCTCCGACTACGCCTTCGGCCACGCGCTCGAGCACGACACCGCGGCGGTCGTCGAGGCCGCGGGCGGCAAGGTGCTGGGCCAGGTGCTGCATCCCTTGAACACGTCCGACTTCTCGTCCTTCCTCCTGCAGGCGCAGGCGTCGAAGGCGCAGGTGATCGGGCTCGCGAACGCGGGCGGCGACACGATCAACTCGATCAAGCAGGCGGCCGAGTTCGGCATCGTCAAGGGCGGGCAGAAGCTCGCGGGGTTGCTCGTGTTCCTGTCCGACGTGCATGCGCTCGGACTCCAGACCGCCCAGGGCCTCACGATCACGACCGCGTACTACTGGGACCTCAACGACAAGACCCGCAAGTTCGCCGAGCGCATGGCGGCGATGAACCACGGCAAGTACCCGACCATGATCATGGCCGGCATCTATTCCGAGACGCTGCATTATCTCGAGGCGGTGAAGCGCGTGGGCTCGGCGGCCGACGGCCGCAAGGTCGTGGATTCGATGAAGAGCGTCACCTACGAGGACCCGCTGTTCGGGCCCACGGTGCTGCGCGTCGACGGCACGGCCGAGCACGCCATGTACCTGGTCGAGGTGAAGAAGCCGTCGGAATCGAAGGGGCCCTACGATCTCTTCAAGGTGGTCGCGAAGATTCCGCCGGACAAGGCGTTCCGGCCGCTCGCCGACGAGAAGGGCATGTGCCCGCTGGTAAAGTAGGCGGCGGGTCGGCCTAGGAAATCCGGGGCGGCGTCGGTCGCGGGACCGGCGCCGCCTCGCTTCCGCGAACGCGCAATTCGGATTCGCGCATGGTCCAGATTTTCGGCATTCCCTCGGCGGCCCTGTTCGGCCAGCTCCTGATCGGGCTCATCAACGGCTCGTTCTACGCGCTCCTGAGCCTCGGGCTCGCGGTCATTTTCGGCCTGCTCAACATCATCAATTTCGCCCATGGCGCGCTCTACATGGTGGGGGCGTTCCTCGCCTGGATGCTGCTGGCCTATTTCGGGGTCAGCTATTGGTGGGCGCTTTTGATCGCGCCCCTCGTCGTGGCGCTCATCGGCGTCGCGCTCGAGCGCTGCTTCCTCCGGTGGATCTACAAGCTCGACCATCTCTACGGGCTTTTGCTCACCTTCGGCTTGGCGCTCGTGATCCAGGGCCTGTTTCAGAACGAATACGGCTCGGCCGGCCAGCCCTATGTCATCCCGGACGGGCTCCAGGGCGGCTATGCGCTCGGATTCATGTACCTGCCGGTCTACCGCGCCTGGGTCGTGGCCGCTTCGGTCGTGGTGTGCTTCGCGACCTGGCTCGTGATCGAGCGCACCAAGCTCGGCGCGTACCTGCGCGCCGCGACCGAGAATCCAGCCTTGGTCCAAGCATTCGGCATCAACGTGCCGCGCATGATCACGCTCACCTACGCCTTCGGCGTAGCACTCGCCGCACTCGGCGGCGTGATGGCAGCGCCCATCTACCAGGTGAGCCCGCTCATGGGCTCGGACCTCATCATCGTCGTGTTCGCGGTGGTGGTGATCGGCGGCATGGGCTCGATCATGGGCTCGATCCTGACCGGCTTCGGCCTCGGCGTGATGGAGGGATTGACCAAGGTGTTCTATCCCGAGGCGTCGAGCACGGTGATCTTCGTGATCATGGCGATCGTGCTCCTGATCAAGCCCGCCGGCCTGTTCGGGAGGCGCGGCTGATGAGCGCTGTGGACGCGGGCACGAAGGAGACGGCGGGTGCCTTCCGCGCCCAGGCGATCGCCTTCGCGCTCATGCTCGCCTTTTTCCTCGTCGCCCCCTATTTCGTCTACCCCGTGTTCCTCATGAAGGTGCTGTGCTTCGCGCTGTTCGCCTGCGCGTTCAACCTGCTCGTGGGCTATGTGGGGCTGCTCTCGTTCGGCCACGCGGCCTTCATGGGCATGGCGGCCTATTTCTGCGGCCATGCGGCCAAGGCCTGGGGACTGCCGCCGGGAGTCTCGATCCTGATCGGGACGCTGGGGGCGACGCTCTTGGGCATCGTGATCGGAGCACTCGCGATCCGGCGCCAGGGCATCTATTTCGCCATGATCACGCTGGCCCTCTCGCAGATGGTCTATTTCTTCTGCCTCGAAGCGAAGTTCACCGGTGGCGAGGACGGCATCCAGGGCATTCCGCAGGGAAAGCTGTTCGGACTCATCGGCCTCGACAAGATGATGCCGCTCTATTTCACCGTGTTGGTCATCTTCCTCGCGGGCTTTCTTCTGATCTACCGCACCATCCATTCGCCCTTCGGCCAGGTGCTGAAGGCGATCCGCGAGAACGAGCCGCGCGCGATCTCGCTCGGCTACCGGGTCGACCAGTACAAGCTCCTCGCCTTCGTGCTCTCGGCGGCGCTGGCCGGCCTCGCCGGCGCGACCAAGTCGATCGTGTTCCAGCTCGCGGCCTTGACCGACGTGCATTGGAGCATGTCGGGCGAGGTGGTGCTGATGGCGCTCGTGGGCGGGCTCGGGACGGTCTACGGCCCGGTCGTGGGCGCCTTGATCCTGGTCACCATGGAGCAGTATCTCGCGACCCTCGGCTCGTGGGTGACCGTGGTGCAGGGCGGCATCTTCGTCGCCTGCGTGCTCTTGTTCCGGCGCGGCGTGGTGGGCGAGCTCGCGCGGCTCCTCAAGACGGCGCTGTAGGCTCTATTCCGCGGCGGCGGATTTGGCGCCTATGCGTGCCCGGCCGCGCGGGATGGTCTCGAGGCGGTCGCCGATTTCGCGCTCGGCGACACGTAGATCGTAGAGCTGCTGGAGATTCATCCAGAATGCGGCGCTGGTGCCGAAATAGCGCCCGAGCCGGAGCGCCGTGTCGGCGCTGATCCCACGCGTGCCGTGCAGGATCGCCGTCACCCGGTTCGCCGGAACGCGGATGTCGTGCGCCAAGCGCGCGGCGGTGATCTCCGAGGCTGCGATTGCGTCGGCAAGCTGCTCGCCGGGATGGATGGGCGTGCGGGCCATGGCTG
>DATJLQ010000071.1:0-5271 GCA_035509415.1 Alphaproteobacteria bacterium
CCCCGCCCGTCCTCGCAATCGCATCGGAGCCCGTCATCTCAACGCCTACGCCCAACGCCGCGCGCGGTACCTGGGTCGGACCCGCCATGGCCTTGGGCGCCATGTCGGGATTCGCGGCCACCACGATTCTCGCGAAATTCGCCTATGCGTCGGGCGCCAATGCGTTGACGCTGCTGCTGTTCCGCCATCTCTTCGTGCCGGCGGCCCTCGCGGGCTATTTCGTCTTGAGCGGGCGCCGGATGAGCCTGCCGCGGCCCATGCGCCGACGGGCGCTCTTCCTAGGCCTCGTGCTCTCCTGCAACTCGATCGGCTATATCGCCTCGGTGCGCTACATCCCGGTGAGCCTCGCGGTGCTCATCTTCTATACCTACCCGCTCATCGTGGCGCTTCTGAGCCGCGCCATCGACAAGCGCCCGCTCGGGACGGCGCGGCTCGCGGCCCTGGCCTGCGCCTTCGTGGGATTGGGCCTCCTGCTCGGCGCGGGGCGCGAATCCAACCTCGACGGCCGAGGCATCGCCCTCGCGGCCCTCGCGGCGGTGAGCCTCGGCAACGTGCTGTTCTGGAGCGACCGGCTCCTGGGCCAGGCTCACGCCGACAAGGACGCCGACCCGCTCGCGGTCAAGCTCCATCTGCTGGTCGGCTGCGGGGCCGGCGTGGTGTTCGCGTTCCTCGCCTTCGGCGCCTTCGTGCCGCCGGGAACCGACGCGGGCCTGATCGCCGCCGCCGGATTCGCGCTCATCTATCTCGCCTCCTTCGTGACCCTGTTCACGGCGCTGCCCATGTTGGGAGCGGTCAAGGCGTCGCTGCTCGCCAATATCGAGCCCGTGGTCACCCTCATCCTCGCGGCACTTCTCCTGGGCGAGCGGTTGGCGCCGGTCCAGGCCTTGGGCGGCGTGCTCGTGATCGGCGCCATCGTTGCGACCCAGCTCGCCGAGCGGGGGGCGAAGCCCTTGGTCGAGCCGCTCGACTGACGCGCTAGAAACCGTCACAATATGTTGTGGGAAACTGGGGGATCGACCCAACATCCTGTTGACTCTCTCCGGCGCCGATGTTACGTTGGATGCCCTGAATCGCGACGGGCGACGCGACCGGGAACCAAGGGGCGGCCGAGGAGCGACACGGAAGTGTCGCGGCGCTTTCAAGCAATCTCGACCCAACCGACGCCTTCGCTAGGCTTGCGGCCGACCGCCGCAAGAATAGGCGCGGTGCTTTTTCAGTAAAACTCCCCACGAATACTAAGATTGTTACAAAATCGATCTTCTGAATACAACAGAAGAACGATTTCTGTTGCGCCGAATCCATTTTTGAACAATAAATAGTGGTCGCGTCGTTCACGGACACTAAGGGTGGGGCGGCGCGGCACTGGGCAGATGGCGGAGAGCCTTGATGAGTCGCGGGGCGCGACTCGGGGCGGGGATGTTGACCGAAGGGCCAACGAAAAAATTTGGGGAGACGTGGTTATGCGAATCGAGCGCCTGTTCACCGAGGACGGCAAATCTCCTTATGCGAAGATCGAGTTCCGCACCACCGGCAGCGAGATCCGCAATCCGGACGGCTCGGTGGTGTTCAAGCTCGACAACATCCAGGTCCCCGCCGCCTGGTCGCAGGTCGCGAGCGACGTGCTGGCGCAGAAATATTTCCGCAAGGCGGGCGTGCCGGCGCGCCTGAAGCCGGTCGAGGAATCGACGGTTCCCTCCTGGCTCTGGCGCAAGGCGCCCGACGCGGCGGCGCTCGAGGCGCTGCCCAAGGCCGAGCGCACCACGGGCGAGACCGACGCGCGCCAGGTGTTCGACCGGCTCGCCGGCACCTGGACCTATTGGGGCTGGAAGGGCGGCTATTTCGACCAGGAGTCGGACGCGCGCGCCTATTACGACGAGATGCGCTACATGCTCGCGGCGCAGATGGCCGCCCCCAACTCGCCCCAATGGTTCAACACCGGGCTCCATTGGGCCTACGGCATCGACGGGCCGGCGCAGGGCCATTGCTACGTCGATTTCGAGACCGGGAAGCTGGTGCGCTCGGCGTCCTCCTACGAGCACCCGCAACCCCACGCCTGCTTCATCCAGAGCGTCGCCGACGACCTGGTGAACGAGGGCGGGATCATGGATCTCTGGGTGCGCGAGGCGCGCCTGTTCAAGTACGGCTCGGGCACCGGCACCAATTTCTCGAAGCTGCGCGGCGACGGCGAGCGCCTCTCGGGCGGCGGCCGCTCCTCGGGCATGATGAGCTTCTTGAAGATCGGCGACCGCGCGGCCGGTGCCATCAAGTCGGGCGGCACCACGCGGCGCGCGGCCAAGATGGTGACGGTCGATCTCGACCACCCGGACATCGAGGAATACATCAACTGGAAGGTGATCGAGGAGCAGAAGGTGGCCGCCCTGGTCGCGGGCTCCAAGCTCGCGAGCAAGCACCTGAATGAGGTGATGCGCGCCTGCCACAATTGCGAGGGGCCGAAGGAGGCCTGCTTCGATCCGCGCCAGAACCCGCAGCTGAAGCGCGCCGTGATCGCCGCGCGCAAGGCGATGATCCCGGAGAACTACGTCCAGCGCGTGATCCAGTTCGCGCAGCAGGGCTATACCGAGATCGATTTCCGCACCTACGACACGGATTGGGATTCGGACGCCTACCTCACCGTCTCGGGCCAGAACTCGAACAACTCGGTGCGCATCGACAACAAGTTCCTCGAGACCGTGCTCGAGAACGGCGAATGGACGCTGATCCGGCGCGTCGACGGCAAGGTGCACAAGAAGCTCCAGGCCGCCGACCTCTGGGAGCAGATCGCCTACGCCGCCTGGGCGTCGGCCGATCCGGGCGTGCAGTACGACACCACGATCAACGAGTGGCACACCTGCCCCGCGAGCGGGCGCATCAACGCGTCCAACCCGTGTTCGGAATACATGTTCCTCGACGACACGGCGTGCAACCTCGCGTCGCTCAACCTCATGACCTTCCGCGCCGAGGACGGCATCTTCCGCGTCGCGGAATTCGAGCATGCGGTGCGCCTCTGGACCGTGACCCTCGAGATCTCGGTGCTCATGGCCCAGTTCCCGAGCCAGCGCATCGCCGAGCTCTCCTACGAGTTCCGCACGCTCGGCCTCGGCTACGCGAACATCGGCGCCTTGCTCATGTCGCTCGGCCATTCCTACGACAGCCCCGAGGGGCGCGCCATGTGCGCGGCGATCTCAGCGCTCATGACCGGCATTTCCTACAAGACCTCGGCCGAGATGGCGCAAGAGCTTGGGCCGTTCCCGGGCTATGAGCAGAACCGCGACGCGATGCTGCGCGTGATCCGCAACCATCGCCGCGCCGCCCACGGGGCGACCGAGGGCTATGAAGGCCTCTCGATCCGGCCGGTGCCGCTGCGCGCCAAGGAATGCCCGGATGCGCAACTCTCCCTCGCCGCCGCGCGCGCCTGGGACGAGGCCTTGGCGGCCGGCGAGGCGCATGGCTATCGGAACGCGCAGGCGACCGTGATCGCGCCCACGGGCACGATCGGCCTCGTGATGGATTGCGACACCACGGGCATCGAGCCCGATTTCTCGCTCGTCAAGTTCAAGAAGCTCGCGGGCGGCGGCTATTTCAAGATCATCAACCGCACGGTGCCGCTGGCGTTGAAGACGCTCGGCTATAGCCAAGGCGAGATCGAGAACATCGAGCGCTACGCGGTCGGCCATGGCACGCTCAAGGGTGCGCCCGGCGTCAACCACGACACGCTCGCCGCCAAGGGCTTCACGCCGGAGAAGATCGCCGCTGTCGAGCAGGCGCTCGCGGCCGCGTTCGACATCCGCTTCGCCTTCAACAAATGGACGCTGGGCGAGGAATTCTGCACGGGGGCCCTCGGCTTCTCGAAGCCCCAGCTCGACGATACCGGCTTCGACATGCTCGCCGAGCTCGATTTCGCGAAGGACGAGATCGAGGCCGCCAACATCTTCGTCTGCGGCGCCATGACGGTCGAAGGCGCGCCGCATTTGAAGCCCGAGCATCTTTCGGTGTTCGACTGCGCCAATCCCTGCGGCCGCATCGGCAAGCGCTACCTCTCGACCGAGGCCCATATCCGCATGATGGCCGCGAGCCAGCCCTTCGTCTCGGGTGCGATCTCGAAGACCATCAACATGCCGAATTCGGCCACGGTGCAGGAATGCAAGGACGCCTACATGCTGTCCTGGCGCCTGGGCCTCAAGGCGAACGCGCTTTATCGCGACGGCTCGAAGCTCTCCCAGCCGCTCTCGTCCCAGCTGCTCGACGACCAGGATCTGGTCGACGAGCTGGTCGAGGCGCCGGCCGCGACGCGCGCGACGATCCTCGCCGAGCGCATCGTCGAGCGCGTGGTCGAGAAGGTGGTCGAGGTCGAGCGGCGCAACCAGCGCCGGCGCCTGCCCCAGCGCCGCAAGGGCTACACCCAGAAGGCCGTGGTGGGCGGGCACAAGGTCTATCTGCGCACGGGCGAGTACGAGGACGGCACGCTCGCCGAGATCTTCATCGACATGCACAAGGAAGGCTCGGCGTTCCGCAGCCTCATGAACAATTTCGCGATCGCCATCTCGATCGGCCTCCAATACGGCGTGCCGCTCGAGGAATTCGTCGAGGCCTTCACCTTCACGCGCTTCGAGCCCTCGGGCATGGTCGAGGGCAACGACGTGATCAAGATGGCGACCTCGATCCTCGACTATATTTTCCGTGAGCTCGCGGTGTCCTATGTGGGGCGCAACGATCTCGCGCACGTCGAGCCGCACGACCTCAACCCCGACACGGTCGGGCGCGGGTCGGGCGAGAGCGATCTGCCGCGCATCGCGTCGAAGGGCCTCGTGCGCGGACACATGCCGAAGTTCCAAGTGTTCTCGGGCAATGCGGGTGCGACCGGCCGCGCGAGCGGCGCCGGTGCCGCAACCGTGGTCGCGCAGGCAAGTGGAAGCGCGGTCGCGGGGGTTGCGGTCGCCGAGGCCTTCTCGGGCTCCGTCGCGCACGACTTGCACGATCACGCCCTGCACGGCGAAGCCGCGAATGCCCTCGCCGTCGGTGCCGCGATCGCCGATGAGACCGATAGCCGCCTGTCGCAGATCCTCGAGGCTCGTCTCAAGGGCTACGAAGGCGACGCCTGCGGCGAATGCGGCAATTTCACGCTGGTGCGAAACGGCACCTGCCTCAAGTGCAACACCTGCGGCGCCACGAGCGGTTGTAGCTGAGAGGCCGCTCGGCCCCCGGCGACGCGGGTGGCTCCTCCCTGAACTCGGGGTTTGCGGCATGCGGCGCAAACCCCCTTTTATGGGGGGG
>DATJLQ010000072.1:0-2002 GCA_035509415.1 Alphaproteobacteria bacterium
CCTGTGCGCGATCGACCCGGACAGCGAGAGCGAGCGCAAGGAGGCCGAGGCGCTCAACGAGCGCATGGTGATGCGCGCCCTCGCCATGGACGGCACCTGCACCGGCGAGCACGGGGTCGGGCTCGGCAAGATGGATTTCCTCATCGCCGAGCATGGCGAGGCCGTGAGCGTCATGCGCCAGATCAAGCGTGCGCTCGATCCGGACAATATCCTCAATCCCGGCAAGATCCTGCGCGTGTGAGCGGCGCCCGGGCGGCCGCAAATCGAAATCGGCGCCGCAAATCGGAAATAAAGCGATCGGGTGTGGCGTCGGGCAACCGTTGCCGGTCGGAGCGATATCGGCGATAACGCAAGGCGGACTCCCGTCTCGTGCCAAGGAGGTAGCGCGGCGTTGAGGAAGTTCCTGGTCGCCATCGGCGTGATCGTCGTCGCTCTCGCGAGTGCCGCGTTCATCGGCCCGCGCTTCGTCGATTGGAGCCGCTACAAGGGCGAGATCGCCGCGCGTATCCAGGACGCGACCGGCCGCGCGCTCGCGATCGACGGGCCGATCTCGTTCGAGCTATTGCCGAGCCCGCGGCTCAGCATCGCGGATGCGCGCCTTGCGAATCTCCCGGGCGCCTCGACTCCCGACATGGTGCGGCTCAAGTCGCTCGATTTGAAGCTTTCCCTCTGGCCGCTGCTCGGGGGCAAGATCCGCGTCGAGAGCCTGGTGCTCAACGCGCCCGCGATCGCGCTCGAGCGCTTCAAGGACGGGCGCGTCAATTGGCGCTTCACACCCGAGGTCGCGCGCTCGGCCGGGAACAGCGTGAACCTCACCGGGGTCGCCCTCGGCGGCAGCCTGGGCCGGCCGCGAGTCGACCGCATCGAGATATCCAACGGCACCCTCGTCTATCGCGACGACGAAAGCGGCGCGCGCGTCGAGCTCGACAGGGTCTCGGGCACTCTTCTGGCGCCTCAGGACGCACCGGTCGAGCTCCACGGTCGCGGTCTCTATCGCGATCTTCCGATTGCGTTCGATGCGACCCTCGAGCGGGGCTTCTGGACCTCGGGCGCCGACGCGGCGCCGGCCGGGCTCGACGTGAAGATCGCCGCGGCTGGCACCACCCTCTCGCTCGATGGCGGCCTCGCGCGCGCCGACGGAAATTACGCGTTCACCGGACGGCTCAAGCTCGCGGGCGCCGACCTCGCCGCGAGTGCGCGCGGCCTCGGTCTCGACGGGGTGCAGCACTTCCCCGCCTTCTTCGATCAGGCTTTCTCGGTCGAAGGCGACGCCAAATGGGCGAAAGGCGCCTTCGCGCTCACGGATGCGAGCGTCGGGCTCGGCGATAGCGAAGCGAGCGGGAGCCTCGAAATGACGCCGCCCAAGGACGCAGGCCGCACGCGCCGCATCGACGCGAAGCTCGTCTTCGAGCGCCTCGATCTGAGCGAGGGGCCGAAACAGGCAGGGACGCCCGCGCCATCCTCACCGGTTGCACCGTCGAACGTCGCGCCGGCGCCAAGTGCGGCGTCGTCGGGCACCGCGGCGCTCTTCGCGTTTCCCAAGGACATCGAGCTTCATCTCGACGCGCGCGCGACGGCGCTGCTCTATCGTGGTGCTCCGATCCGCGGCGCCCAGCTTAGCCTGGCGCTCGTTCGCGGCCAGCTCCAGCTCGAGAAGGCGACCGCGGAGTTGCCGGGCGATTCCGACGCGACGATCTATGGCGCCATGCGTTGGGACGCGTCGGGTGCGCCGAGCTTCGCAGGCAATCTCGTGCTCGATTCGGACAATCTGCGCGATCTCATGGGCTGGCTCGGCATCGATGCGGGCGGGGTACCTCCCGAGCGCCTGCGGAGGCTCAGCGTCAACGCGACCCTCGACGCGACGCCGGGCCGGCTCGAGATCAAGACCCTCGACGGCACGATCGACGCGTCCCATCTACGCGGCGGCGGCGTGATCGTGTTCGGCGCGCGGCCCGCCTACGGCATCAGCCTCGACCTCGACCGGCTCAATCTCGACGCCTAT
>DATJLQ010000073.1:0-5942 GCA_035509415.1 Alphaproteobacteria bacterium
CGCCTATTGCTGCGGCGCGCTAGCCGCGGCGCGCCATTCGTCGGCGGCGATCCATTGGCCGTGCAAGGAGCAGGCCGGCTCGGCGAGCGCGACGAAGGCGTCGGTCAGCTCCTCGGGCGCCGGCAGGGTTTCCGGATCCTCGCCGGGAAAGGCCTGGGCGCGCATGCGCGTGCGGGTCGGGCCGGGATTGACCAGGTTGACCCTGACCGCGGTGGTCGCCGTCTCCGCCGCATAGGTCAGCGCGAGCGATTCCAGCGCCGTCTTGCTCGCCGCATAGGCGCCCCAATAGGCGATGCTGCGCCGGGTGATGCCGGAGGTGACGAAGATGGCGCGGCCGGCGTCGGAGCGGCGCAGCAGCGGATCGACGGCGCGGATCAGCCGCCAGTTGGCATGCACGTTGAGCTGGAACACCTCGCTCCAGAGGTCGGGCGGATAGTCGCGCAGCGGCGTGAGCCGGCCGAGCATGCCGGCATTGCCGACCAGCACGTCGATCCTGCCGAAGCGCTCGAGCAGCGGCGCCGCCAGCCCGTCGATCGCCTCGCCCTGGCGCAGGTCGAGCGGCACGAGCGTGGCGCTGGCGCCGGCGGCCTTGACCGCGTCGTCCACCTCCTCCAGGCCGCCGACCGTGCGCGCCACCAGGATGAGATGGGCGCCTTCGGCGGCGAAGCGCCGCGCCACGGCGGCGCCGAGGCCGCGGCTGGCGCCGGTGATGAGCGCGATACGGTCCTTCAGGCGTTGCGGCACATGGCACCTCGACAGAATTCGCCGTCTTGATAGCACCGCCGGCACAGCGGCGCGAGCGCGGCGAAGCGCCGCCTCATGCCCGGGCGCGGCGGCGCGCCGGGCGATACATCAGGTTCACCAGGGCGACGCCGAACACCAGCCCGAGCGCGGCATAGATGAAGCCTTCCGACGTCAGCGGCAGGGCCGGGCGAAAGGCGGCGAGCGCGCCGAGCGCGATATCCGGCTGCAGGTGGCTGGCGAAATCGTACGGCCGGGTCAGCGCGTCGGCGTTCTGCAGCGCATCGCGGGCCGCGGTCAGGCTGACGACGCGCGCCTGGGCCGCCGGCACCGCCAGGTTCAGCCGCGTGAGTTCGTCGAGCGCGCCGCCGAGGCGTTGCAGGTATTGCTGGAAGAATTCCGGCGCCTGGGAGAAGAGAGCCGCGCCGCCGGCGCCGAACAGGGCGACCAGGATGTCGCGCAGCACCGCTCAGGCGCGCTCGGCGAGCAGCGACAATTGCGCGTTGGCGCCGCCGTCGAAGTCGGTGAGGGCGATCGGATAGTCGCCGGAGAAGCAGGCGTCGCAGAATTGCGGCGCGGCCTTGTCGCGGCCGGCCTCGCCCATGGCGCGGTAGAGCCCGTCCATGGAGATGAAGGCGAGGCTGTCGACGCCGATCAGCCCGGCCATGGCCTCGACATCGTGCTGCGCCGCGAGCAGCTTGGAGCGTTCCGGCGTGTCGACGCCGTAGAAGCAGGAATGCGTGGTCGGCGGGCTGGCGATGCGCATATGCACCTCGCGCGCGCCGGCCTCGCGCACCATGGCGACGATCTTGGTCGAGGTGGTGCCGCGCACGATGGAATCGTCGACCAGGATGACCCGCTTGCCCTGGATGTTGGCGCGGTTGGCATTGTGCTTCAGCTTGACGCCGAGGTGGCGGATCTGGTCGGTCGGCTCGATGAAGGTGCGGCCGACGTAATGGTTGCGGATGATGCCGAGCTCGAACGGGATTTTGGCCTCGCGCGCGTAGCCGATCGCGGCCGGGACGCCGGAATCCGGCACCGGGATCACCACGTCCGCCGGCACCTGCGCCTCGCGCGCGAGCTCGGCGCCGATCTCCTTGCGGATCTCGTAGACGCTTTTCCCCTCCATGCGGCTGTCGGGGCGCGCGAAGTAGATGTACTCGAAGATGCAGAAGCGCCGGCGCATGGGCGGAAACGGCTTGAGCGAGTGGACGCCGCGCCGGTCGAGCACCACGATCTCGCCCGGCTCGACGTCGCGCACGAATTGCGCGTCGATGATGTCGAGGGCGCAGGTCTCCGACGTGAGGATGTTCGCGCCGTCCCAGGTCTTGCCCAGCACGAGCGGACGCACGCCCAGGGGATCGCGCATGCCGATGACCGCTTCCTCCGACATCGCCACGAGCGAATAGGCGCCCTCGAGCTGGCGCAACGCGTCGATCAGGCGGTCGATGAGCGTGCCGTACTCGCTGGTCGCGATCAGGTGCACGATGATCTCGGTGTCGGTGGTCGACTGGAACAGCGAGCCGCGCCGCGTCAGCCGCTCGCGCACCGCGTTGGCGTTGGTGAGGTTGCCGTTGTGGCCGAGGGCGAAGCCGCCCTGCTGCAGGTGGGCGAACAGCGGCTGCACGTTGCGCAGCACCGTCTCGCCGTGGGTCGCGTAGCGCACATGGCCGATCGCGCGGTCGCCCGGGAGCTTCTTGATTACGTCCTCGTTGCTGAGGTTGTCGCCCACCAGGCCGAGGGCGCGTTGCTGGTGGAACTGGCGCCCGTCGTAGCTCACGACGCCGCAGGCCTCCTGGCCGCGATGCTGGAGCGCGTGGAGCCCGAGGGCCGTGAGCGCCGCCGCATCCGGATGGCCGAAGATGCCGAAAATGCCGCACTCCTCCTTGAGCTTGTCGTCGTCGAAGGGGTGGGTCGAAAGGGGCATTTCCGATCCTTAGTCTCTTGCTGCGGCCGCGCGTCGCGCACGATGAGATAAGACTCGCCAACCCGAAAACCAAGCCTACTGGTTGGTCTCGATCACGCGCTCCATCTCCTTGCGCTCGTCAGCCTTATAGCCCTCCTGGGCCTTGGGCGCATTAGGCTTCGGCGCCGCCGGCTGGACCAGCTGCTCGAGGGCGCGTTGAGCGGCGAGGCCGCGTTGGGCCTTGCTTTGGGCGTCGTCGAGCGCCTGGGCGCTGGTGCGGCGCACGTTCTCCGGGATGAGCGCCTCGATCATGCGCGCCCCCTGCTCGACCAGCGGCACGGTGCGCGCGTTGCGCACCAGGGCGGGATACTGGTCCGGCGAATCGACCAGGTGGCCGAGGGCGAGATAGGCGAGGCACACCAGGACCGCGCCGCGCACGAGCCCGAACACGAGCCCGAGCGACTTGTCGAGCGCCGAGTAGTGGCTCTGGCCGACGCGCGAGGCGAGCGCGTGGCTCAAGGTGGTGAGGATCACCAGCGAGACCACGAAAAGCACGATTCCGGCGGCACCGTCGGCGAGCCAGGGGATGGCGATGAACTTGCGGAACCAGGGGGTTACGTATTTGAAGAGATAAAGGGTCGCGAACGCGGCGCCGACCCAGCCCACGACGCTCAGAAGCTCCTTCACGAAGCCGCGGAAGAGCGCGAACAGGCCCGAGAGCAGGATCACGGCGATGACGACGATGTCGACCAAATTCATGGGATGCGCGTCTAACCTCTTCCGATGCCGCGGAGCGCCGCGCCGCCGTTTCCGCTCCCCTCGAACAAGAGGCCGAGCTCGTGGAGCCGGCCGATCTCGGTGAGCCTCAGGCCCGAGGCGACCCGCTCCGCAGGAGCCTGCTTCCCTGGCGCGCGCGCGCGGGGCGGGACGATCCCATGGTCGAAGCCGAGACGGGCCGCTTCCTTGAGGCGCAGATCCATCTGGTTCACCGGCCTGACCTCGCCCGAGAGGCCGATCTCGCCGAACACGACCGCACCCTGGGGCACCGGCCGGTCGGCCGCCGACGACATGAGCGCCGCCGCGACCGCGAGGTCCGCCGCAGGCTCGTTGATCCGGAGCCCGCCGGCGACGTTCAAATAGACATCGCGTGCCCCGAGGGCAAGGCCGCAACGCGCCTCGAGCACGGCGAGGACCATGGCGAGCCGGGCGCCGTCCCAGCCGACCACCGCCCGGCGCGGGGTCGCGAAGGAGGCGGGCGAGACCAGGGCCTGGACCTCGACCAGCATGGGCCGCGTACCCTCGATGCCGGCGAAGACCGCGGCGCCGCTCACCGGCCGCTCGCGGTCGGTGAGGAAGAGGGAGGAGGGGTTCTGGACCTCCATCAGCCCGCGGTCGGTCATCTCGAACACGCCGATCTCGTCGGTCGGGCCGAAGCGGTTCTTGACCGCGCGCAGAATGCGGAACTGGTGGCCGCGCTCGCCCTCGAAATAGAGCACCGTGTCGACCATGTGCTCGAGCACGCGCGGGCCCGCGATCTGGCCCTCCTTGGTGACGTGGCCGACCAGCACCACGATGGTGCCGCGGCGCTTGGCGATGCGGATCAGCTCCTGGGAAGAGGCGCGTACCTGGGCGACAGTGCCGGGGGCCGAGTCGAGCGTGTCGAGATACATGGTCTGGATCGAATCGATCACCACGAGCCCGGGCCCATCGGCGCGGTCGAGGCTGGCGGCGATCTCGCGCACCGAAGTCGCGGCCGCGAGCTCGACCGGTGCGGCCGCGAGGCCCATACGCGCCGCGCGCATACGCACCTGGTCGATGGATTCTTCGCCCGAGACGTAGGCGCAACGCATTTCGCCCGCGAGGCGCGCCGCCGCCTGTAGCAGGAGGGTCGATTTCCCGATGCCCGGATCGCCGCCGACCAGGACGGCCGAGGCCGCCACGAGCCCGCCGCCCGTGACGCGGTCGAGCTCGCCGATGCCGGTCGCGCGCCTTGATTGACCCTGGGCCGGCCCGTCGAGGCGCGCGAACTGGACGCCCTTCGACTTGGCACTCGCCTTGCCCGCGGCGCCGAGGCCGCGCGGGGCCGCGTCGACCGGCTCCTCGATCACGCTGTTCCAGCCGCCGCACGCCTCGCACCGGCCCTGCCAGCGCGCATAGACGGCGCCGCATTGCTGGCACACATAGTGGCTATGGGCCTTGGCCAATTAGAGCGCCTCCCGCGCGCGCCCGGTAGCGGCCGCAACGCGGCCACGCTCGCTCACGCGCGCACTTCCATCTTGATCGGGCCGTCGGCGCGGCCGTGGACGAACTGGTCGACATACTCGTTCGAGACGTGATCGAGCTCGGCGACCGAGCCGGTCCAGATGATCTTGCCGCCATAGATCATGGCGATGCGGTCCGCGATCTTGCGCGCACTCGCCATGTCGTGGGTGATCGAGAGTGCCGTGGCGCCGAGCTCGCGCACGCATTTCCGGATCAGGTCGTTGATCACGTCGCCCATGATCGGGTCGAGGCCCGTGGTGGGCTCGTCGAAGAAGATGATCTCGGGATCGGTCGCGATCGCGCGCGCGAGGCCGACGCGCTTCTTCATCCCGCCCGAGAGCTCCGCCGGCTCGAGCTCGGCCACGTCCGGGCCCAAGCCGACTTGGGCGAGCTTCTGGAGCGCGATCTCCTTGGCGTCCGGGCGCTCCATGCCCTTGGCCTGAATCAGGCCGAAGGCCACGTTCTCCCAGACCGAGAGGCTGTCGAAGAGCGCCGCCCCCTGGAACAGCATGCCGAACTTCCCGAGGATCGGCTCGCGCTCGCTGGCCGAGAGCTCGGTCATCTCCTGGCCGTCGACCTGGACCGACCCGCGCTCGGGGTGGAGGAGGCCGAGGATGCATTTGAGCGTCACCGACTTCCCCGAGCCCGAGCCGCCGATCACCACGACCGATTCGCCTACGCCGACGTCGAGATCGAGGCCGGTCAGGACCTTCTTCGGCCCGAACGCCTTGTGCACGTCGCGCATGCGGATCTTGGGGGTGGCAGCGGTCATGTGGGGTTCCGAGTCCTCATTCGTCGAATCGGGACCAACTCTACGGCAAAGGATTCCGCGTTGCTAATCATTGTGAGCGGGCGGATGGACGCCTTTGCGTTTCCGGCTCGTTTGCACGACGAAGGCGCGCAGGACGGAATTGATCCGGGTCTGATAGCGTGGGCCGAGTCGCCGGAAGAAGTCCAAAATGTCCTTATCCAGCCGGATCGTGATGCGCTCCTTCTCGAGCGGATCGACGAGACGGGCGGTCGCGAACCATTC
>DATJLQ010000074.1:0-1843 GCA_035509415.1 Alphaproteobacteria bacterium
CGGGAGCGAAACATGTCCGAGGGCGGATCGAAGAAGCGTCTCCGGAGCCAATCCTGGTTCGACGACCCGCACAATCCGGGCATGACGGCACTCTATCTCGAGCGCTACCTCAATTTCGGCATCACGCCGGGCGAGCTGCGCGCGGGGCGGCCCATCATCGGCATTGCCCAGACCGGGAGCGACCTCGTCCCCTGCAACCGGCACCATCTCGATCTCGCGCATCGCGTGCGCGCGGGCATCCGCGATGCGGGCGGCATCCCGCTCGAGTTCCCGTGCCACCCGCTCCAGGAGACGGGGAAGCGCCCGACGGCCGCCCTCGACCGCAACCTGGCCTATCTCTCGCTGGTCGAGGTGCTTTACGGCTATCCCCTCGACGGCGTGGTGCTCACCACGGGATGCGACAAGACAACCCCCTCCTGCATCATGGCGGCGGCGACCGTCGACCTCCCGGCGATCGTGCTTTCGGGCGGGCCCATGCTCAACGGCTACTACGAGGGCGAGCGCGTGGGCTCGGGCACGGTGGTGTGGAAGGCGCGCGAGGAGCTCGCGGCGGGCAAGATCGATTACGAGCAGTTCATGGCCAAGGTCGCGGCGTCGGCGACCAGCTGGGGCCATTGCAACACCATGGGCACGGCGACCTCGATGAACTCGCTCGCGGAGGCCCTCGGCATGTCGCTCCCGGGATGTGCTGCCATCCCCGCACCCTATCGCGAGCGCGGCCAGATGGCCTACGAGACCGGAAAGCGCATCGTCGCGATGGTCCACGAGGATCTGCGCCCGTCGCGCATCCTCACGCGGAGCGCGATCGAGAACGCGATCGTCGCGGCGTCGGCCCTCGGCGCCTCGACCAACGCCCCGCCCCACGTGACGGCGATCGCGCGCCACGCGGGTATTGAGCTCGAGATCGGCGATTGGGACCGCATCGGCTACGCGATTCCGCTGCTCGTGAATCTCATGCCCGCCGGCCCCTATCTCGGCGAGGATTTCCAACGCGCGGGCGGCGTGCCGGCGGTGATGAAGGAGCTGCTCGACGCGGGCAAGCTCCATGGCGACGCGCTCACCTGCACCGGGAAGTCGGTCGCCGAGAATTTGCGCGACGCGCGCATCCACGATCACGACGTGATCCATCCCTACAAAAAGCCGCTCAAGGAGAATGCGGGTTTCGCCGTCCTCGGCGGCAACCTGTTCCACTCCGCGATCCTCAAGACCAGCGTGATCGACGCCGATTTCCGCAAACGCTATTTCGAGCGCAAGGGCGACGAGGGCGCCTTCGAGGGCACCGCCATCGTGTTCGACGGGCCGGAAGATTATCACGCGCGCATCAACGACCCGGCGTTGCCGATCGACGAGAACAGCTTGCTGTTCGTGCGCTATTGCGGGCCGATCGGCTATCCGGGCTCGGCCGAGGTGGTCAACATGCTGCCTCCCGACCGGCTGGTGAAGAAGGGTGTCGCACTCCTGCCCTGCATCGGCGACGGGCGGCAAAGCGGCACCTCGGGAAGTCCGTCGTTGCTCAATGCGTCGCCCGAGGCGGCGGCGGGCGGCGGGCTCGCGTTGCTCAAGACCGGCGACAGGGTGCGCATCGACCTGAAGAAGCGCCGCGCCGACATGCTGATTTCCGACGCCGAGCTCGAGCGCCGGCGCAAGGCCTACGTGCCGCCCAAGCTCGACAACCAGACGCCCTGGCAGGAGCTGTTCCGGAAATATACCGGCCAGCTCGAGACCGGCTTCTGCCTCGATTTCGCGACCCGCTACCAGCGCATCGACGAGACCAAGGGCCTGCCGCGCCATAGTCATTAGGCCGAGGCTTACCACTCCTTTGCGGCGCCGCCCTGAGCGCCTA
>DATJLQ010000075.1:0-3476 GCA_035509415.1 Alphaproteobacteria bacterium
CCGGGGCGTTTGCGCGCCCGGCTCAATCCCTATATAAGCCGGGGGTTCACCCATTCCCCGCCGCCCGCCCGCCGACCCCGCGCCGCGCGCGACCCGGCCCGCGGCAAGGCGGCGCCGAGACCCGAACGAGGATTCCTCCGATGGCGACACTCCTGATGCCCAAGGCGACCGCCGTATGGCTGGTCGAGAACACCACCCTCACCTTCACCCAGATCGCGGCCTTTTGCGGCCTCCACGAGCTCGAGGTCCAGGCGATCGCCGACGGCGAGGTCGCGGGCGGGATGCAGGGGCTCGACCCGGTCGCGAGCGGCCAGCTCGAGAAGGCCGAGATCGGCAAGGGTGAGGCGGATCCGGACTACCGGCTCAAGATCGCCGTCCCCTCCATTCCGCTCCCCGAGGCGCGTACCAAGGGCGCGCGCTACACGCCGGTCGCCAAACGCAGCGACCGTCCCGATGCGATCGCGTGGTTGCTCAAGAACCATCCCGAGCTCTCGGACGCGCAAATCTCGAAGCTGGTCGGCACCACCAAGAGCACGATCCAGGCGGTGCGCGACCGCACCCACTGGAATACGCCCAACATCAAGCCCCAGAGCCCCGTGCTGCTCGGGCTTTGCACCCACGACGATCTCGAGAAGGCGGTGAACAAGGCGCGCGAGCGCATCCGCCGCGCCGAGGCCGAGACCGAGAAGCGGGCCGCCGCCGCCGCGCGCGCCGCGGCCAAGACGGTCGACGCAACGCCGGGCGATGCGGGTAATCTGGGCGCGGGCGAAACGCCGGCTCCAGAGGCGCCGGCTCCCGAAGCGCCCGCTGGCGATGCGCCCGCTGGCGAAACGTCTCAACCCACTGGGGACGTTAAGACGGAAGACGCGAAGACCGAGCCCGTCGAGCAAGGCTGACGCACCGACCCGGGCTTGAGCATCGCGCTCGGTCGATCCCCACTTCGCGTCAAATCATCACCCCCCACCCTACCCTCCCCCTCAAGGGGGGAGGGAATTGGCATCGCGTCGTGCTAGCGATTCCTCCCCCCTCGAGCTGGAGGGGTTTGGCATCGCATCGCGCTAACGATTCCTCCCCCCTCGAGCTGGAGGGGTTTGGCGTCGCATCGCGCTAGCGATTCCTCCCCTCTCGAGCGGGAGGGGTTTGGCGTCGCATCGCGCTAACGATTCCTCCCCCCTCGAGCTGGAGGGGTTTGGCGTCGCATCGCGCTAACGATTCCCCCCCCCCTCGAAGCGGGAGGAATTTGGCATCGCATCGCGCTAGCGATTCCGCCGCCCTCGAGCGGGAGGGATTTGACGTCGCATCGCGTCGCGCTAGCGATTCCTCCCCCCTTGAGGGGGAGGGATGCGCAGGGTTGGCGAGGCGAACCCCCGGGCTTGACCCGGGGGCTTACCCGAAGCTGGGCGGGGGGTGCGCGCGAAGTACTTCGAATCGACGACAAGCCTCGACTCTACCCCCGTCTCGCCTTGGCGTAGCCGATCTCCTCGAGCGAGCGCTCGATCTCGCCGAGGATTTGCGGATCGTCGATCGTCGCCGGCACCTTGAAGGTCTCGTTGTCGGCGATCTTCTGCATGGTCGCGCGCAGGATCTTGCCCGAGCGCGTCTTGGGCAGGCGCTCGACCACGGTCGCACTCCTGAACGCGGCCACGGGGCCGATACGCGCGCGCACCATCTCGACCACGTCGTGCACCACGTCCTCGGGATGACGCGCGACACCCGCCTTGAGCACGAGGAAGCCGAGCGGCACCTGGCCCTTGAGGGAATCCGCGACGCCGATCACGGCGCATTCGGCGACGTCGGGGTGGGACGCGAGCACCTCCTCCATGGCCCCGGTCGAGAGCCGGTGGCCCGCGACGTTGATGATGTCGTCGGTGCGCGCCATGACGAAGACGTAGCCGTCCTCGTCGATGAAGCCGGCGTCGCCGGTCTCGTAATAGCCGGGGAAGCGCGCGAGATAGGCCTGCTTGTAGCGCTCGTCCGCGTTCCAGAGCGTGGGGAACGAGCCGGGCGGCAACGGGAGCTTGACCGCGAGCGAGCCGATCTCGCCGCGTTTCTGCTCGTTGCCCTCGGCGTCGAGCGCGCGGAGATCGTAGCCCGGCACGGCTTTGGTCGGCGAGCCGTATTTGATCTTCAGATGCTCGATCCCCATGCAGTCGGCGGCGATCGCCCAGCCGGTCTCGGTCTGCCACCAATGGTCGATTACCGGCACGCGCAAATGCGTCTCGGCCCATTGCACCGTGTCCGGGTCGGCGCGCTCGCCCGCGAGGAACAGCGTGCGGAACGCGCTCAGATCGTGGCGCCGGAGAAAATTCCCGTTCGGGTCCTCGCGCTTGATGGCGCGGAACGCGGTGGGTGCGGTGAACAGCGCCTTGACCTGGTGCTCCGCGATCACGCGCCAATAGGCGCCCGCGTCGGGGGTGCCGACCGGCTTCCCCTCGTAGAGGATGGTGGTAGCGCCGTAGATGAGCGGCGCGTAGACGATGTAGGAGTGCCCCACCACCCAGCCCACGTCGGACGCGGCCCAGAACACCTCGCCAGGGGATATCCCGTAGACATGCTTCATCGACCAATTGAGCGCCACGAGATGGCCGCCATTGTCGCGCACGATGCCCTTGGGCTGGCCCGTGGTGCCAGAGGTGTAGAGGATATAAAGCGGGTCGGTCGCCTCGACCGGCACGCACGCGGCCGGCGCCGCAGCCGCTTCCGCCGCGTGCCAATCGAGATCGCGGCCCGGGGCGAGCGGCGCGTCGAGCTCGGGGCGCTGGAGGACGATGCAGGCTTGGGGCTTGTGGTTGGCGAGCCGGATCGCCTCGTCGAGCAGCGGCTTGTAGGGCACGATGCGCGCGATCTCGATGCCGCAGGAGGCGGAGACGATCACCTTGGGCTTGCAATCGTCGATGCGCACCGCGAGCTCGTTGGCGGCGAAACCGCCGAACACGACCGAATGCACCGCCCCCAGGCGCGCGCAGGCGAGCATGGCGATGGGCGCTTCGGGCACCATGGGCATGTAGAGGATGACCCGGTCGCCCTTGGCGACGCCGAGTGCCGCGAGGGCGCCCGCGAAGCGCGCGACCCGGTCCCTGAGCTCGCGATAGGTGAAGCGCTGAACCAGGCCCGCGGGCAACGTGCCGCCGGTCGCCGTGCGGCGCGCGACCGGGCTGTCGTAGATGAGCGCCACCTGGTCGCCGCGGCCGCGCTCGACGTGGCGGTCGAGGGCGTTGTGGCAGGTGTTGACGACCCCGCCCTCGAACCAGCGGTAGAAGGGGGCGCGGGACGAATCCAGCACCTTGTCCCACTTCTTGTACCAATTGATTTGCGCCGCGGCGGCGCCCCAGAACCCTTCCGGGTCCTCGAGCGAGCGGCGATAGACGGCGTCGAAACGGCCCGACATGCCCGCGTTCCCCCGAAGGCTTGGTCCGTTCTGCTTGGTCCGCTTTCAGGCCGCCGCCGCAAGCTCAGCCGCGACCGGCCCGGCTTTC